>SUUQ01000004.1 GCA_015062445.1 Alphaproteobacteria bacterium | reverse complement strand
TTGTGAACCAGTGCTCGTCTTGGTAACATAGCAACTGCCTTCGCCAATATTGCCACCATCTGATGATGGATATGCCGTTGGACATGCCGGACATGTCGTACCAGACACATATCGATTTGCATTCGCCATTACAGATGCAACTGGTTTAGTGCAATTCGTTGGTGTGCACGATGTATCAGTTGCAGATTTATAATCACGCCAGTTACACGTTCCCGGTGTGCATGTCCCACACGTTGACGATGCACAGCCCGATGGTGTACTGCATGCCAATTGGGAACCAGTGTTTGTTTCCAGTGAATAACAATATGCACTGCTGATACTGCCGCCATCACTGTATGGATAACTGGAACCGCATGCTGGACATGTTGTACCAGATACATATCGATTTGCATTCGCCGTTACAGATTTGACTGTTTGTTGGCACGCAGCGCTGTTTGATGAACAGCCCGATTTTATCGTTCCATCCCCAGTCCCCGCACTGTTTGAATATGCCACATAATCACAGGCCGCAATCGAACACGTGTTGCATGACACACTTGCACAGCCCGATGGTTTGCTGCATGCAGTTTGTGACCCCGACCATGCACGTGATTTTGTACCACTATAGCAATCTGTTATCGCATCCGACCCTGCAGAACTGTTTGGGTATCCACTGGGACATGAATTCAATCCAAAGTTGGTTGTATGTACGGTTGATTGGTTTGACCCGTTACATACAACAGTAGCCTTTCCCGGGCAGTATGAACCTGCAGGGCAAACCTCGGCATTATAATAGTACGCGTAAGAACCGCAACCGGCCCGATTGGTCAGGTAATAACCCGGGTTAACCCGATGCCATCCCTGTGGTGAATTTGCGACATATCGACCGGCACTGGAATTATAGAACATATACTCGTAAAATCCACCACGTGCGTTTGTGAACCAGAACAAAGCATAGCACCGGTCGGCCGAAGATAAACCCGAACCACTAACGATAGTCGCAGATTCCACACTGGATGAAAAATAGTTTGCGGGCAATGACGTTGGTGCATACGTGTATGGGTCGGGGCAATTATACCGACTGTTGTTCCCGGGACAATAGTATCCGGATTCGCACTGAACGCATGAGCTGCCCGATTTATAGTATCCGGCATTACATGCCCACCCACATGCGTTTGAACCGCCGCCCGAGCCGGTATAGTATGAATTTGCGGGTTTGTTCGTACATGCAGTGCGACCTGTTGAGCCATTTGCAGAATAGTATCCGGTACCAACAGGTGTACATGCGGTTGATGATGATGCATAGTAGTCGGTTGTACATGATGTTACGTTGCATGTACCTGTACTGGTGCGTGCCCAGGATGAACACCCCGAACATGATTGCCCCGCCGAATAACAATTAGAATTGGTATATTTCCCATTACATGTATTGGTATATGTCCGTGTGCCAGTACCGTTTGCAATTGTACACGATTCTGACCCGCTGGATGTGCTGCTTGTATTTGATACAGCCGTACACAGTGTATTACATGTTTGCGATTTCAATGTACATGTACATGATACCGGGGTGCAATACGCATCACATGCACTGGACAATGTCCATGAACCGCATGTTGTACTAACCTTTGTCCATGAGCCATACCAATCGTCAACCCATGACCATGAGTCGCAATCTGTGTCGGTGTAGGACCAACTGCCACAACTGGTGTCGCAATCTGGGGAATCGCATTCTGTTCGCAAATCATCACATCCATAGCACCTGTCGCCCGCCGATGCACAATCGCCGTATGCATTGCCGTAACACACTTCGGAACAGTCGGTGCTGCAGGTTTCCTCGCAATCGCGTTCATAATAGTCTGTACAGGTACGTTCGTAATAATCTTCTACATCGCGTTCGTAATAATCGGTACAGTCACGTTCATAGGATTTTGTGCCTGTGTCCGTACATGTTGTGCATGCGACCCCAGTATTCCATGTACAGGTATAACCTGTTGGACACGTGCCGACACTACACAGGTTATAATCGCTGTACTCGCATGATTCGGATTTTGTTTCTGTGCGATCTATTTTTTTGGTTCCGGTACTATAGACGGTATTGTCCTCGGTATAAGAATCGCTGTCAGATTCTGTCCATGAATCGGTTTCCGTATCTGTCCAGGAATCTCCATCTTCACCCGGTTCTTCTGTACATTCTACATCACAAGTACAGTTATCTTTGCCACTGCATTCATTTACACATCCACTGTATCCAGGGGGGCAATCTGCACATTGGTCGCATTCTTTGACACAATTATCGGTACCCGTACATTCATTCATACACCCAATATAACCACTGGGGCATGGTGCACAGGTATCACAATTTTCGACACAAGTATCAGTACCCGTACACTCATTAACACATCCACTGTACCCAGCACCACACGGTGCACAGGTATCACAATCGTCATCGCCAGAATCGCTGGGGTCAACACATTCACCTGAGATACATGAATATCCGTCCTTGCAATCTCCATCATCCATACACTCCCAATAGGCCGCATGTGCCGGCCCAACAATTGACGGTGTGTTAAATATGCAAATCGCACCAAACACAACAACGCAAAACATACTGAATAACGTCGTAAAAAAACGGTGGTTTAAAAACAACATAATGGAGAGACAAAATGTTGCAGAAAAGTGGGAAAAATTCAATTCTAAATATGCCGAAAAAAAACCACCGTTTAGATTCGGCAGTCATTTTTCCTTTCTATGCCAGACATGGTAAAACTTTCCGCGTATTTTATGCAAGTGTTTTTTTTCGTTTTTTATTCGTTTTGCATACGTGTAAAAAAATCCCGCCATTCCGGCGGGATTTATTACTATTTTGCGAAACTGTAATCCATTTCCAAGTGATTCGGATTATATGTTCCGTTCATGATGGCCAGTGTATCTTCTACGATAACCAGTTCTTCGTTTGTTGCCACCATGAATATTTTGACGCGGCTGTCAGGTGTGCTGATTTCCGCCGCATCAACACCTTTGCGGGCCAGTGCAGTTGCGTTCTTTTCTTTGTCCAGTTTGATACCCAGTTCTTCCAAACCATCACAGAACTTTTCGCGCAGGTAATCATCGTTTTCGCCCACACCGGCTGTAAAGACGATTGCATCCACATGCCCCAGTTCTGCCATAAATGCACCGATGTATTTTTTTACATTATGTGCTTCCATTTCAATGGCCAGGCGGCATGCATCATTTGTATCTTTGTTTCCTTCGACATCGCGGCGGTCGGCATAGCATTCGGTCAGCCCCAGCAATCCTGAATCTTTGTTCAGGTGTTTTTGCATTTGGTCTGCACTGATACCCAGCCGTTGCATTACATACAGAACGATACCTGGGTCTAAATCACCCGGACGTGTACCCATGGTCAGACCGGCCAGTGGTGTCATCCCCAGTGAAGTATCCACCGACACACCGTTTTTAATTGCGGTTGCAGACGCGCCCGAACCGATATGCAGTGTAATCAGGTTGCATTCGTTTGCCGGCTTGCCCAGCATTTTTGCGGCCACTTTGGACACATACAGGTGGCTGGTTCCGTGGAATCCGTATCTGCGAACCCCCAGTTCCGTATACCATGCACGTGGCACCGCATAGCGATATGCATAATCTGGCATAGTCTGATGAAATGCGGTATCGAACACTGCGACCTGCTTTGCATTTGGCAGTAATTGTTGTGCCGCGACAATTCCGACCAGTGCGGCTGGGTTATGCAGTGGTGCGATTGCAGACAATTCTTCAATTGTTTTAATAACCTCATCGTTGATTTCCACGGACGATGCAAACTTTTCACCCCCCAGAACGACACGATGTCCAACACCTTTGATTTCGTTCATATCGATGGACGCTTCACGCAGCATGAACATAACGACATTTAATGCCTCGTTATGATTTTGCATACTGCATTCTTTTTTTTGCTTTGTTCCATCTGGGTATTTCTGTGTAACAAAAGAATCAGGCAGCCCGATTTTTTCGACATTACCACCAACGATGGCAGATTTACTGTCTGCGTCAAAGACCTGGTATTTCAATGACGAAGAACCACAATTCAGTGCAAGTATATACATATGAAATCCTTTTCGTTTCTTCGGGGCACAGCATAGCAAAGGATTTTTTTATTTTCAACAGTAAACTCGGAAAACAACGGACCAATTTTCATCATCCAGTTCTGTTGTTTCACCTGTGTCGCGATGGCTGGCCCAGTATTTCTGTTTTCCGACCATCAGACACACATGCAAACCATCTTGGTCTATAACCCAGTTTGGTTGTGGATTTGTTTTATTTCCGATACCAAATGCCCAAACTTCGTCCCCTGTGTTATATCCCGCCTGAGGCCCTGTACAAATCAATGCCACCTGGATAAACATTGGTTTTTGTGTTCCGCCGATGATATAGTCCAAGTAACTGCATCTACTGTTTATTGGGAAGGGGGCGGTTTCAATTACGGTGTATGGTTTTGGTGTGAATTGTGGGATAATCTGCTGCCACACATCATCTGGCACAGAATTGATGTCGAAGTTAGTGGCACTGTTTTCATCGGCCCGTGCGATGGCAAATCCGCCCAGTGTTTCACCGTCATGGACACGCAGTGTTTTTGCATCTGTATCCATGGTGATTTCGCCAATCATCCCTGTAAAGTTATCATTTTGTTCGGTTGTTCCGCGTCTGATTTGAAGTACACGTGTCATAATTAATATTCCTTTTTGTTTACATGTAAATAAAAATCCCCCGCCATGTGGGGCAGGGGGGTAAAAACAAACGTCATCGAAACCGATGACGCATGCCTGCATTATATCATAAAATAACAAAAAAATCAAGCCGCCATTTTATCTGCCAATGCTGTTTGAGTTATAAAATTGGTCGAATTTGTCATGCATTACGCTGACGGTTCCGCCTGTAATGGGGTTGTCTGCCTGTTCTTGCACAGCTTTATGCGATGCCAGTATATTATAGTCCTTGGTGTTGGCTGATGAATTGACAAAGTCCCAAAACGCAAACAGTTCCTCCATCATTGCCCGTTTTGCGGGGTCGGTATACTCAGCACTGTCTGTTGTACGCTTATCCAGTCGCCCTGTGCCTTGCTTAAACTTTACACCATTTTCTTTCAGTGCATTTTTTGCCAGGTTTCCGATTTCAAATGCAGCCATCATTCCTGTATGAATTGTTTTGTCTATTGCCCTTGTCACATTGGCAACCAATCCCTTGTTCCATGACAATTTTGGGTCAGATAGTATAGATAGTTCTGTCTTCTTCAGTTTGTCACGAACGGATGACGTTGTCATTGTATATCGCATAACTGCCAGTATTTCCAGGGCAACCTTGGCTTCTTCTTTTTTATCATCGTGTGCCGCCGCCTTGATAATTTCTTGAACCAGTTGTCGCATCTGATCGCCGTCTTTCAATGCGTCTTTAAAGAAGTCTGTGCCTGACATTTTTGTCATAGTTTCTTTTATCCACTTTACTTTTTTTTGCACAGGATTTGGCAAATTTCCAATAACAGCACCCAGTGTTTCCAAGATTTTCCCGGTTCCATCTGTTGGCTTTACCCCCTTGTCAATCAGTTCAGGCACAATAAATCGTGCATCGGTTGAATAAATATGCCTTGTATGTTTGTTCTTCAGTTTGCCAACAGTATCAACTTCCCATTTCTTTATATTATCTTTTGCACGTTTCCAAAATGTTTTTCGATCGGTATACTTTGGTGCCAGTGCATGATCGCCGTCTTTGTAATTTGTTTCGTAAAGCCCCTTGTTTATCCATTTAGTTATATCGCCTTCTGCATCTTTGGAAACAAATTTTTCACGTAATTTTTCATTCGTCACTAATTTGCCAAACAAATTCTCTTCACCGGCCATAAATTGTGCTAATTGTGTGGCGGACGGATCTTTGGGCGTTGTTATTTTTTGATATATCTCTGAGATTTCATCAGGGGTCTGCAATCCTGCAGGCAACGTTCCAGGCAATGGACGCGTACCGCTGTAATAGTGGCTGGACATTTTAGCCAGAAAGTTTTCAAAAACACTTAACGCCTTGGCATTAGTTGCGTATGACCCACCCCTCAGTGCGTTGCTAAGTTTTTCCAGATCTGATTCTTTGATACCCAATGCTAAATACAATTGTGGTTTATTTATATCAATATAATCTGCTATATCGTTAACTGGATATGTTGCAGGCACAGGCTCAGACTCATATTGCTCAACAGCTTTGCCTGGGCCATAAAATGTATCTAGGAATTTTTTAGTCGGATCATTGTTACGCAATTCTTTATCTGCATTAATGTCACGCAGAACAACCACCAGTTTCAGGTATAAATCTTTCAAGTCTGCAGCACCTGGCGTAGCCCCACCCGCGGTAGGGGCGCCTGTATACGTATATTTTTCGGGCTCTGGTGGTGTTGCAGTTGGATCTGCTGGTGTTATATCGTCAATCTTTGGCAAGAGTTTAGTTGGGTCCCAACCTTGTTGCTTTTTTGTTGCGACACCCTTGTCCTTTAAATCCTTCAGTCTGGCACGAGTAGCATCGTCCATATTTTTCAGGTTTAACTGCTTTGCCAAATCAATTAAAAACTTTTCGCTTTCAAATGCCATGCCAATCACACCTTTTATCTATCCCATTTATTATAGTTCTATTTTGACAAAAATTCAATATTTTCTGTACATTTTATTGAAAAATCGGTTATACTTGTTTCATCCCAAGGACGAAAAAGATGAACAGATTACTATTTTCACTATATGGATTTGCATTTTTTAACAAGTTTCTGTTATTAACCCCGGTTTATTCGATATTCATGTTGGAAAATGGTCTGTCTGATTTACAGTTATCGACTATGTTTATCATATCTGCCCTGGGGACGGTTTTGGGCCAGGCCCCCATAACTTATCTGACCAATCGTCTGGGACAGCGCTGGTCAATGATAATTGGCCAAATGTTAAAGGGTATTGCAATACTGTTATGGTTAATAGTGCCGACCCCTGCGGGCTTTACGGTTGGCATGTTTTTGTGGGGTATCCAGGCGGGTTTTCGCAGTGTTGCATTCGAAGGTTTACTGTATGATTCTGTATGTGCATATGGCATGCGACGTGAATACTCGCGTATTTTGGGTCGGAAATCCACGTACGAGTCTGTTGGGACTGCATTATCGGCATTTGGTTCGTTGTTAATGTTCAAGGGCTATGATTGGGTGACCTGGGCATCGGTTGGTGCGATATTGATTTCTATGATTTGTCTGTTGGCGGTGCCATATCGTCCAGTGGGGCGCATATCTCAGTCACGTGCGTTGGGGCTGCGTGAATTATTTCGCACAGGTATTCGCACAGGCATGAAAATCCCGGGGCTGATGTTTGTCATGATATTGACATTGCTGGTTGTGAATATCCCGTTTTTGGATGATTTTCTCAGTCCTATTGGTCTGCAGATTGGTATTCCAACCGAATACGTTGGCATAATTTCGCTGTTTTTATTGGGCTGTGCCACCATTGGCCAGCGGTTTGCATACAAATTCGCCAAAGTATCGGATTATTTTTTGTATTCATTGATTGGTGTTGTTGGTTTGTGTTATATCGTGTTTTCGTATGAATACAGCGTTGCATCTTTGTGGATAATGGGGGTTGCGTATATGCTGTTTTACGGGATATACACATTGCTGTATTCCCGGTTTCAGCACTTAATTCCCGCCCGTCATCGTTCGGTTATGTTGTCATTATACACAACGATAACATATGTTTTGTACATGTTGGTCTGCGGGATAATTGGTCTGGGGGCGACATTGGGCAGTTGGCGTTTCAGCATATTGATATTGGGCGGATTAATGGTGTGTGTCTGTATATGGGCATTGACACGTTCGTCCCAGTACTGTAAAACGCGGTCTCGGTCGGCGGTTCAGGTATAAAAACCTGTACAAATTGCCGCAATAATATTCTAGACTTATCTGCATGAAGATAAATATTCGTACTGTATTGTTAAAGTCCTTGCCATACCTGATGTCGATTGCAGGTGGCATAATATTGTACACAGGTGCAATTGACAACGCCCCCAATGACAACATCCGTGATTTGGTAATAAATGTGTCGGCATCATTATTATCGATACCATTGGTTTTTTTACTGTACGATTATACAAATTCCCGTGTTAATCGCCAGATGCGCCGCAATTTGGCGAACAGCGTATCTGACCGACTGAATACAGTCATGTTAACAGTGATAATGTTGTTGCGAACCAGCATGGGCATTCGGTCCCGGCTGACCACAGAAAACGTGAATCGCATGTTGATTATGCGCAGCACAGAAATCGCACGGCGTCTTAGAATAACGCCCCAGGTTATTCAGCAACTGCAGATTTGTCACAACGACCTGGACACACTGTTGTATCGCAGTGGTCAAAACGAAGTCCTGGGCCCCGAACAAACCCAGATACTAACATCACTTACCCGTGACATTACGCATTTGATGAACGAGTCTAAATTTCACTATAATCGCCACCTGGCATCAAAGCATGTCGAGTCTATAATGGGACACATACTAGACTGGCTGGATTCCGACAGTGTTGCGGCATTAAACCTGCAGCATCATTTATCAACTGGCACAAATAATTAAAAAAATGAAAAAAAGTTGTATTTTTTCTTGCAATTGGGAAAAAAGTGTGTCAAAATACAGCCCGACCTTTGGAAAAGATATCGCAAGAATCTTAATTCCAGGTCCAGTTTTGGGGACATAGCTCAGTTGGTAGAGCAAATGACTTTTAATCATTGGGTCCAGGGTTCGAGTCCCTGTGTCCCCACCACGATAACCTGCTGATTTCAGCAGGTTTTTTGTTTGCTGTGTCTGTGTGTTCAAACCGTCAAAAAATCTTTTTGCTACCTATTTGCTACCAATGCCACTAATTAAAGCATTAAAATATCATTGCATATTAAATCCCATTTAGTATCTTGGCAAATGACAAGCAATACAATAAAGGCATTTCAAATGTGTGCAAGAACTAAATTAATTATAGAAGAATGGCCAGAATGGGAAAAGTATCTGATCCCAACAAAAAGCGATACCACAACAATGTATGGTGTTGATGCGGATATGTTGAACAATGTTGCCAGCAAAAAACAGATATCAAAGTTTTTGTTCGGCAAGCTGTTTGCTGACAAGGTCACATTTATTCTGGTTGCCTTGGGGTATTTCAAGGACGAGAAAGAGATGCTAGCAGCAAACAAAGACAAGTATTCTGCAGTTATAAAAGATATTAAACAGTTGTTGACCAAGACAATTCGTTCTAAGAGATATGAGATATATCAACAATACTTTGATGGGCAAATTACTGAAAAGGAATACGAGTACAAAAACAAACTGGAAAATGTTACGCAGTCGCGACTGGATTTTCATGCAGGTGTTATATTGCATCAGATTATTATGTTTTTTGGGGCGATTCTGGACAATGTTCAGGATATAGATGGAAACAGACCTGCTTTTGCCTTGTGGCAAATAGACGAGTTTATAAGGCGTTCCCAATACATTGACGAGTTGTTTAGCCAGTATAAGTCGAGCCTACAACATACAAAGGGTGCAAAAGCGACCGCAACCAAACGACAAAACGTCAGACAAAGGATGCTTGAAATATTAGATAAATATAAAGTGCCGCGTCCAGATAAAAGAAAAAATAATATTAAGGAATTGGTACAACTGGCCAAAGACCTGTATTATCAGGAAACAGGTGAAATTTATCCAAATTCAGACAGAACGCTTGCAAATTTATTATATGAAAGGCCCTGATTTTTCGTATTCCTTATCACGATAGCTAGCTATTATGACATAGTAGCTAGCTAAAAAATCATTTTGTTTATCTTTGTTATTTGTCCTGATATTTATTTGTTCGTCAATTGAACACAGTGTATTTCCATTGACAGTCAACAATAAGGACAACGAATGACTATATCCTCAAGAATATTATTCACACAAAAAGAAGCAGCAGCCTATTTGGGCACAACCGTTGGCACGTTGAATACATGGCGACATTATGGCAAAGATAAAATTCCCTATGTGCGCTGGGGAAATCGTATCCGTTATCGCAAAGAAGACCTAGACGCCTGGATTGAAGCGCAACTTGTTTCGCCTGTTCATCAATAAATTTTCCAATAATCAACCCGTATACGTGCATGCACAAAGGAGAAACAAATGGACATACAGACCCAAGAAGAACTTTATCAAGAGTATGCCGACACAATGGCAGAAGAAAATGGAGATTTATACGGAACAGAACGTTTCAGGAAACTGTTGCTAGCTAGTCCCGTATTTGAATCTGTGGACAAGTTAAAGGCATATGAAGAAGCTTTATTAAAACGTGCAATGAAGGAAGTGCACCAGAGCAAGGAATGGCAAGCATTAGAAGCTGAAGATAGAACAGGAAATACAATAGGGGCACGAAGACATATGTGTGCAGGCGAGCTGTTGGAACGCTATAAAGGTAAGATTCAGAGTGCATATCATGCAGAACAGTGGCATCGTGAGCGTATAAAACAATGCAATACAGAAATCGCGGCATTAAACACATGGCAAAGCGACAGCAAATCTAAGAAAAATAAGTTAACGCATTGGACCAGAATAAAAATCATGCATGATAATAAAATGCAAGAACATATTGCCAAAAGTAACAGGTATGAAAAGTTAATTTACAAATGGCAAAGTATTTGTGAACTCTTAAAAGAGGCGGACATCGCCAAGGATATTGCACGTGAAAAGCAGGGTTATGGAAACGAGTACGGTTTCAACCCAAATATGCAATCCCGTGAAACTGCAACAGATATGTTTAATGACTAATAGGTGGGAAATATGGCTGTATATGCATACCTGCGGGTCAGTACTGATTCCCAAGACACAGAAAACCAGCGTACAGGTGTTGATGCCAAGGCACGTGCGCTGGGGCTGGTCATAGACAAATATATCATCGATGATGGAATATCCGGCACCAAAGAGCCAGAAAAGCGTGCACTGGGTGGATTGCTACGCAAAATATCACGTGACGATATAATTATTTGCAGCGAGTTATCCCGACTTGGCCGTAAGTTATTCATGATTATGAGTATTTTGGAACATTGTATGAAGGTTGGTGCCAAGGTTTATACAGTAAAGGATAATTACGAGCTTGGCGATAATATTCAATCCAAGGTTTTAGCCTTTGCATTTGCCCTGTCTGCCGAAATTGAGCGAGACCTTATCAGCCAGCGCACAAAAGAGGCATTAGCGCATAAAAAGGCCAATGGTATTCACATTGGTCGCCCAAAAGGTAGTCGTAATAAAAATCATAAACTCGATGGAAGGGAACAAGTCATAAGAAATTATTTATTGGGTGGTGGCAGTAAAATGCAATTGTGTAGGAAATTAAAAACATCTATTCCAACGCTTAATAAATTCATAAAAGACAACAATATTTCTAAATAAGATAAAATGTGCCGTTTCCCTTTATGGTCCGTATTATATCAAAATCATTTATAAAAGCAACTTTTGTTCCTTGTAATGGTCAATATTCATAAATATTACTATTAAAATGGCCCCCCATAATAGTAAAGCATTAATGCACAATAAATCTTTCTGATTTATTGACGTTTTATGGTGTAGTTGTGGCTAATTTATCCAAAATCAAACGTGACAGAATGATAGAGTTTCTAGAACAACTGAAAAAACAACATTCTGATGATGCATCTATTCGTGCATTGAATGAAATAGAAAACCAATTAAGAGATAAAAAATACGGGCTTGTTTGGGAAGAACATTCAGAACAAGTTGATGATACATTAAAAGAAAACATCCCTGTATTAGTAGCAGATGAAACAAGACGTTTATGCAAAGACAAATCCTTGCCGTGGAATTTCATCATAGAAGGTGATAATTTACAAGCCTTGTACCTACTGGAAAAAACCCACAAAGGCAAAATAGACTGTATTTACATTGACCCACCGTATAACACGGGGGCTCGTGACTGGAAATATAATAATGACTATGTTGACAGTAATGACGTATATCGCCACAGCAAATGGCTATCAATGATGAAAACACGCCTTACAATAGCAAAAGAACTATTAAATCCAGACAATTCTGTTCTCATATGTACAATTGACGAAAAAGAATATCTACGCCTAGGGTGTTTATTAGAAGAGATATTTCCTACTGCTAACATACAAATGATTAGTAGTGTAATAAAACCAGAAGGTTCCGCACGACAGGACATGTTTGCACGTTCAGACGAATACATCTTTTATGTTGTAATCGGGCAAGCGCGTATATTACACACAGATCATAACATGCTAATTCCACCACCAGAAACGGTAGATGCACGCCATGGATTGATGAGGGGCGGAGCAAACGGAAAAAGAAAAGCCAGACCAAATTTATTTTACCCAATTCTGTTTGATAAAATCTCGAAAAAATACGTTGGCGTTGGAGCGCCGTTACCCTTGGATATGGGCAGAAATGATTTTGTATCTCCTGATGGCACAATAGCCGTATGGCCGATAAGCAAAGACGGACAAGAAGTGACCTGGGGGTTGCAAAACACATCTTTCGAGGATCAATATAAACGGGGGTTGCTGCGTTTCGGAAAATGGGATAACAAACGAAATACCATATCTTCGATAAAATACATGCCTTCTGGTCCAAAGAAAAAATATGAAGATGGGAAGCTGAAAGCATGCGGCAAGGATGAAAATGGCATGTTGATATTTGAGGAATTTAAACCAACAGATATTATGCCCGTTACCACATGGAACCAAGCTTCTCATAACGCATCTACAAACGGAACACAATTATTAAAGAAAATCTTCAATGACAGCCGTTTTTCTTATCCGAAGTCTTTATATGCTGTTCACGATGCACTGAACTTTGTTATAGCAGATAAGCCAAACGCAATTATTTTAGATTTCTTTGCTGGTTCCGGCACAACAGGCCATGCTGTAAATTTATTAAATGCAGAGGATGAAGGTAATCGCACGTGGATTATGGTTACAAATAATGAAATATCAGAAGCAGAAGCCAAAGAATTTGACCAACAAGGTATAAAAAAGGGCGATAAGGAATGGGAAGAAAAAGGTATAGCCAAATACGTTACTTGGCCCAGGACTATATGTAGCATAAACGGCTTGGATGTGAATGGCAATGCACTAAAAGGTGATTATATCGGCAGTAACATACCTATGTCGGACGGGTTTAATGCCAATGTCAAATATCTAAAATGCGAATGGACTCCAAGAAAACCACAGGATTATTTATTAAGTAATGCGCTGGGGCTACACATAAAAGAAATGATCGAGTTACAATATGCTATCGAGATAGACAATGTAAAGAATGCATTAATACTGAATAAAGATGATTTTAAAAAAGTTTTCGACAATAAGACAGTATATGATCACCTTGAAAAGGTATGGGTCAATCAGAATATTGTATTTAATGCTTCCGAATTAAAATTACTTAAATCAAAAAAATTTAAATACATCCCAAAGGATTTCTTTGGACAAGAACTGCGGGAGGCAGCTGAATAATGTTTTTAGGTGATATTGTAGATTTTCAAACAAGACATGTTGAATCTTTGTTAAAAAAGTGCGCAGATCATGAAGAGGTGGTTTTGTGTGCCCCGACAGGTTCAGGCAAAACGGTTATCGCCAGTAGATTTATTGATGAATACCTGGACGAGAATCCTGATACTGCGTTTTTATGGCTGTGTCCTGGTGCAGGCGGCCTAGAAAAGCAATCACGACAAACATTTGAAGAATTGACTTCCGGCATCCAAGACGGGGATGTTTACGATTTTATAAATGAACCCAATCCAAGGGGCAAAGTTTATTTTATAAACTGGGATAAAATAAATAAAAAGTCCAATGTAGTGTTACGAGAAGGCGAACATAAAGATCTAATGACAAAAGTGCTGGCATGCCATAATAGTAATATAAATATATTCATGATGATCGACGAGGAACATAAGTATAGAGATACTGCAAACGAATACATAGCAAGCATACAACCAGTACATGTTCTAAGGATATCTGCTACCCCCATTGGTAAGGGCGATGCGGAAGAAAAAATTACAGATGACGAAGTGATTGCAGCGGGACTTATTGCGTCAGGGATATCAATTAATGAAGGGTTGTCGCTAGCAATTCAAGACAATAATAATGTAGATGATGATATGCGGCTGTTAGAGTTGGCAGATAATAAACGTAAAGAGGTGCAAGAAGAATATAACAAACTTGGACTTAATATACGCCCTCTTGTATTGATTCAATTTCCAAATGGTCACGAAGAATGGATAGAACGTGTAAAAAACGCTCTTGCCAAAATGGGTTATACTAAGGAATCGGGGCTAGTTGCCTCTTGGTTTAGCGGAGACCATCCTGACAATCCAGAAGAAATAAGTAAATTAGATGGACAATACGCATTCTCGTTATTTAAACAAGCGATAGCTACTGGTTGGGATTGTCCACGAGCAAAAATATTGGTTAAATTACGTGAAGGTGGTACAGAAAGATTCAATATTCAAACAATTGGACGAATTCGTCGTATGCCACAAAGACATCATTATGACAATTCAATTGTAGACAATTGTTATCTATATACATTAGACAGTCAGTTCAGCGAAGGACTGACAAACAGTATATCTGATTCTTTCTATTTGTATCAGTATAAGAAAAAACGTATAGCTCCAGTAATTCAGCTAATAAAAGAAACATTAGATGGCAATGATAGATTCGCTGTAGATCCAGAGGCCGTTGTTGTTGCTATACGAAATGCAATGCTTCAAGAATTCGATCTTAACAAAAATGGGCGGTTGGAGAGAAAAGAATTAGAATTAACAAAAGGTTATGTTTTCGGCACAATTTTAAAAACAACTGCAATTGAAGGGGTTGCCAGAACGACACATGATATTATGAGTTTACACTCTATCTTTGGTGGAGAACATGAAATAGATAATCATGAAGATGGTTTTATTATTAGGGATGCAAAAAGAAAAATAGCAGCTTCCATGGGGATTGACGAAAGCATTTCTAACAATGCACTCAGAATATTATTTGGACCAGAAGATAAACAGTTGTCATTGTTATCGCTGGATGAGCAAGCCTTTGAACATAAAAACAAATTAATTACTGATATCTCATTACGAGAGTACAATGCTTTTTTGGTTAATAATAGGGATAGATTAATAGAAACGTTTAGTAATGTTAATAAAACAGAAATTTGCGAATTTAAAGAGACAGAAATTAAAGAATCTGTCTGGGGTATCCCTGTACAGCAATATTATAAACAGCATAAAAAGGTAGAGTCTACAAAAATATTGCTAAAAAATATGTTTGAGGGATATGGTAATAATATTTTGATAGAACCAAATCGTACACACTCAGAACAAGAGTTCGAAAGCTGGTGCGAAACATATGATGCTGTAAAATCCGTTTACAAAAATGGTGATAAGGGCGATGATTTCTTGAGTATAGTATATCGCAAAGCGTTTAGACGTAACCTTTTTTATCCTGACTACATAATTGAGACAGCAAATGGGGATATTTGGGTTATTGAAGCTAAGGGTGGAATGTCGCCAGATGGCTCTTCACGAAATATTGATGGGTATGCTAAAAATAAATTTGATGCATTAAAAGCATATGCTGAAAAACATCCAGAAATTAAATGGGGATTCGTACGTGCAATTGGGACTCAATTATATCTGAGCAATACCGAATGGTCCGAAGATATGACAAATCGTAACATCTGGAAGCCAATAGAAGTATTTATTCAATAATATCTGGCTATATTATGATTATGTAGTAGAATAGAGAATGTAAAGAGGGGCGTAATGGCAAAACAGCATAATAAACAACCGGAATACTTGTCTTTAGGCGATATGTGGCCAAGATTTTTAGGGGGCGAAGATACCGCAGAAAGCTTTTCAATTGTGGCAACAAGCTCTATTAACCAGGGACGTAAATTCTATTCAAGCCCAACAGAAAAACTTGTAATGGTTGAATGTTGCGATAAAAGCGATAGTGTCGGCATGATATCTGTATTGCAGGAAGGGGCAACGGCGATGGAATTATTTTCGTTTTGCCCAATGTTTGATGGAATAGAAGCCAAAGTAGAGATAGAAGACATAGACTATGTCCCCACAGATGGTCTTGGTTTCATAACATTTGGATTTGATTGGTGCGACATAGTGCCACTTACTGCCCGAAACCCGTTGTTTATACCAAATAAGAACTTCTTGAGTAAAGGCAAAGCAGTCATTAAGTTATCTGGACTGGCATTTATGATAGAAAGAACCCCAAATGAAAAAATTACAGTATCTTCTGGTGATTTATACGAAACATGCTTAAACAAATTCTTGGCAGAAAACCCAGGCAAAACCGAAAAGGATCTTCCAAGTGTTCAGGTCTCTATGGCACATGGCAGTGCATTCCTACATCGCGAACTGTATGATTTATATGAATATCAGTCAGAGGTGTTGTCTGTCAAGAAAATCAACTTTATGGATAATATATTCTATAGAATAGAAATTGAACCCATTAGGGATCGTCAGCAAGATAGAACTCAAAGACTGTATCTATATGCTGCAGAGCATATGTTAAAAGGATATGTCCCACGTAAAGGGCACAATATTCGTGGCACGATGGCGTTGTTCGGGTATATGGATAGATTACCAGATAAGCCATTTAATGTGAAAAATTGGAAAACAGTATCTCTTAACACAATACAAAAACAAATTCAAAACGGTGCAGATGTAAATATGCCGATTCCAGGCACGGGACTAAAAAGGGAAGAAGGGGTAATGTATGAAAAAGATTACACCCTGGATAAAGACAAAACGCCTTTAGAGGCGGCTGTCTGTGGCTGTGCCAGTTATGAGGTTATAAATTTATTATTGAATGCTGGGGCGTCTGTCCATGGCAATGGGTGGAAACCAATAGATTGGGCAGTAAGGCGTGGTTTGGATTTAAAGATAGTTAGGCTATTATTGAAACACGGGGCAAAACTATCAGACGTACGATACGACGCATACGGCTCGATAAGAGACAAGTGGCTGCTTGATAAAATGATAGAGAACGGTGCTGATTTGCATATGTTGCTAGGTGCCCAGGTCGCAGCAAATAATATGCCACTTGTAAAACACTTGATAAAATATGGTGCCGATTTGCACGGAGATAACCTGTATAACGAAACAAAATCAAAAAACGCACCCGCCAAACTGCCAGTTATACACAGTGCACATACTGCAGAAATGATAGATTACTTGGTTAGTGTGGGTGCAGATGTAAACGAATATGGTTATTATATTACACCGTTATATGGACTTGTTTGTTGGCCACACGATATGCGTAAAGAAATCAATTGTCTGATAAAACATGGTGCCAATGTGAACGCAATAAATGGGGATAAAAAACAAACCCTATTGCACAAAATATGTAGAATTAAAGACAAGAACGCAAAACCAGAACAAGTGATAGAGCTGCTATTAAACGCAGGTGCGGATGCGACAAAATTGGATATGGATTCAAAAAAGGCAATAGATTATGCAAAATGTAATCCTGCAATCAATAAAAAGTCACGTGCATATAAACGATTGGAAAAATTATCAGCTATACATATCGCTCCAGGGGATCTGGAACTGATACATGCAGTGCGCGATTGCAAAAGCCCAGAAGTTATCAGGGATTTATTAACTAAAGTTAAAGATATCAATGCATATGATGATGAAGGCATGACCGCTTTGTTATATTGCGTTGAACGAAACGGCAATCCAGAAACCTTGCAGATGTTAATAGATGCCGGGGCCAACGTTAATCAAAAAAATAGATTTGATGGGTGGCCTGCTGTGTTATATGCAACATATTATTACGGCTATCCTGCTATGCTACCAATGCTGATCAACGCGGGGGCTGATGTAAATGCGACTGCTGGATTTGGTTCGACGCCTGTTATGTGGGCCGTAAAGAATGTTCCAATCAATAAGCCGTTAAAAATATTATTAGACGCTGGTGCTGATATCAGAATACGAAGTGTTAGTGGTCGTAATTGCTTGCATATGTTAATAGATAATATATTCCCAGACAAAGATGACAAACATAATGACCAAAAATATGATTGGGTTGGTGCGCTGGATTTGTTGCTAAACTGTAAATGGACAATGGAACTAACCGATTTAACAGAGGTGTTGGACTATCTAAAATATAAAGACCGGGACAGTTGGATATCTGACGAGATAAAAGAAATCATTATTTCTCATACTCAGCAACACTGGAAACGTTCTTGGGCCAAGTGCATAGAAGAACAAAAAAGTGAAATCAATGCATATCTAACAAAGCGCAAGACGGTTCCTGATGAACTGTATATCCATGCAGTGTCCAATGGTGTTGAACCAGAATTTATTCAGAAAATTTTGCCATATATTAGGGATATTAACGCAACTGACAAACACGGTAAAACAGCATTGCACCATATGGCGGAAAATAATGGCAATATTAAAATGTTACAATTACTTGTAAAATCTGGTGCTGATGTCGGCATTAAGGACAGTATGGGCAAAATTGCGTATGATTATCTAAGTGCGGATGTTTGGGAGCAATCGTTGGGTGATGCGCAAAGGTTGCTGAGAACCACGAAGTAGTTATGCGTTTTCTGGTTTTGAATTTACAAAGCTCATAATCTTATCTGTGCCACGTTGCACGGATTCGCGGACTGGGTCTGTGCTAAGACGTGCATAAACCTCTGTCGCAGCCATAGATTTATGTCCCAAAGAGCGACCGATAATATGCAGGCTGGAACCTGCAATTGCTTGATAACTGCCAAGTGTTCTGCGTAAGTCGTGCATGCGTAAATTTTCAATGTTGGCGCGTTCCAATAATTGTTGCCATGCCTTCTTAGGTTCTTCATAGTGTCCGCTTGCACTGGTAGCACTAGGGAATAACCATTCTGAGGATTGTGTTTGTTGCATCTGTGTAAGTAATGCGTGCGCATGTGTGCTAAGGGGCACCTGTAGCGGTTCTCCATTCTTGGTTTCTGAAAAATACACCAACCCATTATCCAAATCCACATCAGACCAGCGAATTGATAATATGTTGTTTCTGCGTTGGCCCAAAAACAAAGACAGCAAAACATAATTTCTGAACCTATCGTTTGGTTCGTTATAGAGCGCTTCAAAAAAGCGTTTTATTTCTGCTCCATTCATAAAACGGTCACGACTTTTTTCAGGAAATTTACGTGTGCCAGCAGCTGGATTGTCGCTATTTCTAGGTATGACTCCCCATTCAATGGCTTTGTTATACATATGATGTAACAGCGATAACATACGGTTGGCCGTATGCAATCCTGTATTGTTTTTTATACTGATATGCAGTTCGCCTACTTCTTCATGTGTAATAGACAGCAATTTACGGTTGTGGAAGGGTTTAAGTGTATTTTTAAATATACGCTCATCAGATTTTATAGAATTCTTCTTTTTAAATATTTCACAGTGTTTTGGGGTGTATTGCTGATCAAAGAAAGCTTTTAACGTTATGTCCTTCAAATCTATTTTGCGTTTGTTCGTTGGCTGTTGACCGTGTGCGGCCATATGGCGTAAATCGTCAGCCTGTTGTCTAGCAGCAGACAGTTTTATTTGTCCAACTCGTCCTATCTTGATCCGGGTGGGGCGTCCGTTGTATTTCATAAAGAAATAATATGTTTTTGTACCGCCATAGGTAACAATTACGCACAGTCCAGATGGGCAACCAGAATCATAGTACGTGACAGCCTTGGAACCATGTGCAGGGATGGGCAGTGTTGCCAAAGCTTTCTCTGTAAAGTTAAAATGATTTTCTTTCATGTATTGCCTCTATTTTTGCTACCTATTTGCTACCGCGGGCATTTTTTGCTACTTATTTGCTACCATTTTTGTTGATTTTTATTAAGTTGATAGTAGTCGGAAACCTGCAGAAAATCAAGAAATATCTGGTTTTATTAAGTGTTTCAGAGGGTAGCTTTTAATCATTGGGTCCAGGGTTCGAGTCCCTGTGTCCCCACCACGATAACCTGCTGATTTCAGCAGGTTTTTTGTTTGTCTGCCCCGCTGCCCTGCCGGCGATATATTCTATCTTATGGGTGTGTGCAATCACCTGGTGCGTGAACTTGGGATGTCGGCATAACTAAAACAAGAATACGAGACAGAAATCAGATCTGCGAACGACTATCAGTCCCACCTGACCATCATGCAAAAATGGTTTGGGATTGTGTTTGTGGGGGGATAATACCTGTGGAAACGGAATAATATATCGAACTTACCTATACATCCGCCACAACACTTCAAACCGCTTGGTGTACTCTTGTGCGGGGTGGGGCAGGAAGATGCAGTTTTCACTGTTATACTTGGTGGCGGTGGTGGTCCAGTTATAGGAACCCGTCACCATATGCCGATTATCAAAGACGGCGAATTTATTATGCTCAATCTTGTGCCGGCGATTGACGCGGACGGGTATGCCGGTGGCCGCCAAATCATCAATCATGGACGATTTATGCCTGGCCATAGTTCGGTCGGTGACAATTCGCACCCTTGCGCCACGACGGTGGGCGGCAATAATAGCATTCGCAATTTTCGGATTGGTTATAGAATAAACGGCAATGTCAATGGTTGTGGCCCGATTGATTTCTGCAATTATGCGGTCTTCGCATTCGGTGCCGGGGGTGAAATATGCTTCTATGTGTGCGGGTGCGCTGGCGGGCGGGGTGACCGTCCGTGTGGGCAATTGCGCCCCAACACCAACCCCAATGGCAAACGCAATCGCAATAACAAAAGTCCATTGTCTGACAAACATACAACCCCAAACAAAAGACCACTCAAATAAAGAGTGGTCGGGAGTTGATCGATTCAAGAACAGAACTCCGTTGCCTTTGGGACAAGCCCTGTTGTATAGCAACAGCATCCCGACCATTGTCGGGACATTAGAAGTTGTGGTTCTCGGGCGATCAAACCCGTTCTCACTTTTAATGCCGCTTGTGCAATTACTTGCACACACATATTCTACACCATTTCCCACAAAAATCAAGGACGGTGTTGGTCGTGATGAAATAACTGCCAGGATATGCGATATCCCGGTTGAAAAACTATTAAACTATTTAAAAAATCCGCATGGCACAAAATATAAATTGCTGGACATTATTGCCAAGAAAACAGGTGCCACTATCAGACCCAGGGAAAACAAGTCGTTTGCAAGCAAGTTCTGCCACTATGCGTGTTTTTATTTGTTCGAAGGCATGGACGAGCAGGACAATTACTCGATATATGACTCAATCTTAAAAAACGCATTGCCACTGTATATTGATTACAATTCAAAACTGTGAGTTTTACACGCATCTGTTAAAATTTTTATCGTGTCTTTTTATGATTCTTGCACAATGCTGCTATCTTACGGGCCATGTCCAGTGCAGTCCCACGTGTACGCATTGCTGAAACACCACGTCTGGTACCGTTTTTATCAATGTATGTACTGATTTGTTGTCCGCCAATCGTTGGCCAGCATGATGAATTAATGTGTCCCTGGAACACAACGTATCCCAATGAACAGTGTTTTTCACAGCCGTGGCAAATTTCTTTGTTCTCCCATTGTACAAAAGCCATCTATAAATTCCCCCTTTTTTCTCTAAAAAACATCACAAGTATACTAGCATATTTATCAAGATTATTCAACAGCGATGGCATTTTTTTCGTAAAATATGTCTGCTTGCACGTTGTATATTATTGGATTATAATCCACAGAACAGGGGCATGGACCAATTTTGTCCGGCGGATATTATACACTTGCCATCAAATCAGGATAAGAAATGAAAAAAGTATTAATGATTTTTGCAGTATTGTTATTAATTGGTGTTGGCATACATGTGTTTTTGCGACCTGTGGCCGTTATTCCGGACACGTGTTCGTGCGATGCGGACCATGAACACAGTGGTGCAGATTATATAACGGAAATATACACAGAAATTCAGAATCAATATTGTTTTGCGATGTGGCTGCCGCACGGTGGCATATGGCAGGACATGTGTTTTGATACAGTGGAAGAATGTAATCATGTTTTATCTGATGTACCCAATCGCAAAAACACGGACACATGCTATCGCCCTGAAATTGTACCCGGTTGGTGTGTGGATGATATATTAACAGGTCAGACACGATTTTATGATTCCCCCCGTGATGTTGAATATCAGATAATGCGCACTGTCTGCACCCGCACAGAATCTGCGTGTCATGCGATACAGAAATACCAGGCCCCATCCAGCCAATCACAATGTCGCAAACAGATGGTGTTCGCACATCAGTCTGAATTCAGCCATATAACATCAGAATCAGAAATCATTGAAATAATCAAGAACAATAAACACTAGAACAAAGGTATGAAGACAATGCATGAAATAAAATGCCCAAATTGTGGAAAAACATTTACCCTGGACGAGGCCGGCTATGCTGCGATTCAAAAGCAGGTTCGTGACAGCGAATTCAGCCAGGAATTGGCCGAACGTCTGCATCGTGCCGAACAGGACAAGGTTGCGGCATTGCAACTGGCGACCACCCAGGCGGAACAAGCAAAAACGGCTGCATTGGCCCAGCAACAGGAACAAATTAATTCATTGAACATGAAAATTCGTGAATTAGAACTGGGCAAAGAACTGGCGGTCAAACAGGCGCTGGACCAGCAGAATGAAAAAATCTCTGCCCAAGACAAACAGATTACTGAACTGCAGGGTAAAATTGCCATTGCCGCCGCCAAGGGCCAGGCCGACATACAGTCTTTGACAAATGATTACGAGGCAAAATTGCGCAACAAAGACGAGCTGCATGCCTCTGAAATCCGCATCAAAGACGAACTGATTGCCCAGTACAAAGACTTTAAGTCAAAATTATCGGTAAAGTTATTGGGCGAAACATTGGAACAACACTGCATGATTGAATTTGAACGTCTGCGTGCCACTGCATTCAGCCGTGCCAAATTTGACAAAGACAACGATTCCAAGACCGGCAGCGAAGGCGAATCCAAGGGCAGCAAGGGCGACTTTATCTTCCGTGATTATGACGAAGACGGCAACGAATACATTTCCATTATGTTCGACATGAAAAACGAAGGCGATGAAACAACGAACAAGCACAAGAACGAAGATTTCTTGAAAAAACTGGACGAAGACCGCCGCAAAAAGAACTGTGAGTATGCGATTCTGGTATCGACATTGGAACGTGAAAACGAACTGTACAATGGCGGGATTGTTGATATGTCGCACAAATATCCAAAAATGTTTGTAATTCGTCCCCAGTGCTTTATTCCAATGATAACACTGCTGCGAGATGCTGCAAAAAGTACCATTGAATATCGTCAACAGGTTGTCAAATTGCAACAGGCCAGTGTTGATGTAACGAACTTTGAAAATGCGATGAATGTTTTCAAATCTGGTTTTTCCGAAACCTGTCGCAAGGCGGGCCAGCAATACGACTCGGCAATCAAAGATATCGATGCGACGATTAAAAAATTGCAAGACATCAAAGAATCTTTGCGCAAGTGGCTTGGTCATTTGGGGGCGGCTGAAAATAAATTAGAAGATTTGACAATTAACAAACTGACCCGTGAAAGTCCTACTTTGCGTGCCCAGTTTGATGCTGCCCGCATTGGCAATCCAACATCAATCATTGATATCCAGGAATAGGGGGGTAAACATGGCTGCACCAATTCGCATTTCGAAATCTGACTATGTCCTGGGGCAGAAATGTCCACGTGCATTATGGTTGAAAAAGCACCGTCCAGATATCGTGCCTGAAAAAAACGAAGTCGTACTGGCACGTGGCACAGCGGTTGGCGAATTGGCATGTGATTATTATCCGGGTGGTGTTCGAATTACTGCACTGCCATGGACAGATGAAGCTCTGGTCCAGACACGTGCGGCAATTGAATCGAATGCCCCCGCAATTTACGAGGCCACCTTTGCCACTGACACGGGTGAATATTGTGCGGTGGATATTCTGGTAAACAATGGCGATGGTACATGGAATATTGTCGAAGTAAAATCGACCACCCATGCCAAAGATTACCACTATATTGATGTTTCATTTCAGCGCTATGTTTTGCTGCATTGCGGCATAAATGTTCGTGATTGTTTTGTCATGACACTGAATTCCGACTATGTACGTCATGGTGATTTGAACATCCACGAACTGTATAAACTGTGGCCTGCGGCGGAATTCCTCCAGGATACAGATTTTGTTGCGCACCAGGTTGCACGTCTGCATGAATATCTGTCTGGCGATGAACCGAACGTTGCCTTGTCCAAAGCGACCCGGGGCCGTTTTTATACATGTGGATATTGTCACCATTGTTGGGCAAATATTCCAAAATATTCTGTGTTCAAGGCATTTCGTAATCCCTTGGCGGATAAAATCTATAACATGTACGGACCTGATTTGCATGATGTGCCTGCAACGGAATACATGGGTAAATCCTGTGCAGCGGACATCATTGCGTTTTTGAACAACACGGATATCACAGACCGTGCCGCACTGGCTGAATTCACGTCCAAATTGCAATATCCGCTGTATTTTTTGGATTATGAATCTATCCAGCCGGCGATTCCCATGTTTGACAATTCCCGCCCGTACCAGCAGATTTGTTTTCAGTTTCATTTGATTGTCCAACCTGAACCCGATGCGCCATTGATTGAATACGGATATCTGCATCAAGAATCCGGCACAGATCCCCGGCCAAAATTGATAGAACACCTGATAAAAACCTGTGGCGACCATGGTTCAGTTGTCGTCTATAATCGTGGCTTTGAACAGGGGCGAAATTCTGAAATGGCACGTGATTTTCCCCAGTATGCAGATGCATTAAATGCGATAAACAATCGTGTTGTTGACCTGCTGGAACCGTTCAAGAAACGTGCCTTGTACCGCCCATGCCAGAACGGCAGTGTATCTATCAAGGCGACACTGCCAGCATTCGTTCCAGAAATGTCATATCAGAATCTGGGGATTCACAACGGAACCGAGGCCAGTGACCAGTTCATGGCATTTATGACCGGTCAACAGACACCGGATCAAACCACTGAAATGATGTTAAATCTGCATGAATATTGTGGTCAAGATGTCATGGCCATGGTCCGGCTGTTGGATGTGATAATGGAAAAAATATCACAATCGGACTAGTGTTCGTGTGTGGGGCAAAACGTTGGTCCGTGGAAAGCCCTTGCAATAATTGGTGATATTTTTTACCCTGGCTGTAAATTGGTTTATATGGGGCAAAATATGAAGGTATCAGCAGCGATTTTCCGCAATGGTAACAAGATTTTACTTATGCGGCGTTCCCCCGGCCAGGCATTTTCTGGCGAATGGGAATATCCCGGCGGCAAGTTCGAAGACGGCGAAGATGGCCCAACCTGTATGCATCGTGAATTATTCGAAGAACTGGGGATTGATGCGACTGTTGGTCGTTTGTTGGCGATTGTTCATCATACCATGGAAACGGGGCGTATTATGGAACTGCATGCGTACGAGATATCGGATTTTAACGGTGATTTTTGCATGACTGTGCACGATGACATGCATTGGGTACCATTATCAGAATTATTATTGCACCCCCAGTTGCCAGCAGATTTACTGATATCCCGTATTTTATGCAATACCCAGTTATAAAATCTTGCACTTGTCCCCCATTTGCAATATACGATAACCCCTTTTCAAGAAGGGGGGATTTTGTGTTGTGTACTTGACAAAATTCATGTTTGGTATTATATTAATTGTGTGGGGTTTGGATGCCCCAGGAAATAAAGAGGTGTAGAAATGGATATAAGAAAAATATTGAAAAGTGGTGTTGTCACTCATATGTCTGCTGCATTGGTGGGCTATTTGATGGCATTGTCATTGATTGGCATTGGCAAAGACGTTAAATTTAACAAACGTCAAGATGTTGCTGTATATACCACAGATGCCCGTGGTCGCGGTGCCCAGTTGAATCGAGATATATTTGATTCTGGCACATTTGAATTGATTGCGTGGCGCCATAACACAAATCAGCGTGTCGGCGAAGTTTTGGGAAAAACTGCAGCCCAAGAATTTGCGATGGACATAGATTCATTAAAGTCAGGTTCTGCAACCGCATCCCAGATGTACGGTGATGAACGTGACTATTGCGGCGAAGCGATTGTTCGTGCATATAATGACGCTGTATCCCGCCAAAGGTTCCGCAGGGCAAACATTCGTGCCGTACCGTTCCCCGCAGACCGCTGTGACAGTTCTGACGTGTTCAAACGTGCAATGAAGAACGCGAAACATTTGGTAAAGTACTTTGAACGTGACAGTGTTCCAAATTCGATTATTGTGAACCCAGAAAAAACAGACATGGGTAAAATCAGTGCTGGTTCGATAATTCGTCATGGTCGTCATGCCTATATGTATATGGGGATTGGCTATATTGACAAGCATGGGCAAACATTTGTTGCAGATTCACGTGGGCTACCAGTTATTGCATCATCTGATGGCAAAAAACTGTTTGAATACTTTGACTGGTCCCGGTGCACAGTGGTCGATGTCCCCAAGATTGTCGAGTATAAACTGCAGCACGATGTGCAACGTCACGTAAGATAATAATACCCCAAAAAAAAGGATATAACATGGATATCAAGAAATTTTTAACATCGAAACCTGTTTCGCATATGTCTGTCGCTATGTTGGCATGTTTGTTAACATTGTCGATAAAAGGGCATGATGCATCAGAAACATTTGCAGACCAACAGGATGCCGCAGTTTATGGTAACACCGCCCAGTCATCTGAACGCAAATTAAACCGGGACTATTTTAACCCATCTACATTTCGTGCGGTTAACTGGTCCAGCATGAGCAATTCTGAAATTGCTGCATTATTTGGCGAAACCGCTGCCAAGGAATTGGCTTTGGATATTGACTCGATAAATCGTGGTTTGGCAACCCCTGGCAAGTTATATGGCTTGGATTATAACTATTGCAACAAAAGTGTGACAAATGCACTTGCGGATGCGACCCAGCGTATGAAGTTCCGTGCAAATACCTATGCTGGTCGTCCTTTTGCAAAGAAACAAGGGCGTTCTGCTGCCTTGTATAATGGCGATCGTTTGCTGGAGTATTTTGGACGCGACAGTATCCCAGGGTCGATGATTCACAATCCAACAGTTGCAGATTTTTCACGCATCAGTGTTGGTTCTGTAATTCGTTATCCTGGTCATACCAAGATGTACATTGGTATTGGCTATGTTGATGAGTCTGGCAAAACGTTTGTTCCCGATGCGTCTGGTCGTCCAGTAATCGCCTCTGGCTATAATGAACGTTTTTCATACTATGATGGTGGCGAATGCACAGTTGTTGACATTGCCCGTGTTGTAGAACATAATTTATCAAAAGCGGGTCGCAATCGTTAATCGAACACTCGTTCGGGTACGCCCCACCGCCCATCTGGGCGGTTTTATTATGCAGTTCGATAACGCCTGAAAGATAGCCCGTTTTACAACCTGTATTATCGAACTGTGAAAATCCTTAGAAATCCAAACAAAAACCGCCCTTTAACAGGACGGTATAAACTGTGGCTCGGGCAGTTGGACTCGAACCAACGACATACGGATTAACAGTCCGTTGTTCTACCGACTGAACTATGCCCGAATAGCCCGCATATAATATACTGTATTGAAAATCATTTCAAGTGTTTTTTTTATTTTTTGTATTTTTATTACTAATTTTATTCCTGAATATAAAACAAACGCAATGTTTTTGTTGCGTGTGATTTGCATGGTTGTCAACCTGTGGTTGAATTATGCGGTCTAAGGGGCTGTTTTGTCTGTTTTTTGTTGTGCGGGTTGAAAAGGTCTGTGTGCAACCAGTGATAGTGTGCGATGTCAAAAAAATGTTTCTTGGTTATACAATGTATATAAATGTATATTTTTCAAACGACCTTGCTATGCTAAAAACACTCCCCTAAAAACACCTGAAAAATATGATTTCAGCAGTAACCCTACCATTGAAATCAATCTGATATCAATATTGATTTCAGGTTGATTTAATGTTTTGTTTTTACTATATATAATCTATAAGAAAATATGTGATTATGGAAAATGTTAGGGCTAAAAGAAAATGACAGACGCTGAGATTTTAAGTCGTGCAATAGTTCCGTTTTTATTATGGGATAACAGTATCCCGACAGAAGAAGATTCGCTGCCGTGCGTAGGCAAAGGCGGAACTTGTTTTTTTATTCAGCATAAGGACGATTTTTATGCAGTGACTGCTGGACATTGTTTGGGACCGGCGAGTCCAAAACATATTTTTATAGCGTTGCCCAACAAATCAATGAAAGGCCTTCCGGTTTCAAAGGTATTGGTGTCCCATTATGAGGATTCTTTGGGAACAGACACAGATATTGTCTTGATCAAACTGTCAATACTGGACTTACTAGTAGCAAAAGCAAAATCGGGAAGCGATAAACTGGCTGCTGATATCTTAAATACACCTTATATGAAACGTGAAATGAGGCTAAATAAACACAGAAAGCCGATAGATAGATTAAAGAAAACCGTATGGAGTTCGTTTTATGAAACTATCAGAAACAGTAAACAAAAAGAAATATTAGAATTAGTGGAAAAAGTTTATACGGATGATTTAAAAATACGTGTTTTAAAATTAAATGAAGTTCATGATATGAAAGTCGGTGATGCTTGTGTGGCACTGGGGTTTCCAAACAGCGATTTCCATATAAATTATTCGCAGCGGACAATAAACTCTCTTATTTTGGGAGTGAAATGCGAATTTATTGGCTTTGATGCAAATCGGCATGATTATGTATTTAAGTGCGAAGAAGTTGATATGTTAAATGGTATGAGTGGAGGACCGGTATTATTTCAAGATATGGTAATTGGTGTATTGCATAGTGCTAATGTTAAAGAAAACAAGGTGTATGCAACACCAATAAATCCACAATTTATAGAACAAGCAAGCCAAGTATAACGAGTCTATTATTTTATTCATTTTACATTTCTGGAATAGGTTGCTAGAATAGGAACAAAAGCAAAGGTAATCTATGGTGTTAGAGTGTATAAAAAGTTGGCCGTGGCAAGAATTTCTTGCAACTATAATTGGGGCTGTATTTGCATTCTTTCTGCCAACATATTATGAACATAAACGTAAAAAACGACAGCAAAAGAATGCGCTGATAAACTACTACTATAATCTGCATATTATTTTTAGAAATTTTTTTGGGTATGTGATAAATGTACATAACAATATGGAACTTGCCAAAGGGAATATACAAAATTTCATAGAGCCGCCAATACCGGATTTTACATTTGATAACCTTTCTGTAGATTTAACTTTTGTAATTGAACATTGTCCAAAATTTTACGAGTGTATTGTACAACTTAAAATCGCTTTAAACCAGCTAAATCAGCCTAATATTTTATCAAATCAGGAACATAGGCAAGAGTATTTCCGCAGTCTTGCATTTCGTAGTATGGAAACGGGAATGCAAATATGTATATTGATACAAAATACCAAAGGATATTTGAAGCGATACTACGATCAAGATGTATATTCTAAAACAGTGCGAGACAATATGGGAAGGTTTCTTGAATGGGTAAAATCAACTCTGTATAAGATTGAACATAAACAAAATGCTCAACCAGACGAAATACGACAAGTGCATGATATGCGAGAAAAGCTACAAACAATGAAGAAAGATTGGCTTGTTCGATTTGAATAATATATTCAATTTACATTTTTGATTTTTAGTGATAAACTATGAAATGAATCCATAGGGATATGGGTTCGGGGCTATCGTAAGCCTACGTCATTCGGTGCAAAATTACTGACGGCATCGTTATCCGATGTCATTCCTGTGGTTTTGTGTCGTCATTTATCCCTGACTTAATAAGTCGGGGAGCTGCTTGCTATACAACAGGGGTTACCCGAAAGCAACAGAATCAATAATGACGTGATTTACGAACTCCCCGACCGCCTAACATCCCATGGCGGTCTAATTTTTTTACAAAAGGGGTGTAAAATGAAAAAAATATTCTGTTTGTTTTTGCCATTATTTTTATGTGCATGTGTAAATGCACCATATGTAAACCAAATTGATTTGAATAAAACCGATTTTTCCAAAATAGAAGAGTTAAAGATTGGCAAAGCCTGTAATGCAATTGCGTTGTTTATTATACCTGTAGAAACTGAAAAAAGTATTTTAAAAGCAGCATTAGAAGCCAACATAAGTAAAATTCATTATGTTGAAACCAGATACGAAGGTCTATATCCGCTTTTTTATCAAAGTTGTGTGATGGTTTATGGTGAATAAAAGTCTTATTAAGAAGCAGATGATATGTTTAATTTACATTTATCAATCAGGTTGCTAGAATAGGAAAAAAAGTAAGAGAGATATAATGAAAAGGTGTACATTTTTTACTTGTGTTTTATTGAGTGTTATAAGTATATCAAATGCCAATGCAGAGTGGAGTTTAAAACCGTACGCACAAATTAGTGCGGGTGTTAATCTAGTACAAAATAAAACAAAAGAACATAGTATTCATCATTGGCAAAATTGGGCATATCCTGCCATGCACTATTACTTTGTATATGATAGCCAGCATAACGATTCTGATGAAACCTTTGGAACCAGTTTTGAAATTGGTGGCGATTTTCACTACGAATGGTTTTATGCGGCTTTGGGTGTCAATTATAACACTGGTGGAAATACAGTGAAAAACTGGTCATCATTAAGTCTGAAACTTGGCGGAACGTATAAAGATGTTACTCCATATGTAAAGTTTGGTGCTTTGTTACACAATAAAACAAAATTTGGCTCAATGGATTCGGGCGTGGTTATGGGGTTAGGAACGTCTGTTAAAATACACGATAATCTGTATATTGATATCAGTTATGATATGAACAAATTAAAAAATAATGCTGATCTTGGCGGGTATTATGCGGCAAATGCTGAATATGCAAATAATTTGTTTCCGGATGGAGCCTTTGGTACAGAGGAAGAAATGAAGTCGTTTGGTGGGTATGGAGTGCATCGTGAAAACTATCGATTAGCAGATATAAAAGAGTGCAGTCAAAATTTAACAAATCATACGATTAGGACCGGTATAAAATATGTTTTTTAAGTTAACAAAACGATCATACCGCCCAATCGGGCGGTTATTTTATCTAATGCAATTTAAGGAGTGAAAAGTGGAACATTTTACTAAGAAAATATCCATACCAGAGTTAGGACTAGAAATTTTCCCGGATATAAAGGTCTCTCTAGAAAGACCTGGCCCATCTTTTATATACCATGAACCAAAGTATTTTTATCATCGGATTGTAAAACAGAACCTGAGAGAGTTTTACAAAGATGAGTCCGATGAACGAACGGCAATAAATGCTTGTATTACACTCTACCATGTAAGGGATTGGTTTTGCAGGACAAAGACAGAGAAAGAGGCTATTAGCAAAGAAATGCCCTATAGCGCAGTATTAGAAAATATTGCCAATGGCACAAAACATTTTAATTTAGATAAACCATGCAAAACCGGCAGAAAGTCAGGTACAAATGTCCCTCGAAAACTTATAGTTATAAAAGATGATAAAGAAATTGAACTGATAGAGATATTGAAAGCCATAGAGAAGTTTTGGGATGCAAGGCTTGGTGAACGATATATTGCAGTTTATAACGAAGAAACAAAAATATTTGAATAGTAAGTAGATGTAAGTCTGACGATTAAAAACCAACCGCCCAATTGGGCGGTGGTTTTTTTGCACGATGGGCGGGGTATTGGGCAGGGATTTTTTTCTGGTTGAAATCGACACGATGTCGGTCTTAAAATCATACAATCTGGCATGTCAGGGTGGGGCAAGGGGGTAAAAATCGGCTGAAAACGGCATCGTCCGGCACAAATTGCATTGTATGGGGTTGTTTGAAAGGGAATATAATCTGTTGTCTCAAAGAAAAAGAGAATTTGAAATAAGAAAACTGACCTATAAAAACCACTTGATAAAAAATATGATTTTTTGCATAATGTATCATGTTAACAATAAAACCAGATAACCCGACAAGGAAAAAAAAGGATACAGCATGATAACCCACGATGATATTTGGGATGCACTGGATGCGATTGCAACCAATCAGAAAATAACTCCATCACGCATGGCGATTAACAGTGGGCTGGATGCGACAACATTTAACAAAAGTAAACGTTGTGATGCCTATGGCAAGACGCGCTATCCATCGTGTCGCACGATTATCAAGGTATTAAATACTGGCAAAATCACAATGGCAGAATTTGGTGCGATATGTGACCATGTTCGCATGAACAAGGCAGCAGATTGTCGCTAGCAGACACGATTTGCCGACATTGTGATATAATTAGCATTGTAAAAAAAGCCAAAAATTCCCGCCCATATGGGCGGTTTTGCTATGAAATATATTGCAAATCCGGATATTTGTGCTAAGTTCACAGTAGAATAAAAGTACAAGAGGTAATCAAAATGTCATTTACACAGGAAAAACTAATAAATACAAAACCTGGCCTGGCACATGTCAATGTTTTGTCTAGGGACAGATGCGATGGATGCGAAGACCAGTGCAAATTAAATTATCTGTATTGCCCATGCTTATGTCATATTTATCCAACAATTGGTGGGCAAAAAATATCGCACTATATTGACGAGAATCATAAAAGTCAGTCCACCTGTGTAGAGGTTATTATAACCAAACTTTTTCAACATGAAAAAGACGCTAAATTATTGGCTGGCAAAATCGCCCGTCTGTGCGACCATTATAAAACACGATAAGAAGGGAACAAAAATGCCAAAGAAAACTATTCCAGAAAATCGTACATTCAAGATAAATCCAAATACCGCTCGTCAAATTCGTGATGCACATATTCTAAGCGACCTTGTTCAGGTTTGCTTGTTTGAAGAAACAAGAGGGTTTGGGCATGTCTTGGGTAAACCGATTACAATGGGGCAAGCATTAAAAATTATGAAGCGTATTTATAATGTTCCACGTCCCGAAAAGATATGTTTGGATACCTATGATTTTTCTTTTGTTGCAAAAATGATTTATGCGTATCCGACCCGTTTTAGTGATGACGCTGTGGCAGAATTGCGTCTGGGGACACATTTTGGTAAAATTTGCCCCAAATGCAATATTAACAGCGATTATCCAATGCATGCATGTTTAAATAAAATTCGTCTGGGTGAATGTCAGGATGAATTTATCAGAAAAACGGTTGGCGAAATAGTGTTCCCAGAATTGTACGCAACCAAGAACCAAAAACAACGATAACAGGAAAAACAATATGAGCTTCCTTCGGACTTTGCGTTATAAATTATTCGGTGGTGCGAATACCAAACAAACACGTCCCCAGGAACTAAATCCATGGGAACAATTCAGATGTTATGATTCAAGGCAATTATCACCGGCGGCGATGCGTGAAACCTATGCGGATTTTTTTCTGTATGCAATGTATGAAAAGTTGGATTTGCCGTCATCCCAAGTTAATTTTTCAGATACGATTATGACTGGCATCAGTATAGAATTCGAGGCACCTTGGCACGCACCTCTAGACACTATCATATACAAACAGGGGGCGATATATGTACAATGTTTGGTGGTTGACGTTTGTATCGCAACACTTCCCCTTGAACAAGATAGACTTGTCCGCAAGGCAATTGCACACTTTATTCACAGGTGTAAATCATACGATTTGCAAGAGCCCCACGTTGGTTGGCTTTACTACCGCCCATTTAATATCAAAGACGAATTGCCAATTGCTCAACAACAACTGATTACTAGATTCACAGAATATGTGAATGATTGGCACAAACATACACCGTTATCCACCCCTGTGTTATGCGATGGTTGTCCACGGCGGTGTCAACTGGGGCAAAACCAATATACACAAACCATTGTGTTCGAAGACTTTTGCCGCAGAGACAGAAAAACCATACCAACAATAAACTACTGTTTGGCGGACAAGTTTTATGACCAAACCGGCACCCTGGTGTCCGCAGATGTCGGTAAATTGGGTACACTGTATATGCCTGCAAGTGTAATTGCCAAACGTTGTCCGTTATATGGAAAACAAAAACAACGATAAGGAAACAGAAATGGCAATGATTGAAAGTACATATACGAAATTTTTGAAAGGCATTCCTGAACAAAAAATAACGACATTATCACCACGGGAATCGCAAGAAATTCTGATGCAGATTGCCACCGCATTTCGTAAAAAGATTGATGTTGCACACCGTCGACAAAAGCTTTCATGGTATTTTATCCGGCACCATTTTGACACGATGCTGGGGAAACAAAGATAAATCCTGCCCATATGGGCGGGATTTTTTATCTGTTGCATGGGGCGGGGTGGGGTGGTATATTAAACTGGTCCAATAGAAAAATAACAAAAGGATTATTTATGTTATTAAAAGGGAAAAAGATTTTAATTACCGGTGTTGCCAACGATTGGTCAATGGCATGGGCAATTGCCCGGCGTGCCCACGAAATGGGGGCAGAAATTGCGATGCCGTATGCCATGCCTGCGCTGGAAAAGCGGGTTCGTCCACTGGCGGAATCGATTGGTGCAAAATTTGTTCGTGAATGCAACGTACAAAACGATGAACAGATGGATTCGCTGTTCGCAGATATTGAACGTGAATGGGGGCACCTGGACGGTGTGCTGCATGCGATTGCGTTTTCGGACAAGAACGAATTAACTGGTCGCTATGCAGATACAACCCGTGAAAATTTCAAGAATACAATGGATATTTCCGTGTATTCATTGGTTGATATCACGCGCCGTGCATCGAAATTGATGACGAACGGGGGCAGTATCGTGACCTTGACATACTTTGGCGGTGAAAAGTCTGTTCCAAACTATAATGTTATGGGTGTTGCGAAATCCGCCCTGGACAGCAGTGTTCGATACTTGGCATCTGACCTGGGGCGTGATGGGATTCGCATTAACGCAATCAGTGCTGGTCCGATTATGACCCTGGCATCCAGCGGTGTTGGCGGGTTCAAAGCAATGTTGCGTCTGAACGCAGAAACAACACCACTGCGCCGCAATATGACATTGGACGATGTGTCTGGTGCAGCCATGTATTTGTTCAGCGATTTGTCATCTGGTGTCACAGGCGAAGTCCACCATGTTGACTGTGGTTATTCGACCACGGGTATGATGCCGAACGAGTTAAAAGAAATCTTGCTGAACAATCTGGACTAAACAGAACAGAAAAATAAAAATCCCCAAAATTGGGGATTTTTGTTTGTCTGGATTATTTTCTTTTCTTGGCAGCTGGTTTTTTTCCAGTTGCTTTTTTTGCAGGCGCAGACTTTTTTGCCGTCGATTTTTTCTGTGTGGCTTTGACGATTGTTGGTGCCTGTTTGTATTCGCCATACAGCAACGCACCGCATGCGAATGCGATTACGGCTGCCGCTGCTGCAATCAGACCACTTAACAATCCGTCAGAAAACGCACAAAAGAAAATAATCGCAATAATCATCACGATTGTATATGCCAGATTTTTACGCATTGTGTACAACAGTTTATCGAACATTTCATTCCCTCTTTGTTTTGTTTGGACACACACAGTATAAACATAATTTTTAATCAGTTCCATTAAAAAATGTCGCCGAATTTTCGGCGACACTCAAAGGAGACTAAATGATTACAATACAACCTGTAATTTTTTGTGGATTACAGAACCACATATCCGCCCAGTTTTGCCGTCTGTGGGATTGGCCCAAATGACGAACGTGGACTGACATAGATGTTGCCTGTGATGACAAAGTCGCCACAGAACTGCAACATATTCACATCACGCAGGAACAGGTTCCCGTTGATACGAATATCGCATGGCAAAGTGTACTTTCGCATATTCTGCAGGTACAAATTGCCGTTAACTTTTGCGCCATTTTTCAGCATTGCCCCAGCCCCACGGGTGTCAATGATAACATCGCCCCAGAAATTGTTGTCCTGTTTGGCTGTTTGTTTTTCTGCGATTTTAACTTCTGGCTGGGAAACAGGGACTACATTCACAGCTGGTTCAATTCTTTTATTTGTTTTTGCGTCGACCCGCATTGGCAGTGTTGGTCTTTGTTTTTTTACAATGTTTGGTGCAGATTCTTCCAAGACCTGGACCTGTGGTACGACCTGAACAGGTTCTGCGACAACGATTGTTTTTTGGCTGTTGTATCTGGTGATGTCCAGAATCAGCATAGAAAATAATACGATAATTGCAATCAGCAGTGTTGTATTAATCAGCCCAATTAAATTAATTTCTGAAATCCAGTTCCATACTTTGCGGATTATGCGTTTGATAAATCGGAATGGGGCGCAGATAATGTTCCACAGCCGCCCCCAAAATTTGGTGCGTTTATTGTTTTCTTGTTTTTTTTGTTTGTTGTTGACCTGTTTTGCAGCCAACTTTACCTTGGTTTTATTAAACATCCCATTGCCTTTTGTGTATGGATACATATATTTGTACACTAAAAATAATGTTTGTCAACACATTTGTCAAGTCCCTTTGCCCAAAAAATTTCAAAAATATATTTTTTGTGTGATAATTATCTGTGATTCCAATGGTTCGAGTGTCTTATTCTGTGTCGCATTGCCAATAAAAAGTTTTCAGATTCTTCGGGGGTAACTGCACGTACACTGGACCAGTCCACATTGATTGGCTTTTTGGCGGGGCCGAATATGTATTCGATATATCCGCATGTTTTCGGCAGGCATTTGCTATGCAAGACCACGTTCAAGTCTACTTTTGCGCAACCGGTCCCAGGTGTGTTAAATCTGCGTTCAAAAATTGTGCATTTTTGTGTACTCGGGTCCAGGTGTTTACAGCACAAATTGGTATAAAAGACGGTCGACTTGAAATATTCCAGTTTACATAAACAGCACATTCCACACCCCTTGCAGATTGCGTCCCATTGTTCTTCTGTCATATTTTTCAGTTCACGAATGCGTTTTTGCTGTTCTGGTGTATATATCATTTTTTATATTCCGTATTTTGTGGGGACAATAATGATTGTAATCGGTCGAATTGTCAATAAATAATTGTTTTTTTACCGATTTTATCCTAGAATTAACTATACAATGTTTCGTGGTTTGAAATTTTTATTATTGTTGTGTTTATCTGGCTGTGTATCGGTTTGGTCGCATCCAGACAATATGCTGTATACCCCGGTTTCATCGGGCCAGTATCAAATTGCAACCTGGTCACGTATGACAGATTCAACATCACCGGTCCATATTTATATCGAAGGTGACGGATATTCATTTGATGCCCGTGGTCGTCCAACGTCTGATCCGACCCCACGTGGCACGTTGGTGCGTGATTTGGCATCACGTGACATGTCGACTAACGTTGTTTATATGGCCCGCCCGTGCCAGTACATTATGTCACCCCAATGTCATCAATCAGATTGGACTGATGGCCGCTTTTCCCAGGAAATTGTTGATTCCGTGTATGATGCAATACGTACTGTTGCAGGCAATCGTCCGATTATCATGATTGGTTATTCTGGTGGTGCGATGATATCTGGTCTGGTTATTGCCCAGCATCCAGAATTAAACGTTCAAAAATGGATAACGATTGCAGGTGTATTGAACCATCATGACTGGACAGAACATTTTGGCGACCGTCCATTGACCCGTTCGTTGGACTTGGAACATCTGCCAGACGTCCCCCAGTTGCACTATATTGCTGGCATGGATCGTGTTGTACCAAATCATTTGTCATATCGTTGGGTATCACCTGAAAACATCATTGTTGAATCAGACGCAACCCACACCGCATTCCCGACAATAAAAATAGTATTTTAAGCTATTGACAAAATATAATATTTGTATTATATGTACAAACATGACAGATATCCAGATTCTTCCAATATTCGATCAGTCGGCCCCAGGCGTCTGGGACAACATGTTGCGTATACGTGTTGCAACTATGAAGCATAATTATGGTGTCGTGATGTCGCCCTTGGATATTTCCCAGGCATATACAGACTATGCGAACGCCTGGCAGACCAACATCAAGAATTTTGCATTTGCTGCATATGATGACACGAAAATGATTGCCAGTATTCATGGCGATTGTGAAGACCGCGTTATCAGTATGCGACACTTGTATGTATTGCCGGAATATCAGCATATGGGGTTGGGGCGCAGATTGATGTCTGCGATGGAAAATGCGTGTGCATTTGACGCTGACATGATTGAATTGGTTGCGTTATATTCTGCAACCCCATTTTACAAGTGTATTGGTTATACATCGCCAACCCATGACAATTATTTGGTCAAAGACATCAGTCTTTACAACGGCGCTCAGGTATCTCCATTATTTTGGACAAATGCATCTACGTCCATCCATTGTGCATCTATATCCCGGCGTCACCATGGTCGATTTGATTCTGCAAACATAACCCAGCACCATTTACCCACGTACGTATATCGTGCATCAGATGGCATGATTACTGGTGTTGCCGGCCCAGATGATAAATCTGTCTATGCGGATTCGTCATACATTGCAAAATATTTATCGCGTGCATTAACTCAGTTTACAGCACATCAAATAAAAACACAGCAAACGAACCACAGATAAAAAAAATCCCGCAGGTTGCGGGATTTTTTACACTGAACTTATTCTGCCTTGGGCGCATCTGCCGGTATGTCTGCTGCCGGTGCGGCATTTTCTTGCATAATAATTTCTGTACGCAAATCACTTTGCTGTGCCTCGACATTCATTTTTGATGCAACAAATGCCAATGCTGCACACAGAACAAAGAATATCGTTGCCAACCATGCTGTTGCCCGTGTCAGAAAGTTTCCAGCCGCCGCCCCGCTTAACGCACCACCAAACATTGATGCCGCTGACGAGCCCGACATACCCGAACCTTCGGACTTTTGCAACAGGATTAATCCGATCATTAATACTGCGTCAATAATTAAAAAAACTAACAAGATCGAAAACATATTTTTTCCTTTTATTTTTATTGTATGATGATTTTAGTTTTCAAATCCCTAAATTGCAAGGATTTTCAACAATTCTTCTGCAGCTGCGATACTGGCGGCTTTTTTAGATGTCCCGACCCCCATTGCAGATTTTCCCATTGCGGACACACGTACACTGAACGTTGGGTTGTGTGATGCTCCGCTGGGGGTTAAATATTCATACACTGGCAATTTTCCTGAATCTGACTGTTGCACCAGTTCCTGCAGTGCAGTTTTTGGATCTTTTGGTGCAACTGCATCTTGCGCTGCCAAATTTTTCCACATATTGATGATGATATCACGTGCGGTATTGAATCCTGCATCCAGAAATATTGCGCCAAATATGGCCTCCATTGCGTTGGCCAGTATATGCTTTGTGCGTCCTGCAGTCATATGTCCATGTTTTATCTGTTTTTCCAGTCCGATTTCTTTTCCGACTTTCCCCAGTGTATCTGTCGACACCAGCATTGCATGTCGCCGTGCCAGTTCGCCTTCGGATTCATTTGGGTACATTTCATACAGCAGCGCCGCCACACTCAACCCCAGTACTCTATCCCCGATAAATTCCAGTCTTTCATTATTATGCTGCGCATCTGCACCGCTTTGTGTCAGTGCTAAATCCAGCAAGCTTTTGTCATTAAATTCATAATTCAGTATTTTCATTTTAATCTATACCCATTCCAAATCTGTCCCAACGCATTTTATTGCCCCATGACCACAGTGCCAGCATCGGTGCATAGTAGTTATGCGAATACCACACGAACCAGACTTGCCCCAAGACATTATCACGTGGCACATATCTGATACTGCCCCGACTGTCGCCACTGTTATCACGATTATCACCCATGAAAAAGAAGTGATTTTCAGGCACCACAAACACATCTGTATTGTCGAACGGTGCGTCATCTGTAAACTCGATGATGCTGTGCTGTTTTCCGTTTGGCAGTGTTTCTGTGTATTCCGTCACGTTAAAGACCCCACATGCCCCATTATACATATGGCAGAAATCATCAGGTTTATATTCGATTGTATAGTTAAATTCTGCAGGTTTATTATCGACCCAGATTTTATTACCTTTGATTGACATATTGTCTTTATAATATCCGACCCCCCGCATAGACTTTGGCAGCATTGCGACCACATATGGTCGTGGATTTTCACGTGGTACCTGCACATCATTGATGTGCAGCCGTCCATTAATCATCTGGATTTTGTCGCCTGGTTTTCCAATCAGACGTTTAACATAGTCCTGTGATTCATTTTCAGGGTTTCTGAAAACGATGACATCACCAACGTTTGGTTCTGTTGCCCAGAAACGACCATTCCACAGTTTCCACGATCCGAACGGGAACGAGTATCTGGAATATCCATATGCCCATTTCTCTACAAAGATATGGTCCCCGACATGCAGTGTTGGAATCATTGAACCTGATGGAATATTAAACGGTTCCAACAGGAAACTGCGAAACACAATCGCAATCAGTGCACCATAGAAAATCGTATTAAACCATTCACGTGCGGCATTTTTATTTTTTGCAGGCATATATAGAATCCTTTGTTTATCGTGTACATATTATAACTTGCAGAAATTTAATTCAAGTTATAATATAACCGACATGATATCATTACAGTCAATTATATTTAATGGCATGGATGCCACACCGATTGATGTCCAGGTTCAGTTATCTGCTGGATTGGCACGTCCTGAATTTAATATCATCGGTTTGGCGGACCGTGCTGTCAAAGAATCTGCAGAACGGATACGCAATGTATTATCTGCGTTAAATTTATCATTGCCGCCCAAACGTTTAACGGTAAATCTGTCACCTGCGGACGTGGAAAAAAGTGGTTCACATTTTGACCTGCCGATACTTTGTGGCATTTTGTGTGCGATTGGTGTGCTGCCAGAATCAGAATTGGAACGGTATGTTATCCTGGGCGAAGTCGGCCTAAATGGTGCCATTGTCAAGACTGATGCCGTACTGCCTGCATCTGTTTGGGCAAATGCGCATAATCTGGGGATAATCTGTCCCGGGGACCAGGGAATCCAGGCCCGCTGGGCTGGGCACACGAACATTGTTGCCCCATTTCATGTGGTCCAGTTGATAAATCATTTCAAAGGAACGCAAATTTTACCTGTTCCCGAATTAAGTTCACCTGATACCACATTGAACACAAATCTGGATATGTCGGACGTTCATGGGCAGTCTGCGGCCAAGCGTGCCTTGGAAATTGCTGCGGCGGGCGGTCATGCGATGTTGATGGTTGGGCCACCCGGGTCGGGCAAGACCATGCTGGCATCACGTCTGCCAACGATAATGCCTGAAATGACCGCACCCGAGATATTGGAAACATCGACCATTTATTCGATTGCCGGCTGTCTTGGGGCAGGGGGACTGGTATCATCACGTCCATTTCGCAGTGTTCACCATACATCCAGTCCGGTTGCCTTGGCGGGTGGTGGATCCGATGCCCGTCCTGGGGAAATATCATTGGCCCACAACGGTGTGCTGTTTTTGGACGAGTTGCCCGAATTTAATCGTGCCACACTCGAGATATTACGCCAGCCGATGGAATCGGGTCGCATTTTAATTTCACGGGCCCGCCGCAATGCGACATATCCTGCCCGTTTTCAGTTAATTGCCGCCATGAATCCATGTCCATGTGGTCACCTGGGCAATGCAGCAATGTCGTGTTCACGGGCGCCCCGCTGTGCCGAAGCATATCAGAACAAGATTTCTGGGCCATTATTGGACAGAATTGATTTGCATGTTGATGTTGATGCGGTAAAGCCCTGGGAAATGACCACAGATTCCACCCCACGTGAAACCAGTGCCGAAATTCGTGCCCGTGTTGTGGCTGCTCGTGACAGACAGATTCAGCGCCAGGGGCGGGTTAATGCCATGCTGGACGGTCCTGACCTGGAACAGTATGCCGCATTATCACCCGAATTAACTGGCTTTTTGAATGCTGCTGCGGAAAAAATGGGTATGTCTGCCCGTGGATATAATCGTATTCGACGTTTGGCACGTACGATTGCCGATTTACGTGGTTCAGACAATATTGAAATGTCCGATTTGACCGAGGCCCTGTCATACCGCCCCATAAACCGTGGCAAATATGGTGTAAAGTTATAAAAAAATCCCCAACCAGGGGATTTTTTTGTTTTCTGGACATATTTTTCCATCCAGTATAAATAATGATTTATCGTATTTTTTCTTTTAATCGATAAATAACAGAAAACAATAGTCTATCGTTATCTTTTGTCGCCAGTTGTCCTGATGCACGTTTGCTTGCTAAATCATGCACGTTAAAGAACGAAGGTGAACAAAAACGTGTAAATGCCTTGACGATATCACGTTGTGTTTTATCAAACGCACGACCAACATTTTTACGTGTCTGGGCCGTTACCAGTACACGATTACCCGCATACCCGGTTGCGCCTGTTCCACGTTTCAGATAAACGTGTCCAGGTTTGTTATCACGGGTAACAACATCATAATTGCCGTCATCACGTTTCGACAGATACGGGCGGCATTTTTGTGGTGCCCCACGTTCAATTGATATGACCAAGCAATATGGATAGTCTGCCAATTTATGCTTGGTAAATGTGTACTCTATACGGTCTTGATCTGCCAAAACCTGAACCTTTGTATCTTTGTCTGTGATAAAGGCGGCTGCAATATCGTACATTTCCGCCATAGAAATTCTTTGTGTCATTTTAATTGTCCTTTGGTAATCGTATGTTCTCAATATAGCACAAAAATAAAAAATGTCAAGTGCTTATGCGGGGGCGACTTTTGATTTTATTGTTGAACATTTTATATCATGCCAGTATAATTAACAGTGCATTGAAAGCATTTTGGTGCATAGGCATAACAACCTATTCAAGAACGTCTGATTGACGCAAATAATCTCCAATCATAAATGGTTGGAGGACTGTGATATATCTAAATAAACAGTGCTATCTTTCTTGAATAGTTGTTAACCTCCAACCGCTTTTGTTTTCAAATGCGGTTTTAATTTTTTATATGGGGGTATCTTATGTCAGTTGGTCAAAAAATCGAAAAAATCAGGTTAGAGCAAAATATACCCGTATTCAAAATGTGTGATATCTTGGCCATAACATCCCAGGCGGAATACCATAAAATAATTAATGGTCGTATTTCGCTGACTATTTATCAGCGAATAATGTTTATTTCGTCTACCTGTTCGTCATTGGATTAAAAAATCCCCCGATTTGGGGGATTTTGTTTTTTTGCTTACATCATTCCTGGCATGCCGCCCCCCATTGGTGCGGCTGGTGCTTTTTCTTCTGGGATTTCTGTCATAACTGCACCCGTGGTCAGCATAACACCTGCGGTGGATGCGGCGGCCTGGATTGCAGTCTTTACCACCTTGGCCGGGTCAATAATACCTGCAGCCATCATATCGACATATTCACCGGTTTGTGCGTTGTATCCGAAATTATAATCGTGTGCATCCATAACCTTGCCCACAACGATTTCGCCGGACACACCTGCGTTTTCGGCGATTTGTGCACATGGTGCGATTATTGCACGGCGTACGATATCGATACCGACATTTTGGTCTGGATTTGCGCCCTGAACATTGCCCAGTGCCGCCACAGCCCGTACCAGTGCGATACCGCCACCTGCGACAATACCTTCTGCAACTGCAGCCCGTGTTGCCGCCAACGCATCATCGACACGATCTTTCTTTTCTTTTACTTCGACTTCGGTCATACCGCCTACTTTGATAACAGCGACCCCACCGACCAGCTTTGCCAATCTTTCTGACAGCTTTTCACGGTCATAATCACTGGTTGCATTTGCGATTGATGCACGAATTTCATCTGCACGGGCTGCAATTGCATTTTTATCGCCTGCGCCATGTGCCATCAGTGTTGAATCTTTGGACACAACAACTTTTTTTGCACTGCCCAGAACAGCGGGGCTGATATTTTCAAATGTCATTCCCATATCATCTGATACAACGGTTGCCCCCGTCAAGATTGCGATATCTTTCAGCATTTCTTTACGTCTGTCACCAAATCCAGGTGCCTTGACTGCACAGACCTTTAACCCGCCACGCAGACGGTTCAGTACCAACGTTGCCAATGCTTCGGATTCGACGTCTTCTGCGATGATTAACAGTGGCTTTCCCGATTGTGCAACGGGTTCCAGAATCGGCAGCAGTGCCTGCAACCCTGTGATTTTCTTTTCTGAAACCAGAATTTGTGCCCCATCCAGTTCTGCCAGCATTTTTTCGCTGTTTGTGACAAAGTATGGTGACATAAATCCTTGGTCGAATTGCATACCTTCAACCACATCTATTTCTGTATCCAGTCCTTTTGCTTCTTCGACTGTGATAACACCTTCTTGACCGACCCGTTCCATTGCGTTTGCGATTTTTTCACCGATATCCGCATCGCCATTTGCAGAAATTGTTGCGACCTGTGCGATTTCTGCGCTGCCTTGCACAGGGCGTGCATGTTTTTCGATATCTGCGATAACCGCAGCTGTTGCCATATCGATACCACGCTTGACGTCCATTGGATTCATGCCTGCAGCGATAACACGGCGTCCCTCACGGATTAATTTTTGTGCCAACACAGTTGCAGTTGTTGTACCATCACCTGCATCATCGCCGGCTTTTTTTGCGACTTCCTGAACCATGTGTGCCCCAACATTTTCCTGTGGGTCGGCCAGTGACACTGCCTTGGCGACTGTGACACCGTCTTTTGTTGCGACTGGTGCCCCGTATGATTTTTCGATAACGACTGTGCGTCCCTTGGGGCCCATTGTGATTTTGACGGCATTGGCCAGTTTATCGACCCCAGCCGCCATTTTATCTGTATCAAAAACAATATCTTTTGCCATGATTGTATTCCTTTTTATTCAATAATTCCCAAAATATCAGTTTCTTTGATTAAAACATATTCTTTTCCGTCCAGTTTGACTTCGTTTGCAGACGGTGCCCATTTTGCGAACAGTACAACATCGTCTGTTTTGACGGTCATCGGTATTTTATCATCACCGTTGAATGCGCCGTCACCTGTTGCAATGACACGTCCCCGTGATGGTTTTTCTTTTGCATTATCTGGTATAAGAATTCCGCCGGCTGTTTTATTTTCTTCTTCGATTCTTTCCAGCAGAACATAATTATGCAGTGGTTTGAACATAAATAGACTCCTTTGTAAACCATGTACGACTGATATAGTCTAAAATCTGTTGATTTCAAGTCCATATTTTAATATGGTATCCATGAAAAACAAGGGGAATGAAATGAAATATGACAAAAACAATGTATTTGCGAAAATGATACGTGGTGAAATTCCAACGAACAAGGTCTATGAGAACGAATATGCCATGGCATTTCATGACATAAATCCGATGTTTTCGACCCATGTTCTGGTTATTCCCAAGGGGCCGTACCAGAATATTTTGGACTTTGCCCAAAATGCCACGGCTGCGGAACAGACTGGTTTTTGGGAATGTTTTGCCCACACTGCTGAAAAGCTGGGCATAGATTGCAATTTCAATTGTTTGGCCAATGCGGGTGCTGATGCACCATTTGTTAAACAGTCTGTATTTCATTTTCATCTGCACCTGGTATCCGGGGACAAGACTGGTGCCTTTCGTGATTTAGTTGCGGAATTTCACGCATGAGAATTACTGTCCGTGTTATCCCCCGTGCCAAGTTCAATCGGGTTGATGTTCAACCCGATGGTACGGTGCGTGTTCACACAACAACTGCCCCCACTGATGGCCGGGCAACGAATGATGTAATAAAAATGCTGGCCGAACATTATAATGTTCCCAAGACCAGCATAAAATTGATACGTGGTGCCACATCACGTGACAAGGTATTTGAATTCTAGAACTTTAACAATTGTTCTTTTAATTCATCGATTGATTGTGCAACGTTCGTTACATAGTCTTCAAAGTTTTCGATAAAACCACATTCCCACATAAAATGAATTAGTTTTGCCAACGGATCCCAGAAATCGGTTGTGTCAAAAAAGAACAATGGTTTTTTTGTTTCGCCAATTTGTTGCATTGTCATGATATCGGTCAATTCGTTCAGTGTACCGATTCCACCCGGCATAATGATAAATGCATCTGACATTTCGAACATGCATTGTTTGCGTTCATTAACACCGTCTACGACATGTACCTGTATTCCCTGGTGTGCGGGTTCCTGACGTGCGATAACGTCGTCTGTTGAAACACCAATAACTGTGCCGCCATTTTCCAGGGCTGCATTTGCCACCGCCCCCATCAGTCCAACATCGCCGCCCCCAAACACCATCTGAATACCATTTTTTGCCAGCATTTCCCCAACGGCCCGTGCGTCTTTTTCAAACTGTGGGTTATTACCGAATTGATGGCCACAATAAACTGCCACTGATTTTAATTTTCCTGACATTGTATTTCTTTTTCCTTTATTTTTTTGAATTATAGCATACAATACCCTAGCAATGAATCCGAATTTTGTCAAATTTATTCAAAAATATTCCGGGCATCGATTGGCCGTTGCGGTCAGTGGTGGTGTTGATTCCGTATGCCTGTTGCATTGGTTGGCAGAATTGGGAATGGACATTGTTGCATTGCACGTGAATCATAAATTGCGTCCTGTTGCCGATACCGAGGCCACATATGTCTCACAATTGTGTAAAAAATTGAACGTTCCATGTTATGTGTTTGATTGGACCGATGACAAGCCGACCACAGGGCTAGAGGCCGCCGCCCGCACTGCCCGATACAAGTTCATGACAGATTTTTGTCATAAAACCGGTATTGAAACATTGCTGGTTGCGCACCAGGCCGATGATCAGATTGAAACATTTCTGATGAACCTGGCCCGTGGCAGTGGGGTTATTGGTTTGTCTGCGATGCGTTCTGTGTCGTATCGTGACGGCATTCAGATTGTTCGTCCACTGTTGGACGTGTTTCGACATGAATTGATTTCGTACTGCGACCAACATAACATCAGGTATTTCAAAGATGAAATGAATTATGACGACAGGTACACCCGTGTTAAAATTCGTCAGAATCGTCATTTACTGGATGAAAAACTGGGTATCAGCGATTCACGCATTTTATTGGCGATTAAAAATCTGGGGCATACCCGTGATTCGCTGGAATCAGACGTGTCTGCCCGTGTATCTGATGTGCTGTATGATGGCTATGCATTATTTTCAGATTCTTTTCTATTTGACGTACCGCCCCACATTGGGCTAAAGTGTCTCGGCACACTGATTCAAATTATTGGGGGGGACGACTATCAGCCGCGCTTGAATTCGTTAAATTTCGCACTAAGTAATTTGCGCAAAGATTGTCAGTTTACATTGGGACACTGCACAATTCGGCGTTTCAAGAACCAGATTTTAATTGTTCCCGAAGGTGCAAAAACAAGTATCAGGAAGAAAAATGAAAAAATTAAAAGACTTCAAAGACAGCAAAAGAAATAATAACTCTAATTCGGTTAAACGTGATAGTTCGAATTGGTTTTTAATAATATTTGGTGCATTGTTTTTTGCACTGATTGCGAACGTTATATCTGGCACAGGGCGGATGAACATGCCTGGTTCGGTCAATGTGAACAGTGCCAAACCGATTGAGTTATCTTTTTCAGATGTATTGCGTCGTTCTGGCGACATTCAGACAATGACGATTAACGGCAACGATGCATCTGGTACATTATCGGACGGCACCAGGTATAATGCCACGATAACATACGACCCAGAAATGCTGGAAAAATTGGCACAATCTGGTGCATCGATAACCATTGACACATCACGTGGCTGGCTGGAAAGTGTTGCAACATTTGCGCCACTGGCATTAACACTGTTGTTTATATTCTGGATTGTGCGTGGATTTCGCCGTGGTGGTGCGGGCGGCATCGGTCGCAGTTTAATGGCACAAAATCCGACCAAGATTGCCACTGGCAAACCCAAGACCACATTTGCAGACGTTGCCGGCATTGAGTCAGAAAAGCAGGAATTATCAGAAATTGTAGATTTCTTGAAAAACAAAGACAAATATAAATCATTGGGCGCTCGTGTACCACGTGGTGTATTATTGTCTGGCCAGCCCGGAACCGGCAAAACATTGTTGGCACGTGCAATTGCCGGCGAAGCGAATGTTCCATTTTTTGCGGCATCTGGTTCGGATTTTTCTGGGATAATTGTTGGGCTGGGTGTTGCCAAGATAAAAGAAATCTTTGAAATGGCGAAACGCAATGCTCCGTGTATACTGTTTATTGATGAAATTGATGCGATTGGTCAAAAACGTTCCACACACTCGTACAACGACCAAGATCGTGAACAGACATTGAACCAGTTGTTAATTGAAATGGATGGTTTTGCGAATGACACAGGCATAATTGTGATTGGTGCGACCAATCGTGTTGACATGCTGGATGCGGCACTGTTGCGTCCTGGTCGCTTTGATCGCCAGGTTTACATTGAATTACCCGACATGGCCGGTCGCCGTGAAATATTGGACCTGTACGCAAAAAAGGTCAAGGTTGGCGACACCGTCAATCTGCAGGATATTGCCCGTGGCACAACCGGTTTTTCTGGTGCCGACCTGGAAAATCTGTTAAACGAAGCCGCCCTGCATGCCGTCCGCAATGGCCGCAGTGAAATCACCCCCGATGACATTGAAGAGGCCCGTGACAAGATAATTATGGGCCCACGCAAAGTACGCAAGATGCGTCCCGAAGACATAAAGTTAACCGCCTATCACGAAGCCGGTCATGCCTTTGTCAGCATGATGTACGAAGACATTGCCGACCCTGTGCACAAGGCAACCATTATCCCCCGTGGTCGTGCCCTGGGCATGGTCCAGCATCTGCCAATTGATGACAAGGTTTCCATGACCCTGGCCGAGGTTCGTGCCAACCTGTCCATTGCGATGGCGGGTCGTTGTGCCGAAGAAATATTCTTTGGTGCCGACAAAATCACGACTGGTGCGGAAAGTGATATTGCCATGGCGACCCGTCTGGCACGTTATTCCATTACAACGGCCGGTCTGTCTAAAAAGGTTGGCCTGCCTGCGATAAATCAGGTTGGCACATTCGGTACACGTGGTGCGCTGGAAAATGCGTCTGAAAAGACGGCTGAACTGGTTGATTCTGAAATTCGTGCCTGGCTGGATGCGGCACATGCCGATGCAACAAAACATTTAACCAAGAACAAACAGATTGTTGAAAAATTGGCAAATGAATTACTGAACCGTGAAACATTGACGGGTACAGAAATTCGTGAAATTGTTTTTGGCACAGGCACCCATACCAAACAGAAAAAACCAGGTCGCAAAAATGCAACAAAAACTAAAAAACAGTAAATTTGAACTGATTCAAATGCCGCCTCAGAATACCCAGTCGGTGCTTGTGACTGTTGGTGATGAATGTGTAATTTTTGACCCGTGGGGCAGGGCAGATGACTGGTCGCGCATTTTAGATGAACGTGGTCTGCGGTTGCGTTCGGTTTATGCAACCCACGGTCACCCAGATCATATTGCGGCGGCGCCCGCATTGGCACGGAAATATGGTGTTCCGTGGTATCTGCACAGTGGTGATTTCAGATTGGTTGGTTGGGGCAATGATTTGCTGGAATACTTTGGGCTGCCGAAAATCAGTATTGACGATGTTCGACCACGTGAACTGGGAATCATGCGCCATGAAATATTGCCTGGGTTATTTATGGATGTTATCGAGGCGCCCGGCCATACACCTGGGGGTGTTGCGTACTATTTTCCTGACGAATCCATGTTGTTGATTGGCGATACCCTGTTCCAGGACAGCATTGGGCGCTATGATTTGCCTGGTGGCGATTCTAAGATGCTGTTTCAATCTATCTCGAATATTCGTGGTATGAATTTGCCGGGACACACCGAAGTTGTACACGGTCATGGCATGGCGACCAGTATTGATTGGCTGCACAAACATAATCCATATTTTCAAAACTGAAACACCGTTTCTCTCAGACACAAAAAAGTTCATCACTTGGTTGTCCCAGGCACCATACTGGCGCCAAGCCCCTCACACCCCCGTCATACCGGCGCAGGCCGGTATCCATTGTGTTTTTTTTCCCCGCCCCCTCATGTCATCCCGTGGCTTGACCACGGGACCCAGGTGTATACCTTTTTCCCCCCCCCATGTCATCCTGTTTCTAGAACTGGCCATAATATACACATAATAATATTTTTGTTCAAATCTCATAAAACAATGATGCCATTACCTGGGTTCCGTGGTCCAGCCACGGAATGACAAAACACTTAACACATTTTGTGAAACATAATTTTTATCCAGAACCCCGTCATGCCTGCGCAGGCCGGTATCCATTGCAATATATGTATTCAAAATTTCTAGGTCCCTGTTCCTGCCTGCGCAAGAATGACAAAGTCCCTACCGGGAACAATACAAAACACAAAAGCCCCCCCCAGGCCACAATGGACCCCGACCTTCGTCGGGGTGACGCAGTGCTGGTCCCCAGCAACCACAATCCCTATTCATCGCCAATGACAAACATTACACATAAACCGGGAATACAGACAATCCCCACCCCTCGTCATACCGGCGCAGGCCGGTATCCATTGCAAGCCACCCACCCCCACTAAAAAGAGCCGTGCAAAAAATTCCCCTCTCGGCGGGGGCAAAAAGCACCTTGCCATCCAACGCAAAAAAAATCCATCAACTGGGGGGCTGGGCCAATATGCATCGTCGGAAAGTGGGAATACGCAATGCAATATCAAAACCCAGCCACCCAGTTGATGGAACTTGCTCCCGGGGTAGACACCCATGCGGCTATTCAACCGCATGATATACTGTGCCGTTGTATTTTACGTTCAGACCGCTGCCTGCGCCAACCGCCAGACTGCCATAGCAAATCGTATCGTTCCACAGAACATTAATCGCCGGACTGGTGCGTGCACTGCGATATAGCGGTATCTTTAACCCTGTACTTAAATGGATATGCGTAATCCCCGATGTACAGAATGATTCACATGTCCCTGCATCTGTTACAGAATATCCATCATCGCATTCCCACGGACACGCATTGGACGATGCGGTGCCGGTGTAATAACTGTTGTCAGGTTTGTTCGTGCATGCTGGACACATCACACCATCTTTATAATACCCTGTATTGCATGACACACTGGACACTGGTTTTGTACAATCATCTGGTGTGCATGATGTATCGGTCGCAGACTTGTAATCACGCCAGTCGCATGTTCCCGGTGTACACGTGCCACAGGCATATGTCGCACTGTTGGCAGGTTTGCTGCATGCCAATTGGGAACCAGTGCTCGTCTTGGTAACATAGCAACTGCCTTCGCCAATATTGCCACCATCTGATGATGGATATGCCGTTGGACATGCTGGGCATGTCGTACCAGACACATAGTAATTTGCACTGGCGGTGACGGTTTTTGGTTCTTTGATACATGTTTCATTTGATGTGGTACCTGATGTGGTGCCGTTATAGTATTTTATGTACGTATCCCCTGTACATGAACATGCGTTCCATGCCGTTACAGATGCACACCCCGATGGTGTAGAACCATTATTCTGTGTACAGCCACGTGTTATGTTTGTATAGCATGAATTAATGCTGGTGGCACCCGCAGAACTGTTTGGGTATCCACTGGGGCATGATGTACGATTATTATCCCCGGGACAATAGTATCCGGATTCGCACTGAACGCATGTGCCGTTTGATAAATAATACCCTGCATTACATGTCACGGTGATTGGACATGTCGATGCGGATGCACTACACGAACCACCATAGTACTGGGTACCGGTTGTTGAAGTAGAACCATGTGTACAGGTCGCATTTGATGGGCATGACTGTTGTGTACATGCTTTTGTACATGACGTATAACAATCGCTGGCTGCATCAGAACCAGCACCGCTGTTTGGATAACCTGATGGGCATGAATTCAATCCAAAGTATGTCGTGTGTACAGTGGACGCATTACTGGAATTACATTCGACATACGTCTTGCCTGGACAATAATACCCTGTGGGACATACTGCACTCTCTGCGTAATATGCATAAGAACCGCAACTGTTGGGTGTTTTCAGATAATATCCAGGATTTACTTGATACCATATCGTAGTACCTTGTGTATCATATCGTCCTGTTGATGGATTATAGAAAGTATAATCATACAGCAGTCCACGACTGGATGTATAACTGTTAAATGATTCACATGCTGTAATGCTGGACCATCCGTTTCCCAGCCACGATGGTTGTGATTGGGACCATGATGTCGCATAGTATTCTGCTGGGATTGTGGCACGTTTATATGTTGTGACATCGGGACATGTTGAACAACTGGCGGCACCACCGGTCGAGTACGTTCCTGTTGGACATACAGTATATCCAGAACTGCCTGCTGGGCAATAGTATCCCGCTGGACATTTATATGTGTCGCCATAACCTGAATACGATGGGTCATACGTGCCGCCTGGACAGAAATATCCCGCAGGACATGTATACCGTGAATTATAGCACCATTCACCCGCAGGGCATGCGACACATGACTGACCATTATTATTATAGTATCCCCAGTGACAGCCGCTGGATGAACTGATTGGTTTACATGTTCCCCATGCCGAGCCAGTATAATAACTATAGCCCTGGTAAATGCCGCCTTCGGCACAGTCTTTATAGCAGCCGGTATAAACCCATGCAGAACCGTTCCAGGTTATGTTGCCATACTGTGCCCCCGACAGGTTGCCCGAACATGCCTTGGTATTTGATACGCAGGTGCCTCCTTCGTTGTGATAACCGCTGTTACATGCCCAGCCACACGAATTTGAACCGCCGCCCGAGCCGGTATAGTACGAGTTTGCGGGCTTGTTCGTACATGCAGTGCGACCTGTTGAGCCATTTGCGGAATAGTACCCAGTGCCAACAGGTGTACATGCGGTTGATGATGATGCATAGTAGTCGGTTGTACATGATGTTACGGTGCATGTACCATATGAATAGCTGCCGCAACTGGATGTGCCGGAACATGCCGATGAAGATGTAGAGCCAGCTGAACTGGTACTGCGATAGCACGTACGTGAATATGTTTGTGACCCTGTTCCGTTTGTTATGGAACAAGACGTATTGCCACTGTCGGTATAAGACACCCCTGAACATGCCGCGCATGATGAACCGGATTTATAATAGTTTGCATTACATGCCCAGCCACACGAATTTGAACCGCCGCCGGAACCGGTATAGTATGAATTTGCGGGCTTGTTCGTACATGCAGTGCGACCTGTTGAGCCATTTGCGGAATAGTATCCGGTACCAACATGTGTACATGCGGTTGATGATGATGCATAGTAGTCGGTTGTACATGATGTTACGTTGCATGTACCATATGAATAGCTGCCGCAACTGGATGTGCCGGAACATGCCGATGAAGACGTAGAGCCCGCTGAACTGGTGCTGCGGTAACAAGTGCGTGAATAGGTTTGAGACCCGGCACCGTTTGTGATGCTGCAGGATTGTGAACCACTGTCGGTATATGAAACGGACGAGCATGCCACACATGAATCAGCAGATTTATAATAGTTGGCATTGCATGTAATGCTGAATGTTCCGCCAGAACAGGTGCCAGTACTGGTGCGTGTCCATGAATTACATCCCGAACATGACTCGCCCGCCGATTTACAACCACCACTGGTATAATTGCTGGCACAAGTATCGGTAAATGGACGGGTTGCACCGCTGACTGAACATGTACCATTTGAAATGCTGCACGAAGGGGTACACGATTCTGTCCCGCTGCGTGTTTCGCGATTTGCGACCGATGTACATGCTTCATTACATGTTGCAGAATATGAACAACTGCTGGGGTAATTTACCTGGCTGGCATTGGGGGTATACGTATATCCACCCGATTGGTATGATGAACAACTGTTATAACATGTACTGTAATCGGTACCTGAACAAAAACCATCGTATCCAACCGATGCACAATCACATAAACCGGGGTCTGGTAATAAAGTGCCATCTGTACAACATCCTGTTTTCGTATTACATGTTTTACCATGTGCACAATCAATATCAGATGTGCATCCAATACAGTCTGATATTGCAGAGTCGCGTTGGCATGTGCCTGTATTAAATACGTCACAATATTCATCAGTTGAACATTGGCTGTCGCGCAGACAGGATGCGCCAACTAATGCGGATGCCGGTGTTGATATTATTGCCGGTACCAAGAACGAAAACGCAACCAGAACCACCTGCAGTGTCGTAAACAAACGGTGGTTAAAAAACAACATAATGGAGAGACAAAATGTTGCGGAAAAGTGGGAAAAATTTATTTCAAAACATGCCGAAAAAAAACCACCGTTTAGATTCGGCAGTCGTTTTTCCTTTCTATACCATACATACTAGTACTTTCCGCGTATTTTATGCAAGTGTTTTTTACATCACATCTGCAATACAAAAAATCCCCCAAACGGGGGATGTTTTTATTTTATCAGTTTTCCCATTGCAACGGCGGTGTCACACATGCGGTTTGAAAAGCCCCACTCGTTATCGTACCATGCGGTTACATGAACTAATTTGTCCCCCAGAACCTTGGTCTGGCCGGCATCAAAGATTGAACTGTGTGCATCGTGGGTAAAGTCAATTGACACCAACGGCAAATCGTTATATCCAAATGTTTTTGACTGTGCGGCACGCATTGCACTGTTGATTTCATCAACGGTGGCATTGCGTTCCAGATTTGCGACCAATTCAACCACCGATACATCTGGTGTTGGTACGCGAATTGCCATGCCGTCCAATTTACCCGCCAATTCCGGCAGTACCAGTCCAATTGCCTTGGCGGCACCTGTGCTGGTTGGAATCATGGACAGGTTTGCTGCACGTGCACGTCGAAAATCTTTGTGATTTTTATCCAATAATTGCTGGTCACCGGTATATGCATGCACAGTTGTCATCCAGCCCGATACAACACCGAATGTGTTATTCAGAACCTGAACCACTGGTGCCAGACAGTTTGTTGTGCATGATGCGTTTGACACAATCAGGTCATCTGGGGTCAGTGTATCTTGGTTAACACCGTATACGATTGTTTTATCTGCCCCCGTCGACGGTGCCGAAACCAGTACACGTTTTGCACCTGCATCCAGGTGAACACGTGCCTTGTCTGCGGCGGTAAATATACCTGTGCATTCCATAACAATATCGATATTCATTTCGCCCCATGGTAATTTTGCGGGGTCGCGTTCAGACAGACATTTAATCTTTTGATTTCCTGCGATGATATATTCACCATCCAGTTGTACATCCATCGGCAGATTTCCATGCACAGAATCATACTTTAACAAATATGCGTTTTGTTCGGCCGGTGCCAAGTCATTTACTGCAACAAATTCAATATCATCACGTCCTGATTCCAGTGCCGCCCGCAGAACCAGGCGACCAATACGACCGAAACCGTTAATTGCAACTCTTACTTTTGACATATTATATATTCCTTTCTTTTATTCTTAATCAGACATTTGGTATCTTAGCACCATTGATTTGATTTTTACAATATTTTATTTACAACGAAAAATCACCAGGTATAATTACACACATGACACAGACTGCGTACATTATCACAGGGCCAACTGCATCGGGCAAATCTGATTTTGCCCATCGTCTGGCATTGCGTATAAATGGCACGATAATAAATTGCGACAGTGTACAAATCTATTCAGGCATTGAAAATATCGCCGCCAGTCCATTTGCAAATCGCACCGTATCAGATGAAATTGATGGTGTGCCATATCGTCTGTTTTCCATATTGCCATTATCTGAGCAAATATCTGTTGTTGACTATCTGGGCATGGCCCGTCGTGAATATGATGCGGCACTGGCATCTGGCCGCACCCCGATATTTGTTGGCGGTACAGGATATTATATAAATGCACTGGTAAATGGTGTATCACCCATGCCTGATATATCTGATGAAAATCGCATCCGTGCCCGTCAAATGGTGCAAGACGATATTGAATCTGCCCGCCGTTTATTGCCGGCTGATTTTCCGTTTACCGACCCCCAGCGTATTGCCCGTGCATTGGAAGTTTTTCTGCAAACCGGTCATCATATATCTGAATTCCAGGGGCTGCCACGAACTGGTGCGGTGATTCCACACGCAACACGTATTTTGGTCTGTCCCGACACAGACATCCTGCGTAAACGCATTGCAGCCCGTGTACCAATGATGCTGTCTGGTGGTGCCACTGACGAAGCCAAACGTATAATTGAATCTGGTTGGGATGAACGTCGTGCGATTGGGGCATCCCAGTTGTGTCGTTTTATTCGTGGTGAAATCAGTGAATCTGAATGTGTTGAAAACTGGATAACCAAAACCGCCCAGTATGCCAAACGGCAGCGAACCTGGTTTCGTACCCAGTATAATCCAGATGTGATAATTAATCACGTCCCATCTGATTCGGATATTGATATAATTATCTAGTTTTTTTATTCAGAACACATTTTTCAAAGTATGTCCACATTGCGATTGGTGCAATATCCGTTTTACGCATTTTTCTGCGGACACGGAATATACCAAAGAATTCCCGTTTCAACGATGTAAATCCAGCATATTCCCAGTCAATAATTCCCACAACGTCCATGGTGTCTGGGTTAACGATAATATTGCTGCACATATCGCCATGTGTCAATCCACAGTCATTTTTATCTGCATCTGTTGGTCGCAAATCGTTTAATTCTGGAAATTTGGTATTAAACAGCACGCATATAACATCGCCAATTTGTTTTCCAATTTTTTCACGGTGTTTCAGAATTTTCTTTAACGGTAAATCCATCAGGACTCGCCCTGGGATAAACACTGTTTTATAGAACAAATAATCGCCCGCCCAAATCAATTCGATATGCGGCACAGCGATTGGCAGAACCGGTGCAATTGCATCTGTGATACGTTTTTCACGTTCGAATTTTTCCTGGCATTTATCTGTCAGGTGAAATTTGCGCACCTTGAACACAGTGTCATCAACGATAAATGCCAAACTGCCACCACCCTTGGCCAGACGCATTTTACTCCAGTTCATATTGGGGCACGCATCCTTTATTGCGTTCAGTTTGTTTTTATAGTCGAACAGTTTTTCACGTCTGAACCAGTTGCGCACTTTTTTGATTGGTATCAGATACGATATTGCATAACAAAACTCAAAGAAAAATTTCCACATATAAAATCCCCGTGTTTATCCAGAATAATGATATTGAAAAAAACGAAAAAAACAAGTACATTATGGTCATGTTTGAACCTGGCACAGTTGTAAAAGTACTTGTATCCAATATTCCCAATGGCGGTTATGACTATCGCCTGACGTCGGCCGCTGAAATCGGTACATTTGTTGGTGTGCATGTTATGAATCGACCGTGTGTCGGCATTATCTGGGGCATTGGGGACAGCGGCTTGCCCGAAAACAAGATTAAGAACATATCTGCTGTATACAATGCACGTTTATCTGTGCCTGATTTACAGTGGATTTCACGCATGGCATCATGGACACTGATTCCACCCGGGATGATTTTGCGTTTGATTGTTAATATACCTGATGCTTTTATGCCACCACGTACCCAGCCACTGTTTCGATTTAATTTTGACACGAATGCCCGCATGACATCCAATCGTTTGGCGGTATCAGATGCGTTTGCATCAAACGATAACGAGCCCATGACAGCATCAGACATTCAAAATATTGCCCACGTCAGTTCTGCGGTTGTCCGTTCAATGATTCAGAATGAAACACTGTTGCCATCTGGGGACATTCCTGTCCATCGTGAATTTGACGGCAGTCAATACAGCGATTCTGGCGACATTATCTTGAACACTGGTCAACAGGTTGCGGCGGACACAATTGGGGATGCGATATCACATGGCGGTTTCAGTGTACACCTGCTGGACGGTATCACGGGCAGTGGCAAAACCCAGGTATATTTTGATTCTGCCTGGCGTGCATACAGTTCGGGGCGGTCTGTATTGCTGATGATGCCTGAAATTGCATTAACGGCCCAGTTTATGCACCGTTTTGCATCCCGTTTTGGTGCGCCGCCGGTTGTTTGGCACAGTAATTTAACTGCGGCCCGCCGCCGTGAAATATGGCATGGTGTGTTAAATGGCAAAATTCGTATGGTTGTTGGCACACGCAGTGCATTGTTTTTACCATGGCAGGATTTGGGGCTGATTGTAATTGACGAAGAACATGACACATCCTACAAGCAAGAAGACATGGGCAACTATCATGCCCGAGACATGGCGATTTTACGCGCATCGATTGCACGGATTCCAGTTGTTTTGGCATCTGCGACCCCTGCGGCAGAAACGTTGGAAAATGTGAATCTGGGTAAATATCGGCGGTTGCAGTTAACATCACGTTTTGGCGGGGCGCAACTGCCAGAAATCAAGACGATTGATTTGCGTGAAAATCGTCCAGATTCTTATACGTTCAACAACAGTGAATTCCCAGGTCATCTGTCGCCCCCGTTATGTGATGCGATTGGTCAAACCCTGTCATCTGGTCACCAGGTAATGTTGTTTATAAATCGTCGTGGCTTTGCCCCGATTGTTCAGTGTAAAAAGTGCGGCTGGACGGCAACGTGTCCAGATTGCAGTGTTGGCATGACGTACCATAAAAGGTTGGGCAAACTGTTGTGTCACATGTGTGGTCGCACAGCCCCATTAAATACAGTATGCCCAGATTGCGGGACAGATGTTTCCATGCGTGGTGTTGGTCTGGAACAGATTCAGCAAGAGGTTAATGTTCGTTTTCCTGCTGCGAAAACAGCCCTGGTATCCAGTGACATAATAACATCACGTCAGTCGCTGGAACGTCTGGTTGATAAAATGGAATCTGGCGATTTGGACATAGTGATTGGTACGCAAATTTTGGCCAAAGGCCATCATTTTCCAAATTTGACATTGGTTGGTGTGGTGGACAGTGATATGGGGCTGTTTGGCACAGACTTTCGTGCGGCCGAACACACATTTCAACAGTTGTTCCAGGTTGCCGGTCGTGCGGGTCGTGGTGCCCATCCTGGTCAGGTGCTGTTACAGACATATCAGCCCGATCATCCTGTTCTGACAGCGATATGTGCATCTGACCGTGACAGTTTTATGGTCGCCGATATGGCGGGACGTCGTGCGGCCCAAATGCCCCCTTATGGCCAGTTAATTGCAGTAATTGTCGAAGGGCAACGTGAATCAGTTCTGCAAAAATATTGCGCAGATTTGGCGGCTGCTGCCCCGAATTTAACGGGTGGCAAGATAATGGGACCGATTGCCGCCCAGATTTATCAGATACGCAATTGGTATCGTATGCGTTTTTTGGTTGCGGGCGGGGCGAATGCATCGCTGCAGCCGATTGTGTCGAAGTGGCTATCACGTGTTAAACAGCCCGCCAATACCCGAGTTAAAATTGACGTGAATCCGATTAATTTCATGTAACTTGAAATCTGCCAAGAAAAACACCGCCGTTTCCGGCGGTATTTCCGAGTGTCCCGAAAGGAAGGAAAGGAGAAAAAGAAATTGGACACTCTAAACTACAAAAAGGGGCGGGAGCCAGAGTCCAGAGGAGAGAGAATGTAGGAGGGAGTCTGAACCTCTGGTTCCCATTCAGATTTTTACATCTGGTCATCGGGTTTTGTCCCTTCGACGATTCGAATATAGTATACAAAAAATGATTTGTCAAGTCTTTTGTCAAAAAAAATTTTTGTATTTGTGATTTTTTTATATGACCACCACATTTATCACGATTTTCCTAGGAAATGGCACTTATTGTATTCGCAGGTTTCCTGGAATAAAATCAAGACATACTAGACAGAAAGAATATGTTCTAGTTTATGTGAATAAAAACCGAGGGAGAGAAAAAATGACACATGATGATGTCTGGCGTGCGATTGAGCGCTTTGCGACTGAACACGGTATGTCTTGTTCTGGTCTGGCAAAGTGCAGCGGATTGGACCCGACAACGTTTAACAAAAGCAAACGTTGGTCCAAAGAAGGCCAACCAAGATGGCCGTCAACCAACAGTATTTCCAAGATTTTATCGTCCACAGGTGCAAAAATTCAAGACTTTACCAAGTTTATTGATACACCTGCACCTGAACGCGATTAAATTTCTGGATTTCGACACCCCATAAACCACAATGTCGCATGATATTGTGGTTTTTTATGGACAAATTATTATTGATTGTTTACCCTGGAAATATGTTCAGTGGAATCAGTATATATTGTTCTGACCCCATATGGTGTCGAATTTTATCTGAATTAAATGCAACGATTGCCGATTGCACAGAAACTGCGGCTGTAAATTTTGATGAATTGGGCATTGAACCTCCGATAACTCCTTTGGAATTAAAGTCTGAAATTCTGAACGCATCAGATATTGGTCGCCAACTGCACCAAATATTTGGTCATCCTGTGTCATTGCCGCACATCCAGGGGCGAATTGTTGTGTTGTTACATAAATCAGGTGGTTTAACATCTGGCGATTTGCGTCATGCATTGGGGTATGCCCCAGATGTTGCAACACACAGTATTGATACTGCGATTTATCAGTTGCGTAAATTATTTGGACGTGAATTTATCAAAAATCAAAATGGGGTATACCGTCTTGGCAAAATATAAATTAATATCTTTTGACAAAATCCCCAGCACCCAGGACCATGCCCATGAATTGATTGCGTCTGGGCATGCATCAGATTCGACGGTGATTTTGGCGGCGGCACAAAGTGCAGGTCGGGGTCGTTTTCGCCGCACCTGGGTATCGCACCACGGAAATTTGTACATCAGTTTTATATTTTCATGTCCTGAACGTGATGGTCGATTGTCCTATGCGATTGCGGTGGCGGTTGCAGAAACGATTGCATCATTTGGCATGCACCCACAGATTAAGTGGCCAAATGATATCCTGGTTGATAATAAAAAGATTGCGGGCATTTTAATCGAGTATTCAGGCCCATTCGTAATTGTTGGTATTGGTATTAATGTAAATTCAAATCCAACCGTTGACAGATACGAAACGACCAAGATGGATGTGTATTCACAAACCCCATTGAACGAATTGCTGTCACGTTTGTTGCGAAATATTGACACATGGCGGCATTCTGATTTTCGAACAGTGCGGGAACGGTGGCTGGAATTGGCGGCATGTTTAAATCGCCCTGTTCGGTACCAGGGCGAACCTGCGATACTGGTTGGTATTAATGAAAACGGTGCATTGGTATTGCGTCGTGACACACGATATTTGCTGGTTTGGGGGGATGAAATTGGCATCTGATTGGTGCAATATTTTATTTGCGCAAAAAATATCTTGACTTTTAATCGAAATTATGATACAATACAACGCATAAAGGCAAAGATATTATCCACAACAGATGTTGTGGCATTTTTTTTACCCACGTGTATTCCACGTGGTTTTTTTATTTATCACATCGGGGGGAATAATGCAGTTGACATTAATACAGAATCCAGATGCATCTGCATCATTGGCATATCAGATTGCACGTGTTGTTTTTGCCCAGACTGGTGCGACATCGTTGTCACTGGTCGAAGCGATGACATCGATGATTAAAAATCTGTCAGCCAAGACAAATCGATCTGTATCTTCAATAATTCGTGATAAAACGATATTCGATGTATTGGATACAGCTTCGCCACACCATGGACGTTTAACCGTGCCCGCATCATCACGTCAATATCAGATGTGTCTGCGAACCGCCCAGCGAATGTTATCGGGTTTACTGCCTGATTGTTGTAATGGTGCGACAATGTACCATCATGCAAACATATTGCCTGATTGGGCGATTGCCCGTGGATACATTGCGGACATTGATGGCATATTGTTCTACCTGTAATTCAGGACCACAAGAAATGATAAGAAAGTTTATACATGGTGGATACCTGTCGGGGTATCGCACGTACATAATAACTGCAACCGGTATACTATCAGCGATTGGTGCATACCTAATTGGTGATACAGATGTATTTGGAATGTTGCAAACGATATTTACACTGGCGGGAATATATTTTTTACGCCGATCAAATGAAACCAAAGGAAAAGAAAATGGATAACATCCCAGAAAAATTTATGAACCAAGACGGCACATTAAATACAGAAGCATTGATGCATTCATATACAGAACTGGAAAAAAAGATTGGTGGCATGATAACTGTTCCAACAGAAAAATCTGATGACAGTGTTCGTGAAAAATTCAATCGTGCGATTGGTGTTCCATCATCTGCATCTGAATATCCAACAGATGAATTATATGATGATGAAAATCTGCGTCAGAAATTTTTTGACATAGGTCTAACCAGTAATCAGGTTTCTGAAATCTATAAAATTGCCAACGAATTTTTATCACCAGTTGTATCTGAAATATATGCAACACAAAATGAAAGCAGTGCGATTAATCAGTTGCAAAATTTCTTTGGTGGCACAGAAAAAATGAATACCGCATTGCATGCAATAAATTCATTCGGTGAAAAGTTTTTACCACGTGATGCGTTTGAAGAATTATGCACTACACCCCAGGGAATCCAAAGCATTTATAAAATGATGCAATCAATGGAACCCAATGTTCACACAGAAAATTCTGCATCAGAAAATTTAACAGATTCACAATTGCGTCACATGATGCGTGATCCAAAATATTGGCGTGATAATGATGCAGAATACATACGCAAAATAGAAAATGGATTTAAAAAATTGTATTCAGGGGCAAAATAAATTCACTTTCTTCTTTACTATGATTTGCATTTCAGATAAAATAGATGACAAGAACAAAACGGATTTGTTCTGTCCAAACAAAACATGTAAAGGAGAGATGAATGGCATTTCCATTTTTAAGACCACGCAAAAAAGAAGCTGCAAAAAAAGTAGAAGTAAAAAAACCAGCAGCAAAAAAGCCAGCAGCGAAGAAAGCAGTCGCTGTAAAAAAAGTTGAAGCAAAAAAGCCAGCTGCAAAGAAAGCAGTTGCTGTAAAAAAAGTTGCAGCAAAAAAACCAGCTGCCAAGAAAGCAGTTGCTGTAAAAAAAGTTGCGGCAAAAAAACCAGCTGCAAAGAAAGCAGTTGCTGTAAAAAAAGTTGCGGCAAAAAAACCAGCTGCAAAGAAAGCAGTTGCTGTAAAAAAAGTTGCGGCAAAAAAACCAGTTGCGAAGAAAGCAGTTGCTGTAAAAAAAGTTGCGGCAAAAAAACCAGTTGCGAAGAAAGCAGTTGCTGTAAAAAAAGTTGCAGTTAAAAAACCAGCTGCAAAAAAACCAGCTGCAAAGAAAGCAGTTGCAAAGAAAGTTTGCAAGAAAAAATAAATTAAAAACTTCCCCGCAAATGCGGGGGTTTTTGTTAAATAAGTATCAGTCAGATAATCGTGCACAGTCTGACTGATATTTTTTTATCTTTATCGGACAATTCGCATATTGTGAACCCGGCACATTTTTGTTTTATGGCGCAATCATGCATAACCAGAACGCAAAATTTGAAATGATGCGAAAACGCATTACCTGTTTTTTTATTTTAACCAAAAGGATTATTGTATGTCTGTTTCCATAGATAATGTATTTGTGAAACAATTCGAAGCGGATGTTCATTTGGCATACCAGCAGATGGGCACAAAACTGCGTTCAACAGTTCGCAGTAAATCTGGTGTAATTGGTGCATCGACCACATTTCAAAAGGTTGGCCGTGGCACTGCCAGCACAAAATCACGTCACGGCATTGTCCCGGTTATGAATTTGAATCATGAACCTGTTGAATGTATGTTGCAAGACTACTATGCGGGGGATTGGGTTGATGCATTGGATGAATTAAAGACAAACATTGATGAACGTCGTGTTGTTGCATCTGCAGGTGCGTATGCCCTGGGGCGCAAGACAGACGAATTAATTGTGTCTGCAATGAATACTGCAACTGCGACAGTTGGCGATTATTCAACTGGTCTGACCAAGGATTTGATTTTATCGGCAGTTGAAGTTTTGAATACAAATGATGTTCCCGATGATGGTCGTCGTTTTGCAGTTGTTGGCGTACATCAGTGGAATGAACTGTTGTCGATGGATGAATTTGTATCTGCTGACTATGTTGGTGATTCTGCGCCATTGTTAAATGGTGGCATTGCCCGCAAATGGTTGGGCATAACATGGGTATTGTATAATGGCCTGCCATGTACAAACACAAATCGTGATTGCTTTATTTATCACGCATCCAGCATTGGTCATGCCTGTGGTCAAGATGTTAAAACAGACATCACATGGCATGGGGAACGTGCCGCCCACTTTATCAGCAACAGCATGTCCCAAGGGGCTGTCTTGATTGATGGTACGGGCATTGTTCGTGTTAAGTGCTCGGACACTACGACTGCATAAGTTATATATCACCAAACAACCATAACCAAAAGGAAAACATAAATGGCTTTTCAGAATAAAAACTTATCTGTAATTGCGTATGCAAATGGCTTTACCCTGTGGCATTATTCCAGTTCATCTGAAACGATGTCTACGGTTGCTGCGAACGGATATTTTAACAGTGTAAAAACATTGATGAATATTGGTGATATTATTATCATTAACGCATCTGACAACACTGCGATTAAAAAGATAAACATCACAGACCTGAATGTAACAACCGTTGCATTGGCCTAGGGGTGAATTATCGGATATTGTTCACACACAATGATGGGCTGGCAACTGATCAGCCCATTTTTTTCAAATATTTATAAAAACTATATCAGGGGGAATTAAAATGCTTACCAAGATAGATTTATGTTCTATGGCATTATTAAAACTGGGGGAATCGCCCATCCAGTCATTAACAGATGACAGTGCATCTGCCAAGTTATCACGTACATTGTTTGATACGGTTATTGATGCATTAATCACAATGCATCCATGGCGTTTTGCCACATCAAAAATTGAGTTGGTTCAGAATGCAGACGGTGACTTTTTAATACCGTCTGACGTGTTGCGTGTATTGGAATGTGATGGTCGCATTATTGGCAACCGTGTAATTTCAGATTCTGATGCAGTGACAATTGTTGTTCTGCGTCGAACATCGCCCGAAGATTTCCCCAGTTATTTTGTATCATTGGCTGTAACACGATTGGCGATGGAATTTTGTATTCCACTGATGGGCGATCAAACAGTATTCAGAATGTTGGTTGCGCTGTATGAAACAGAATTGCAAACGGCAAAATATCTGGATAGCAGCACATCCACACATCCATCAATTTCAGATTTTTCACTTATCAGCACACGTTTTTAACATTTGCACAGGACAAAAAATGACAGAATTTATCAAGACACAAACATCATTTGCACACGGTGAAGTTTCGCCTGAATTCTATGCAAATGATAATATTTATGGGCTGTCCCGACTGGAAAATATGGATGTTATATCTGGTGGTGGCCTGTGTCGTCGTCATGGGCTGCGGTCATTGGACGAATTGGTTGGACCGGCCCGCCTGATACCGTTTTCTGTATCTGATGACACAGAATATATACTGGCCCTGACTGACCACCACATGGACATATACCATGGTGGCACACTGATTAAAGACCTGATAACCCCATGGCCATACGATGCAGTATCTGCATTGCAGTATGCCCAGCGTTTTGGGACGATGATATTTGTACATCCAGATTACTGTCCCCAAACATTAACCGGGCATGATAATCAATTTCAGATTTCAGATTTTTCATTTTCCCGCAATGACTCGGACATGACGGTAAATATACCGTTTGTGCGATTTGACGATGCATCTGAAATATCGATTACAGTGACGACCCACGCATCCGGCAACAATTATGCAACCTTTACCACGGGTTGTGATTTTTGGACCCCAGACAATGTCCGCGGTCGTTTGTTTTTACTGGATCGCCAGTGGACAGTTGTTGAATACATATCGCCGACCCAGGTTGTTGCGTACACTAACGGCTCATACACATTGCCCAGTGCCCCTGTTACAAATTGGACCGAGGCCGCATTTGGCACCCGTCGTGGTTGGCCCCGCAGTATAACCTTTCACCAAGATCGCCTGGTTTTTGGTGGTTCTCGTGATTGGCCGGCGGGCATTTGGCTGTCCCAGGTTGGTCGTCATAATAATTTCAACAGTGGCACTGGATTGGATGACGAAGCGATTTTTATATCATTGTTGTCGCAACAACGTCAACAGATATGCACTGTCGTCAGCAGTGATAACCTGCAGATATTAACCAACACAGGCGAATGGGCGATATCCAGCAAACCATTAACCCCATCATCGGTAGATATAAAACAGCACACATCGGTTGGTTCATACACTGCCCGATATCTGCCACCGCAAAAGATGGAAGGTTCCACCATATTCATATCATCCAGTGGTCGTGATATTCGGCAATTGGGGCTGGATGAATTGGGGGAAAACTATAATGCCACAGATTTATCTGTTATGGCCAAGCATTTAATGGGGTCCCCGATTGATATTGCATACAACGACCACATGCGTCAGTTATACATTGTTCGTTCAGATGGTACAATGTCTGTGCTGAATCACAATTCTGCATTGGGAATATCTGCGTGGGGCACGTACCGAACCAGTGGACAATTTTTATCTGTAACAGTATGCAATGGCTGTACCTATGTCGCTGTTCTGCGCAGTGGCAGTGTGTATCTGGAATGTTTTGATTCAGGTTGCCTGAATGATGCGGGCCAATACAGTTTTTCATACACAGCATCTGGATTGCCACTGCGTGCGTCTGGGCATAATGCCCGCCGCATCAAGATACGCAAGATTTCTGCCCGTATTTTGGACACCCAGTCATTGCATATAAATGGCCAGCATATCAGTTTGCCCGATTCTGCGTTTGCCCCGGGCAGTCGTGGCTATTGTGGTGATGTGTCGTTAAATATTTTGGGAACGATGCACGATTGCATCCGGCCGGCCTGGACCGTGCATGGATCTGAATCGTACCCTGTGACAGTGTTATCAATTTCGCTGCACGGATGGTACACAGTATAACAACAAAAACAAAGGAAAAAACAAATGGGACAACTTGTATCTGACGTAACAGAAATATTGGATTACAAAGATGCCAAGAAAGAATCCAAGAACCAACGTCAAGAAATTTTGGCACAAATGGCTGCAGATCGTGCAGAAAAGACCAACCTGATAAAGAAAGTTTTGGCAACCCAACGTGCCAAGTATGGTGCATCTGGTGCATCTGCATCTGGCATTACCGCAGGCACGGTTCTGCGGCGGTTAAAATCTGAAACTGCGGCACCGTATTCAGAAAAAGAGCGAAATAATCTAAAGAAATTAAAACAAACCAAGGCAAAACGTCCCAACTTATTACGTTCAATCTTGTCCAGATTTGACGATTTAGTTGGCTAGACACAAGGGCAGGGGGATTAAACAATGTATAAAATAACTTATATTGCAGACGGCACCACGACCGAGTTTGCATTTCGCTTTCCGTTTTTTCAAACAGCGGACATTCATGTTGCGATAAATGACAGTACAAATACTTCTGGTATTAATTATTCTGTTATGCCAAATGCAGACTTTTCTGGTGGCAATATTGTTTTTGATATTGCGCCTGTTGCGGATACCAGAATAGACATCTTTCGTCAAATATCATTATCCCGTACGATTGATTACCAGCCCACCGCCCAGATTGACCCCGAAGATTTGAATTCAGACTTTAATTTTCTGTTGTCTGCATTCCAAGATTTACATTCTGTGAACATTGATTTATCTGAATGGGCCAATCGCCACGACAATATAAAATCGCTGATTGATTATACTCATTCTGTCATCAGTGACAAATTATCTGGTGGTGCGGTGTTGGGGTTATATCGCAATTTGGTCAGTGTATTGGAAAATGCATTGCCAAAATTAATAAATGATTACGGGCACATAACAGAACCTGCACCGAACGAAAATCGTGATGATTACGGTATTTTATGAATTTTTGGACGAATGGAATCGCACATTGGGATTGCAGACCCCCAGTCATCACAAACAGATATTGGAATTTCTGTACAGTGTGCTGTGCGATGCGCCACATCGTGGATTACTGATGGCATTTCGTCATTCAGGCAAATCGACAGTTGTTGGGATTTTTGCAGCATGTGTATTATATATGCATCCCCAAACCCGCATATTGATTCTGTCTGCGGAATCAGGGTTGTCGACACGTATGGTATCACACATTCGGCATATCTTGGAAAATCATCCCTGGTGTTCGTCCCTGATACCGTCCAGCAAGAAAGAATGGGCGATGGGGCGCATCACTGTGAACCGTCCGATTGGCATTCGTGAACCATCTGTAATATGCCAGGGAATTCACGGTAATATCACCGGTATGCGTGCAGACCTGATTATTTGCGACGATGTCGAAGTTCCTAACACTTCAAACACCCCGCAAAAGCGTGAAAACCTACGTGACAGATTACGTGAATTGGATTTTATTTTATCGCCAACTGGTGCAATGATTTACATTGGCACACCGCATACCCATGACACGATATACCAAACAGGTTCCCCTGGAATCAGTTCAAGCTGCTGATAACGGTGCGCAGTTTTTCTAGCAGTTGCATTCCTGTTTCGCCAAACATTGGTAAATATGTTTCGTATTCTGGCATGTCTGCCTGCACCTGGGCCCGTTCTCGTTCAGAAATTGGATTTGCGATTATTTCGTTTGCGGTATCCCACAGTTTGTATGCATTGTATGTCTGATTAATGACGTTCCACCTGTCCATCAGATATGGTTTTTGTGCGATTGCGTCACGGATTGCTGTAATCCATTCTGGGCCAAACTGCTGCACCACCCCCAGTGATGTAAACATTTTCAGTCCCGCCTGATCTGGGGTAAAGTTTTCGAATCCGTATTCCAGTTCCTGCCACTGATTATCAGTCAGTTCAACAGACGGCATTGATGCATCTTGCATTTGTCCGCCGTACGGCATCAGTTCTGGTTCAATTGAATCCATTGGTGTTTTGCCACTGCGTAAATTTTCGATATGTCGTATCAGCATTTTTCCTGTTGGCAGGTTTTGCAATTCGTTGATTACGTCATCAGTTGCTTCGTTGACCAGCACTGCGTTCACCGCCGCCCAGCCACCAATGATAACATGTTCCTGGCGATACAGATTGACCAACTTTAATGCGGTTACACTGGATTTTGTATTCATGATTGCTCTCTCCTGGCATGTGTTAGTGCATTGGAATTATTCCATTACGACCATAACAACCTTGTGCATTGTTTTTGGCATAATTTTTTCTTCTGGTCCTGCGACATGTGCCCAAACATTTCCTTTGGCATCTTGTTTAACGAGTGCAATATGTGCATTAACAGACTTATCAGAATCCATTGTATCAAAATCTTCAAATATACATACCGCCAAATCGCCTGGTTTTGCAGGGGTCAATGCATCTGCAAAGACGTACGATTTTTCTGGGATGAAACCACCCAACCGCCTAGAATTTGGGATAACGGCATATATACCCTTGCGTCCTTCCAGCATCATTGGTGCGATAATCATTGTCTTGTCAGACTTTGTAAATGCGATTGACTTGCCAGACGGTGTTCCGAACACCGGCACCAGTTTTCTGCGTGCACTGTCATACAACTTTGCCCCATACAAACTGCCCTGCATATCGATGCCCGACAGTGGATTTCCCGGCACCAGCACAGACTTGACCCGTTCCTTTACTTTGCTGATATGCTTGTTCAGTTCACCTGACTTATACAGATTGGCAATTTTATCAAACAGTTCGTTTGTTTTCAGTGCAAACGACTGTGCCAACGGTTCGATTTCAGTTTTGTATATTTCACGTTGACCGACTTCGATTTTATGATAAACAGACAGTGTCATACCCGCATCTTTTGCGGCCTGTGCGATTGTTTTGCCAGACTGTTGTCTGATTTTACGCAGTCCACTGCCAAAAACCTTTAACCCACTGTTTTCGTTATCATTCAGTCTGCGTTTAATTTCTGATTGCCATTGACGTGCGACATTATCAGATTCTTTGATGAAAATATCTGACAATTTACAGCCCAAAATATTGCAGATATTCAGCAATTGTTTCTGATTTAATCTGCGGACACCTTTTTCGATTTTTGAAATTGCCGACAGTGATAAATCCGACCGCCGTGCCAAATCTGTCATTTTCATCCCCTTGGCCAGGCGGATATTGCGTATATTATTTGGAAAGATAATTTCTTCTTGGGCCATAATGCACTCCTGAACTAATTATTTCTTGACAAAATAATAGTCAATTTTTAATTCAGGTGCAAGCAAAATAATTGCATTACAATGGCATATCGTCTGGAATTGCATCTGCATCGATTGCGGTTGGCATTGCATCTGCATCATTTACCATGCTGGCTGCTGAAATTGTTGGTGCGGGTTGTGCGAACTCATTTTCACCACGTGCCTCGAATTCTTCCAGGTTATCGAACAAGCTGAAATCACCAAAGAATGCCGTTCTGACGGTTTCTGGTCGTCCATGGCGGTTTTTTCCGATAATAATATCTGCCTTGCCGCGTGCTTTATCCATTCTGGACTGCCACGAATCATGCATTTTATCATTTGTATTATTCGAGATTCGTTCATTTGGGTCACGATTTTGCAGATAGTATTCTTCACGATACGTAAACATAACGATGTCAGCATCTTGTTCGATTGATCCAGATTCACGCAAATCGGACAGCATCGGTCGTTTATCATCACGTGATTCCACACTACGTGACAACTGGGACAGGGCGATAACCGGCACATCCAGTTCCTTGGCCAGCATTTTCAGTCCACGGGTAATTTCAGAAATTTCCTGCACACGATTATCGCTGTGTTTTCCACCTGGCGATGTCATCAGCTGCAGATAGTCGATAACGATTAATGCAATACCACCGTGTTTGCGTGCCAGTCTTCGTGTACGTGTACGCATCATTGGCACAGACATCCCCGGTGTATCATCGATAAACAGTGGCACCTGACCAATTGCAGCAGAATATTGGGACATTTTCAGAAAGTCTTCGTCTGTCAGTGTACCTTCACGCATTGAAGATGCCTTGACCCTGGATTGCGATGACAGCACACGTGCCGCCAACTGGGATGCGGACATTTCCAAACTAAAGAATACGACTGCCCCTTTATAGTTTTTATTGGCACGTCCATGTGCGATTGCATTTGCCGCATTAAATGCGATATTCATTGCCAGTGTTGTTTTTCCCATCGCAGGTCGTCCGGCGATAATAATCAGGTCCGAATGGTGCAGTCCACTGATTGATGTGTCCAGTGCGTTCAGTCCGGTTGTCAACCCAGACAATTGTCCATCTGCCTTGTATGCGATTTCCGCTTCGCTCATTGCGGCGGCCAGTGCCGTTGAAATTGACGTGATTTCACGTTCAGACGTACCTGTTGTTGCCATATCGAACAGTTTTTGTTCTGCGATTTCGATTTGTCGTGACACAGGATTATCCAGGTCTTCGATAAATGCCTGGTCTGTGATTTCTTGTCCCAATGCGATTAAATCGCGTCGCATTGCGTTTTCATAAACGATACGTCCATATTGTTCGACATTTACGACTGTTGTTCCTGCGCTGGCCAGTCGGCTAAGATATTCGACACCGCCCACGGATTCCAGCACACCTTGCTGGTCCAGATAGTTTTTTGCCGTAATAATATCGAACGGAATGCCTGCGGCGAACTGTCGTTCCGCCAGTTTATAAATTTCCTGGTGTGCGGGGTGCGAAAAGTGCTTTGCATTCAAGAATTCGCCCACCTGTTCCAATGCCCGGTTTTTCATCAGCACGGCGGCCAACACGGCCTGTTCTGCTTCTAAATTTGTTGGTAAAGTCTTAGGGGTAAAATCCATGTCGCAATCCTTTTCTTCAATGCCCATAGTATATGAAAAAAATGCTTTTTCAATGCCTTTTTTGTCTGGGTACAAAGTCTTGAAAATTCCGATAGTTAGTGCGGACGGCACACCTGCCTGGCCCCAGTTATTTCCACTGTCACGGATTGAACAGATACGCGAAATTGTTGGTCATCGGCATTTTTCATCACAAATGCTGTTGGAATTTATTCCGCCCCAGCGCACTCGTCTGGACCCTGGCGGTTTAATATTTTATGACGATGAAATTGATATGCACATGGCACGACTTGGGGGGCACAGTATAACGGGCTGTGTATTATATTGGGATCCATCATCTGGTCGTCGCAATCGTGACAGCAGTGCCTGTGTATTGCTGTATCGTGATGACCAGACACGTCATATTTTTATTCATGACATATTGTACATGACTGTATCCGACACAGAACAATACCCGTTATCCAATCAGTGTGACCAGGTGCTGGAATTTATGTCGCGGCGCAATCTGCATAACATTGTCATTGAGACCAACGGCATTGGGGGCGGTCTGCCTGATATTATGCGCAACTGTGCCATGTCCCGTGGTTTTTCGATACGCATAACAAAAATCCAGAACAGCAAATCGAAATCCGACCGTATATTATCTGCGATTGAACCTGTTTTATCGACTGGTCGTCTGCATGCGCACATGCGCATTCGCCAGACCCCATTTTTATCAGAAATGTTGGGATGGTCACCGATTGGTGTCTCTGGGATTCATGATGACGGTCTGGACGCAGTTGCCGGTGCGATTGCCCAGCCCCCAACAGTTATTCGTCCAACGTCGGGCGGCAACCGGACATTTTCTGCAAACACTGAATTTACAGTTTAACAACCAAAACTTTTTTATCCAAAGGAGTCTTTTTATGCAACACAACAATCTTCAAACCATGTACAATCGTGCCTTGGAACTGCGTGCCCCATGGGTTGCCCGGTGGGAATCAGCCCGTCGTTACACCATGCCCGATACAGATTCAGACATGGCCACCTTGTACGATGCCACCGCATCTGACGCAGCGGACAATCTGGCGGCATCAATTTATACATTGCTGACACCGCCAGAATCATTGTGGCTGCAATTGGTGGGCGAAAGCGAAATGTCTCAGAACGCAGATATTGCGACCGCTGTTTTGCGTGCTAATTTGAACGATTCTAATTTCTACACCACGATACACCAGTGTTATATGGATCTGGTGATAAATGGGACCGCATGCCTATTTATGGCCGAGGCCCCCCTTGGTTCATCATCTGCCTTTACATTTACTGCGATTCCCATGACTGACATTGCGATTTTACCGAACGCAGTATTTCACACAACCACGATGACCGCCTGCGAAGTGATGGCACGTTTTCCGACCTGGACACCACCTGCCACGGTTCGTGATGCGATTCAGCATGATTCACAAACCCCGCTACGGCTGGTACAAAGCTTGGTTGACACTGAATTTACGGCCTGGCTGGATGTTGGTGGTGAGATTGAAAACAACATTGTGTCCCGTGGCACATTTGAAACAAATCCGTACATAATCTTTCGTTGGTCATTGGCATCTGGCGAGATATATGGACGCGGACCAGTACTGCGTGCTTTACCAGATATCAAGACCGCGAACAAGGTTGTTGAACTGGTTTTGAAAAACGCGACTATTGCGGTCACCGGCATTTGGCAGGCAGACGATGATGGTGTGATTAACCTGAACAATATCAACCTGACCCCGGGGGCCATTATCCCCAAGGCAGTTGGTTCAACAGGTCTGACCCCATTGACCAGTGCTGCCAACTTTGACGTATCCCAGCTGATACTGAAAGATTTACGTGAACGCATCCGTCATGCCATGTTGGCGGACCGATTGGGATTGCTGTCTGAAAAGGAAATGACCGCCACTGAAATCATGGCCCGCAATGCAGACATGATGCGAATTTTGGGGGCGACCTATGGACGTTTATTGCACGAGTTTATCCGTCCGTTATGCGACCGTGGATTACAGATATTGGCACGCCGTGGACGGATAGCACCAATCCAGTTAAACAGCGATGCAGAATTAAAATACATTGCCCCGATTGCCCAGATGACGGCCATGGAAAGTATACTGGGGGGTGATGCGCTGTGACAGAAATTGAACAGAATTTTGCCCGTTGTTTTGGCACACCATCGGGTGGGCAGGTATTAGAGTACTTGCGGAAAATAACGGTTGGTCGCACCCTGGGGCCGAATGCCACAGATAACGAGTTGCGCTGGCTTGAATCCCAACGTGCCCTGGTTCGTCAGATAGAATCACTGATTTCACGGGGCAGGGGGGACAAGTCATGAACATCCTGGATTTTCTTCGTAACAGTTGGTTTTTGATTGTTTTCATTGGTGGGCTGGTCTATTGGGCGGCCCGCCAAGATTTATCTGTTGCCGAGCACGCAACCTTTGACACCCGCATAACATCGCTGGAAAATCGGACAACGATATTGGAAACAGGTATCGGCCAGATACAAATCAAGATTGACGATATCAAAGAAGACCTGACCCTGATTAAGGGGGCAGTTATCAAATAACTATTTATAACCAAAGGAATATATTCTTATGTCACGACAAATACAACTTCGGCGTGGAACGGCCGCCGAACACGAAAACTTTACAGGTGCCGTTGGCGAGGTAACGGTTGACACCACGAACAACACACTTCGTGTACACGACGGTCAGACACCTGGTGGCACTGCATTGGCACGTGCAGATGCGGTTACCGATATGTCTGGGGCAGATTATGTTATTGCCTGGCAACAGGCCACCGCCGATAACAATCATACATGGTATCGTAGATATCGCAGCGGATGGGTTGAAATGGGTGGCAAACTGGCCGCAACCATAACCTTCCCGATAACAATGTGTGATACCATGTACACAATTACTGTTAGCAACGCTAGTGGTACATATGAAAATTTTAGATACAAAGACCGAACCGTAACGGGTTTTGCTTATGCAAATACCGCAACCAGTGCTGCCCCATCAGGCTATTGGATGGTTTGTGGCTTTGCCGAATAAAAGAACTGGGCATCTGCCCAGTTCTTTTATCGTAGCAATTTTGCTAAAAATTTTTTGATTCTAGAATACTTTAAATTGTTATCAGATATCTTGCCTTCAAAAACATGACGCATGCGTGGGTGTATCCAATGTGTGCCGTCTGTGCGTACGCGGTCGCGCATTTGTGCATATGTTGGTGATTCCACGTTTGGCAACATTCCACCCAGCCCTATCCATCCATGTGCGTTATAACAGTGTAAGAATGGACATTTATTGCATGCGGGTTTATGTGGCAATTTTTTATCTTGGAACACATTCCCGATATGACCACAGGACGAACATCTGAATATATTGCCATCCGCAATATTTACAGAATACCCCCAATCGCCAACATAGCAAAAATCATGTATCTTTTTACCCCACATTTGACTTTTAAATTGGAATAAATCCGAATCAAATTGTTCCCAAATTTTATTGTATTTATCAACAGAATACTTGGTCAAACGTTCAAACTGATTATTTTCATCACGTGCAACGGTAATATGCGGCAACGCACCAAAGCGTTCCATAGAAAACCGTTTTATTTCATCAATCTCAGGCACCAGTTCATCATGTGGTGTAATTTCTACTGTAAAACTGATTCCCGCATTCCAACACATGTTTACATTGTCTGCAAATTGTTCCAGCAATCCCAATCGCTTTAATTCCATCCAATGAAATGAACATTTCAAGAATAATCTTTCTCTCCATTCATCGGGCAGTTCACAAAGGTCTTTTAACACCTTGGTTTGCGTCATATTCGTTACCACCATAACAAAATGTCCCGCCCCCAGTATTGCCTTAATATGTTCTACATTTTGTGGCAGAATCAATGTTTCCCCATTCGCACAAAAATTCATAATGGCGGTTCCACCCAGTCGTTTCTTGGACAGTGCGTTTGCCATTTGTTCAGGTGTGTATTCAAATTTTTGCACTCTGGCACGCTCTGCATCAGTACAGTGTTGGCCTACATAACAGTACTGACATCTAAAATTACATGGCCACGTTGGTACAGCCATTTCTACATATTTTACGATTTTATCATCAAATGTTGTGCTTTCGGTTATCTTTTTTGCCTCCATTGCGAACTTATTATTTTTTATTCCATTCCCATTACCACTTCGTGCCATTTTAAAATACTTTTTTGCACATTCAATAACATCCTTGTTGTGTTTCCAGTACGGGTATGCCACGCAGTTAAAATGATTGGGTGCCAATTTCTTTAATTCGTTTGGCACCTGCATTTCTTGTATCAGTTGTTTTGCATTACACTGCATCAGGTCTGGGTGAGTTTTTGTATGCCATTCAATAAATCCGCCTGATTTAATGATTTTTGCGATATCTGTTTCATTTATTGCCCAATCTTTACCAATCCAATCACCGATAACAAACACATGAAACGGCAGATTATACCTTTTTAATATCGGCAACGCATTCAAGACATCTTTATATCCATCATCAAATGTCAACACTATCTGTTTTTCATCATCTGGGTCATAGTCCAGCATGTTAACCGCAACATATTTATTTTCTATCAAGTATTGAATATGTTGCCTGAATGTGTCAACAGATACGGTGTTTTCATCGTTTGATTTGTGTCTGGCGATGTGGTGGTAAACTAAAATCATTACTTTGGTTCAAATTCAGGCATTTCGGTACAGAAATGCACATTTGTAAATTGTTTCATTGAATGTTCATATACCGCGGACAGTTTTCCATATGTATTGTCCAACATGTAAACTTCTTTGCCTGTTAACAGCCCCGCAATTGCAACGTGCAGTCGGTCCGTTACAACAACATCCGCCCGATTCACCACCGCCAACATTAAACCTGTACAGAAATCAATCCAATCACGTTTGTCATAATGCATCCCATATGTAATATCTGACACGTCCAGATCAGTTTTATATTTTCCTGCACTTTCACGATCAACACGCATAAAAAATGCAGTTTGTGGAATAGATTGAAATGAAACAGATTTTAATACTGTTGCACCCTTGCCGGTGATACACATATGCTTTGGCATCTGTTTCAACCTAAACGCCATATCATGGTCCAGCAAAATCTTTGCCTTTGTATTTGCTTGCTGCAAATAATCATAACTGCGTTTTTCACGACAGAATACCACAAATCTTTCATCCAATATATCTATCAATTTTTGGCAGTTGTTAAAAGAGCCAGGCAGAATCACAACACGCTCTGCCTTTTGGAACCAAGGCAGAAACTTGCACCAATCTTTTTCGTAATCAGCTGTCCAGATTCCACCACCGCCATAAACAATATTTTTGCGTATTTTTTTATGTTTGTTAAATGGCTGATATTTCAATCCGTTGCGGTCAAAAAAGTCGTATGTTGCGGACGCAATCAGCATATCACCGATATTTCCTGGATTTGGAATGTATGTAAACCGTCCCAGTTTTTTTAATTCTCTCAACAGATTTGTATCGTCAAAATCTGGTTTGTTTATCAATTCGGGAATATCAATTTTTGCAGTTGGTGATTTATGAAACACACGCATCCCCATCAGATAATACTTTGTCTTATACGTGTCATATTTTGCCCTGACAACCTTAATCCCAAACACACGCAGGAATGTTTCATCTGGTGTTGTTTGGATTTTTATCAGTCCACCCAGCATACGTCGTGGCTTTATTGTGCGGTGCATAATCTGTGCGATATTTCGTCTTGCACGATTGTCTAGTATTATGATATCCAGATTTTCCTGGATAAACTTTTGTGCCATTTCATAGCATTTTTTGTGATTGTCCTTGCTGGAATAATCCAATGAATTGCACACTAATTCATAAAAGAACTTGCCCCAAAACCAGTTCTTTTTTGCATTTAATTTATTGTATTCTGTTGCGTACTTAAACCATGCGATTGCAATCTTAATGGTATCAAGGTTCAACACCTTGTTTCCATATGTATTATTCATAATTGAACCTGCACGTCTGCGGTACTTGTATAATTTATCACCAACGAATGCAACCTTTTCTACCCACAGGCAATACGCATTATAGAAATAATTATCTTCATATTTTAATCCACGTGGAAATAACACGTTATATTTATTGATAATTTCCCGCTTATAAATCTTGTTCCATGCACAAACAGAATATTTATTTTGTATATCCTGGGTTAAATCAATGGTGCCACCATGTTGGATTGCAAAGTATCTGTCATCACTGGATTTACGGTCGTGGTCTGCTTCATAAATTACCTCTGTACCACAGATTGCCAGGTCTGCATTGTCGCATGTGATTGCGTTGTACATTTTTTCGCACATATCTGGCGCAAACCAGTCATCGGAATCGCAGAACATAATATATGGTGCAGTTGCACACTTCATTCCGTTATTGCGACTTTCAGACAGGCCACTATTTTGTTCATTGTGAATGATTTTGATTCGTTTATCTGTTTTAGCGATTTTTTTTACAATTCGCATTGATTCATCTGTGCCACAATCATCAACACAAATAATTTCAATATCTGATAATGTCTGCTTTAACAAAGATTCCAGACACGTGGATATATATTTTTCTACATTATAAATAGGAACAATAACCGATATTTTTGGCATGCATTACCCCTTGATTTTTAGTAATGGAATCAGGTTGAATAAATAATATCGTGTCGCACGACTGTCACGACGGATACGTAACAATGGCACAAGGTCTAACAGTTGCACATACGTAAATAATCTGGTGGTTTTAATACGACAAATTGGTATCAGATCAAACAGATAGATACGCTTGCTGGCAATCATTTCATGTGCATACTTATCATACACATGATATCTGTGGAACTTTACAATATCTAAAAAGAACTTATCAGGCACAAAATCATTCGGTGCATAATCCGCCAGCATTTCAATTACATCGCATATTTCACGGATTGCTGTTTTTCTGTCAATGGCGCGAATGCCTGCAATAAAGTGGTTTGTGTGTGCTGCTACGTTTAGATATAAATCGTGCATCTTATATTCGCGCGCAATATTCAGACAATCACGCAGACCACAAAAAACATCCTTGATTGTTTGATTGGTCCAGTTTATGGATTTATATGATATGCGATATTTGTATGTTGGGCGTTTTAACGCATAGAATTTACCCGCTAGACACATTGCACGAACAAAGAACACTGGGTCTTCCTGGCGAATATATTTTGGGAAATAAATTTTGTTTTCAATCAGCCATTTTCTGTCATATATAAAGCGTGTAAAACCGTAATCATTGGCCCAATCTGCATATCTTACTATGCCATCCGCAGAGAACCTGGTCAAAGCAGTGCCATTTGATTCCTCTGTATCTGTGTTTGGGTTCCACATGATAACAGACCCACCACAGATTTTCACGTCATGTTTTATCGCTGCATTATACATATCCGCCAGAACATCTTCATCAGGCAACATGTCATCCGCATCTATGAATGAAATAAAGTCGCCCGTTGCCATATCCATGGCTGTGTTGCGTGCAACTGCCACCCCCATATTTGTTGGCTGATTAATAATCTTTATGCGACTATCTTTTTGTACATATTCTGTCAATACATCTAATGTGTTGTCCGGTGATTTGTCATTCACGCAAATTATTTCAATATCACGCAAAGATTGTGACAAGATGGAATCCAGGCATGCCCCAACATAAGGCGCTACATTATAACATGGTACAATCACTGAAACTTTTGGCATATTTATTCAAATCCTTAAATTATACTTACTATCAGGGGGTATGATAAAAGTAAATTCATATTCAGTCAAGTATTCAAAAACAAAATCCCCATAATTTGGGGATTTTCTTCCTAGCCGACCAGCTTTTGCCAGAATGTTTTTTTCTTTTGCTGTTTTTTACGTTTTCTGCGTTGTGCATTAACGGTTGTTTTTTTTGCTTCGACATGCTGTGCGTTTTTCTTTTTTGCATCTGTTGACGGTGCGTATGCGTTCAGCAGTTCATCTGTTTTATTTTGTTCTGGTGCGACCCGTTGGATTGAGTACTGGTCAATATTCATCAAGCTGTCATCACCCACGATAACAATTTCTGTATCGAATTGACTTTCCATCTCGGCCAGTTCTGCCCGTTTATGGTTCAGCAGGTAAACAGCGACATCGGTTGGCACAGTCATAATGATTTTCTGTGCGGATTTCGCCAGCAGTTTTTCCTGTAAATGTCTGAACAGGATAACTGCCGCTGTCTGAATTGATGGCACAACCCCGGCCCCCATACAGTGCGGACATGCCACATACGACGATTCCATAAAGCTGCTGCGCAATCTTTGTCGTGACAGCATCAGCACCCCAAAGTTATTAATTTTTGCCACCTGGGTGCGTGCACGGTCACGTTTCATAACCTCGCGCATTTTCATTTCCAGTTTACGGTTATTTTTTTCTTCTTCCATATCGATAAAGTCAACCGCCACGATACCTGCCAAATCACGCAGACGCAACTGCAGTGCGATTTCTTCTGCTGCTTCCAGATTGGTATTCAATGCGGTCTGTTCGATATCTTTTTCTTTTATTGCCCGGGACGAGTTTACGTCAATTGTCACCATTGCTTCGGTCTGGTTGATAACCAGCGACCCACCTGATGGCAATGTCACATATGGGCCATGCAACCCTTCCAGCTGTTTTTCGACCCCGGCCTTGACCATCAGTGGCACAGCCGTGTCTTTGTATTGGACCAGTTGTTTACGTGGTGCCTTGCCATACATTTGCTGGAAATACTGTTTCGCTGCATCAAATGCCTCTTCGCCCTGGATAATCAGAACATCATCTTTGTCGCTGACAAAGTCACGTACAACACGTCTCAGCAGTGAATCTTCGGTATGAATTGTCACTGGTGCGATTGATTCCAGTGTTGTCTTACGAATTTCGTTCCACAGGTTGACCAGATATTCATAGTCTGCCGTGATATCCGCAGGTGTTGCCCCCATTGCCGCTGTACGCAGAACGACGGTCATTCCCTTTGGTATTTTCAGTCCATGCAACACTTCACGCAATCTGGCACGTTCTGCCTTGTCAGAAATTTTCTTGGAAATACCATAGCTGTTTCTTTTGCGTGAATTAGGCATCAGCACAGCAAACCGTCCCGCCAATGACAGATATGTTGTCATTGATGCGCCTTTCTGGCCACGTTCTTCTTTTACACCTTGAATCAGCAGTATTTGTTTTGGTTTAATAACGTCCTGAATTTTGAATTCCCGTGCCCGTTTTGCGAATTCTTTGTTATCTTCGCCTGCACTGTGGTCATCATATTCTGCGACTTCATCTTCTTCGTCATTTGGGTCATCATCATCATCGACAATATTTGCATGTGCCAGTTCCAGCAGCTTTTTCTTTTGTTCTGCACTGACCTGGTAATAGTCTGGATGAATTTCGGAAAACGGCAGGAACCCATTTTTCCCTGTACCATAATCGACGAACGCAGCTTGCAACGACGGTTCCACACGAATAACCTTGGCCAGATATATATTGCCTTTGATTTGTGGTTTTGTTGTGGTTTCAACGTCAAAGTCTGCGACACGATTTGTTGCGGTATCAACAACAACAACACGTGTTTCTTCTGGGTGGACTGCATCCACGTATATTTTTTTTGACATATAATAATCCTTTTGTTTTGCGGGTGCATATAACGGCAACATTCCGTCCCCATGGGGCGTCCATGCCCATGCCAAGGGATTGTGCCACGATAATCATCAGCACCAATCGGATTGTTGAAAACAGTGATAATACAAACACTTACTTATAACCCTATATTATGCACAAGGGCTATTCTAACATGACAATATATGATTTATCAAGGTATTTATTTTCTGATTTTTATTTCAGATTTTATGCTTTTGATTTTTGCTGGGATTTTTTCTTTTGCTTCGTTCAGCCACCGCTTCATTCGTGATCTCAGCCACCGCTCATAAATCACGAACAGTCCGCCCATACCGATAAGTGGGAATACATAGTAAATTATACGATATGCCAACAGTGCCCCAAAGATATTTGCCTTGTCCACAGTGTCGGGCAGGGCGATTAAGAATACACTTTCGAACACACCGATACCACCTGGCACCTGGCTGAACACACCGGTCGATTGTGCGATTGCGAACAGTCCGATAAACACAACGAACGGAATCTGCACGAACGGAATCAGACAACAGTACAACACCAGTCCTGCCAGCACACTGTCTGTAATTCCCAGAATCGTCTGTGTGAATGCCATTTTTGTTGATGGAATTTGGAATTTGATTTCGCCAATTTTGATACTTTTACCATAGAAGATTATCGTTGCAGCAAAGTATACCAACAGTGTTGTCAAACAGAATATAAACAGGGCATTTATTCCCACACTGGCCCCAACGGACCCGTCGAACAGTTCGTGTGGCACCAAGAAATAACTGATAACCACGATTGCGGATGCCCCCAGGAAATACGTAAAACCTGAAATAGTCAGCATTTTTAATATGTCGCCGCCCCGGATGCGCCACCGTGTATATAATCTGTATCGAATTGCGCCACCGCTGACGACTGCGTGTCCTGCATTATTGCTGATTGCGAACCCCAGCATCCCGGCCAGCATCCATTTCCACCACGACACCTTCCCCCCGACATAGTTCAGCGCCAAATAGTCATACAGTGATAATGCCAAGTATCCCAACAGGCATGCCACACATGCCATCACCAGATTCACAAATGGTATATCCAGTATTGCATGTGCGATATCCGACAAGCTGTAATCTCGTAATTGCCACCACAGCATACCTGTGGCGACGATGAAAAAGAAAATACCTGAATAACTGATAATTTTTTTAATCAGGCGTTTTGTCCGTACTGACATAAAAATCCTTTTACCAAGAACAATGATAATTATTTTACAGAAAAAAGCAACCATCAAAACAGATTGCAAAAAAATCTACACATTATATAATCGGTACAAATAATAACCAAAGGAAATAGAAATGTTGCGTCCATCATTGCGAAAATCGAACCAGATGCGTCCTGTGTCTATGGAAACAGGGGTTAATAAATGGGCCGAAGGGTCCTGTTTGATAAAGATGGGCGGCACGCATGTATTGTGTACTGCATCGGTCGAGTTTAATCAGCCAACCTGGAAGCGTATTCAGAACAAAACAGGTGGTTGGGTAACGGCGGAATATTCTATGTTACCCCGTGCCAATGGTACCCGCCGTGGCCACGAAGCCATGACCCGTGACAACCGTGCAACTGAAATTTCACGTTTGATTGGCCGTTCTTTGCGCAGTGTTGTTGATATGGAAAAGCTGGGGCGTCACACGATAACGATTGACTGTGATGTGCTGCAGGGTGATGGTGGCACCCGCTGTGCCAGCATAACGGGTGGTTTTGTTGCGTTGGCACTGGCGGTTCGTTGGCTGTTGGCAAATGGCCGCATCCATGAAAACCCGATATCTGACAATGTTGTGGCGGTATCTGCGGGCTTGTGGCATGGTGAATTGGTATTAGATTTGGACTATGACGAAGACTGCGAAGCGGAACTGGATTCGAATTTTGTTTTATCTGGCCGTGGCGATTTCATAGAAATCCAGGCCACAGGTGAACAGCATCCATTTACTGCGTCCCAGTTAACAGAACTGATGACCATGGCCCAAACAGCATGTCAAAAATTAACAGAGCTGCAGAACCAGGTTTTGGAATAGGGTGGATTTTCAGTTTAATAAATCACCGGCCTTGATGTATTCAGGGTCATTTTTTTTCAGTTTTTTCTGTGCGATTTTGGCATATTTTTTTGCCTGGTCATCTTTGCCAATCTGGTTATAGTATTCTGCCATCGCCCATGCAGACCGTCCGGGTTCGTCTTCGCCATATGCCCGCCCCAACACCCAGTATGTTAACGGTGCGGGTTCACTCAGAATTGATCGTTTGCACAGTTCGATTGCCTGTGTATCATCACCCGGTTTGTTCCTTTCGGTTAAAACCAGTGCCAATGCAGTTTGAATTTGTGGTGCATTTCCTGCCAGTGCCAATGACTTTTCATATGCTGCGACACTGTCATCAAAGTGTCCAAACTGATATTCAATATCCCCCATCAGTTCATAGAAATATGGATTGTTTGGATTTCGTGCAATCAGTGTCTGTACCCCCATTTTGGCCCCGTCCAGGTTTCCGCCCCGCATATTTGCGATTGCCCGTGCATACAAACCTGCATCAGATTTATCTGCGTTTGGGTACAGTTCTTGCACCCGTTGCAAATCATCCAGATACCCGACCAGTTTTGCCTGTACCAGTTTGAATTCGTCATCATATTGTGTTTTTGATTTTTTTATATCCAGGTGTTTTAACTTTTCCCGGACATTATTCAGCCGTTCTGTGGTCAGTGGGTGATTGACCATATTTGGATTAATTTTTGATTCTGCGGCACCTGTAATTTCCTGCATTTGTTCCAGCACATCAACAAATCCATTTGGGTTCAACCCTGCATCAATCATCAGTTTTACCCCCAAATCATCTGCGATACGTTCTTCGTCCCGTGTAAATGCCAGCATTGATTGCTGGGCCACACCGCCAGAACCCGCCAGCACCCCGGCCCCCAGTGACGGATTTCCCCCCGCCACCATCAGTCCCACCCCCAATGCCTGGATTAACATGGTGCGTTTCATTTCTGCGTCCATACGGTCGGCCATCTGTGCCATGTGTCCCCCGATTGTATGTGCCATTTCATGTGCGATAACGGCCTGGAATGCATTTGGGCTTTTAATTTGTTTCAGCAGCCCTGTATAAACATAGACATTTTCACCACCCGTGACAAATGCATTAAAATCATTATCGTCAACGATATGAATCTTCAGTCGTCCATCTGGGATATTTGCGGCATTTGCCAATGGTTGAATCAGTTTATTCAGCACCCGTTCTGTTTCTGTATCGTTAATCAGCGATGCCCCATACCCCGGCAACGCAATCGTTATACAGACCAAAATTGCCCATATCTTACGCACCCAGCACCACCCCACGATTGAACATGAACATTAAATCCCGCACCCATGAATCATCGTCACTGTTATTTCGTGCGGCATTTGCGGCCAGTTTGAACAAATCACGATGTTCGCGCCAGTCTACGAAATGATATCGCATCCATCCGCTTTGCCGTGTCCCCAGCAATTCACCCACACCCCGCATCATCAGGTCTTGTTCTGCGATAACAAATCCGTCATCTGTTTCGCACAGTACATCCAGTCTTTTTAATCCGTCTTCGGACACGTTGAACCCATACACCAGAACGCAATACGATTGCGTATTGCCGCGTCCGACACGTCCCCGCAGTTGATGCAACGCAGCCAGTCCGAACCGTTCTGCATTTTCGATTACAATAATAGATGCCCGTGGCACATCGATTCCGACCTCGATAACAGTTGTTGCGACCAGTATTTGCATCCTAGAATTATCATCGGCGAATTTTTCCATAACTGCGTCACGTTCTTTTTTATCCATCTGTCCGTGGACCAACCCGGCACCTGGGAACTGTTGTTGTACAGATTCAAATCTTTCTTCGGCGGCGGTTGTTGCGTTATCGTTTTCAGATTCTTCGACCAGCGGGCAAACCCAGAACACTTTGGCCCCGGCATTAACCTGTGGTCTGATGCGCTCCATCAGTTCATTGACCCGCAATTTTGGGATTTTTGTTGTTATAATTGGTTTTCTGCCGGCGGGTTTTTCATTTATGATTGACACATCCATATCGCCATATACTGTCATCGACAGTGTTCGTGGGATTGGTGTTGCCGACAGTGCCAACAAATCAGGGTTATTTCCTTTGGCCCGCAGTGCTTCACGTTGCACGACACCAAATCTGTGTTGTTCATCAATGATAACCAGTCCCAAATCTTTGTATTCTACATCTGCCGAAAACAGTGCATGTGTACCGATTGCGACCCGTGTCCGTCCTGATTTCAGCGACGTCAGTTTTTCCCGGCGTGCGACACCTTTATCTCGTCCAGTCAGACATTCGCAAACGACACCAATTTTATCACACAGTGGCTTTAACTTGGCAAAGTGTTGTTGTGCCAACGTATCTGTTGGTGCCAACAGTGCGGTCTGTCCCCCGGATTCCGCCATTTTAATTGCCGCCGCCATTGCGACAATTGTTTTACCGCTGCCTACATCGCCCTGGACCAGTCGCATCATTGGGATATCTTTTTGCATATCGGCAAAGATATCATTGCATGTATTTTGTTGTGCGTTTGTCATTTGGAACGGGATACTTTGCCAGAACCGTTCCATCAGTTCATATTTTTTACCCCGTGGCACACGTCGATTTCGTACATCTGTCCTGTTTTTTCTGCTGATTGCGATTGCAGATTGGTGCGCCAACAATTCACAGTATGCCAACTTGGCCATATATGTTGCATTTGGCATCAGGTCTGCGTCAGATTTTGCATGATGCACATGCCACAGCGCATCACAGAATTCAATTATTCGCTCATCTGCTTCGCCCCGCAGTTTATCGGGCAGGGTTGCAAACACCTGGTCACGAATATTTGCAAACACCTTTTGTGTCAGTCCTTCGCCTGCGGGATAGATGACCTGTGCGGTTGGAATTTTATTTGCGTTTTCGATTTCTTCGATAAAGTCTGGATGGTTGATTGTTGGTCGTGATGATTTTTCCAGTTTTCCCGAAATCATGCGCCATGACCCGACCGGCATTTTTTTCAACCAATAATCCAAGAAGTTTGCATTAAAGAACTGAATAATAACGGTGTTATTCAATCTGTCGGCACAGATAATTTGTGTTGGTCGTCTGCGTCCACGGAACACCGCCCCCCGCCTGTGCGATTTGATAATCAGTGGAATGGTAATTGTACATCCTGGGGTTGCATCCAAAACAGTGTCAGAAATATCCCGTGCCCGAACATAAGACGGTCTGTGCATCAGAAAGTCCAACACCCTGCGCCCGCCCAGCACATCGTCCAACCGTGCGGCCAATACCGGTCCCACCCCCCGAATAAATTGCAGGTCAGTATTCAGAAAATCCACCAATTCACGTTTCATCACCATAAAATTTAGTAAAAAAACGACAGTTATTCAACAGATATATTTTTTTATGAATATTTGTTGACATTTCAATCCCCTGGGTATAAAATAAAGGCCTGCATGGGGTTGTAGCTCAGTTGGTAGAGCACTTGCATGGCATGCAAGGGGTCGTCGGTTCGAGTCCGATCAGCTCCACCAAAAAAATTCAGGTCTTATGACCCACAGTATGGCGGATATAGCTCAGTTGGTTAGAGCGTTGGTTTGTGGTACCAAATGTCGCCGGTTCGAGTCCGGTTATCCGCCCCATTAACAAATCCCGCGTTTGCGGGATTTTTAATTTTGGGCGGTTCGGGCAAGAACCGTTTTTTTGTGTTTTGATTTCTGTTGAATTTTTATGCATTTTATGATATAATGTCTCTATTCAGCGGACGACATTGGTCGTCTTTTTTTATTGCCCGCACATGCGGGTGTTTTTATGGAGAAAATTATGCAAACACCAAAATTTTTACAAGAACTGATTTCATCGCCCGAATACGGTGATAAAAACAGCGAAACTTATAAACGTGCAACAAGGTACATGAACATCTTGTACCCCGGCACAGTACAATTTGATGCAACTGGTCGTATGATGCGCCCAGAATACGATATGACATTGGAACAGTTTTATGACGCTCAGCATGAAATAGAAACGGAGTTCGAGTCCGATAAAAGCGAGGCAGAAGCAGATGTCCTGGACGCATACGGCGATTATTTTGAAACAATTGGTTTTGAATTTAACATTGAAGAATACGTCATTCCTGGTGAACCGATACCAGTCAAAGTTTTAATGCCGGGCGGTCAGGTATCAAAGCGTAGTCTTGAAACCTTTGATTTGAATATTCCAGAATTCAAAATTATGCCCAAAATGTGGATATGGCACAGTGAACATGGCGAAAATACATGTGATGAATGTTCGGGGAATGATGGGACGGTCTATGAAACCAAAGAAGGCATACCAACATGTCCCGTTCATCCAAACTGTCGCTGTAGGATTGAAGAAATAGAGCTGGACAAAAATGGCAAGAAAATAGACAGCAAAGTTTACAAAGGCCAAAAGCCAGAAACACAAAAGGTAAGTGATATGAAAAATATATTAACTGATAAGTTTAAGAATGATGTGATGGCGCACGAAGGAATCAGAAAAAGTCCATACACAGATTCCAAAGGTTATTTAACAATTGGAATTGGCAAAAACATACATAAACTAAATGATTTTTTAAAGTTAGATATTATAAATACAAACACTGGTACGGAATTAACAACTGCCGAAAAACAAAATATTCATTCAAAAATGGTATCAGAAATAAATAATGGTACTTTTAGAGAATATGATTATGCACACATACAAATATCGTCAAATCAAATATATAACCAGTTTAACCAACAACTGGAAATTGCATACAATGAATTAAATAAAAAAATAATGAATTTTATAGATATGCCGATATCTGTACAGCAAGCATTGTTAGATATGCAATTTAATATGGGAAACAACAGGTTTTCTGAACGGTATTGGCCAAAGTTATTTGCAGCCATCAAAAATAAAGATTGGAAAACCGCCGCCAAGGAAGCATCTGAAAGAAAAGATGTACAAAAAGCTCGTCGTGAATGGACAAAACGAATGTTTTTAAATGCAAACTAACGATAGAATATTTCGTGCAAAATCAGGGTGGATGCGGTCATTTTAGCATATTTGACCGCATCTTGTTCTGACATATGTAATGCATCAATATAGTATTTTTTGATATTGTCTGCCATTGCATCATATATCAAAACCAGGTCGTCATATTTAGCCAGTTCTGATAGCAAATCTTTTGCATAAAAAAACTTTTTTTCTTCAAAATTAAGTTTTATGAATAAGTCATCGTGTGTTCTACCTTGAAAAAAAGAAGTTGGGTAAGTCAGCATCTCTATCATATCATGATAATTTGACCTGCTAAGTGCGAAACGCATTGTGCCTTCAATGGGTGGCTCTGGATTTATTTTTGACAGTTCGTCAAAACCAGGAGACCGGACAAAGCGTCTTAATTGTGTTATCTCGTATGGATTAAAGGGGGCGCAAATACCGGCAATAGCAGCATCACGAGAACTGCCGAAATAGTCTTCTATCAATTCAAGCGCATTTTCATTTTCTTTTATCATATCTATATAAACACAAGGCAAGGTCATGTGAAATAAATGTTTGGCATCATCCCAAGTGTTGAAATATTTAGGCCAAGAAACCTCGTTTTTGAAATATTCAAAATAACAAAAATTATCATATGTACCATGCGCACCATCGCAATCAGCGGCCATTATCTGCATTGCGTTGTGAATCAGTTGATTGGCATATTCGATGTCTTGGTATTCATTGTCTGACAAATAGATATAAGCCAGATACAACATAGAATCTGTGTATTTTTTATCATTTGCATCCAAGGTCGCTAAACATGCGTTGTATATATCAATCGCTTCCTGCTTTTTTGACCAATCAAGGGAATAAATATCGCCGCATACAGTGTGGTTGGTCTTTTTGGGTATATCATAATTACATCCCAGCAGACATAACAGACAAAGTGTTTTGAAAAACTTCTTCATACTTAAAATCTTATTTAGATTTATATTGACTGTCAATGACATTATACACAGGTCACGTTGAATCAATCAGGAACGTTACACAACTTACTGGTATTATTTTTTATTTCCGCCAACACCTCATCCAACAACAGCCCTAAATCAGGCACTTGCTGCACATTTTCGGGCAGAACTGTGTCAAATTCGGGGCCCCATTATAAAAAGCCCCTGCATGGGCGTTCTTAATTTTGGGCACTGTGGAAAACTTTTTTATCTTTCCACTTGATAAATAATATTTCTATTTGCTAATCTCTGCGTATATAACAAGGAGTGTTTATTATGGATTATTCGTTATTAAAGTCCGAAGTCGAGCAGAAAACAGCCCAAACAATCGAAGTTCTAAAGACAGAATATGCAGGTTTACGCACTGGTCGTGCATCTGTTCATTTATTGGATGCAATTCGTGTACCTGTTTATGGCTCTGAAATGCCAATCAACCAGGTTGCAACAGTATCAACACCGGATAATCAGACATTATCTGTGACGGTTTGGGATATAACAAATGCGCCTGCCGTTGAAAAGGCAATACGTGATTCTGGTCTGGGGTTAAATCCGATGACTGCGGGTGGTGTAATTCGTCTGAACATGCCGCCTTTGACCGAAGAACGTCGTCGTGAATTGACCAAGGTTGCCGGTAAATATGCCGAAGAGGCCAAGATTTCCATGCGTAATATTCGCCAAGATGCCATGGGTAAAATCAAACGTGCCGTTGCCGACAAAGAAATTTCCGAAGATGATCAGCGCAAATACGAAGACGATATTCAAAAGGTGTTTGACAAACGTGGGACCGAGGTTGATGCCCTGGCACGTGAAAAAGAAGCAGACATCATGGCTGTCTAGGGTTTTACCATAAAAATCAGGAAAGGAAAAATGTTCAAATTATTCAAGCGAAAACAATCTGCCACACCTGCACCGACCCAGGTTCCACAACACATTGCGTTTATTTGTGATGGCAATCGCCGTTGGGCGGAAATGCGTGGTCTGCCGCCATTAATGGGCCACCAGGCAGGCATTGCGAACTTTGAAAATCTGGTTGAATGGTTTTTCAAGCGTGGTGTTTCGACCATAACATTTTTTGTGTTTTCTACGGAAAACTGGTCACGCACCACCGAAGAGGTTGATTTTCTTATGGACTTGTTCTATACGGAACTGAACAAGAATATGAAAAATGCCCTGGACAAGAACCTGCGTTATCGTGTGATTGGCTCACGTGAACGTTTGCCCGAAAAATTGGCAAAATTGTGTGACGAGTTAGAGGATAAAACGGCCGAGAATACGGGCGGCACAGTTGCATTTGCATTGAACTATGGTGGCCAGCAGGAAATTGTTGATGCAGTGAACCTGGCGATTGCGGCGGGCGAACCTGTTGACATGGCGACATTTGAAACATATTTGGACACTGGCGATTTGTTGCCGATTGACCTGATGGTTCGAACCAGCAATGAAAATCGCATATCTAATTTCTTGTTATGGAAACTGGCATATGCCGAATTGCTGTTCGTTCCGGAACACTGGCCAGATTTGGTCAAGAATGAAAAACTGTGGCAGCATGTATTGGATGAATTTGCCAAACGCAATCGCCGATTTGGTGGTGGGAAAAAGGCCAATTATCTGGGCAATAAATAACACGGACGGGGGAAAACAATGTCAAACACGGGTCAAAGAATAGTTATGGGATTTGTAATGGCAATAATTGCTGCATTGGCGGCATTTGCTGAATATCATGGTATTCCTGCGGTCAGATATTTGGGACTGGTTATTGTTTTTGCAATGATTGCAGAATATGTTCTGTGTTTGTTACGCGCACCATCGGCATCGTTGCGTCAGAATTGGTTGTCATTTGCGTATTTTATGCTGTTGTTGCTGTTGATGTTGGTGTCAATAGATTACGTTGGCACGCGTAAATGGATTATAGTATTACTGTTGATGATAATCTGTTCTGCGGACATTGGTGCGTGGTTTTTTGGTCGTCTGATTGGTGGCGATAAAATGTGGGAACGTTTATCATCGGGCAAGACCTGGTCTGGTCAGATTGCAGGCATATTATGCGGCACATTTGCAGGCATCATGTATGGTCTGTTGGGGGCAGATGTATTCAAACCACAACTGATGTGGATTGGAATCAGCATATCATTATTGTCCCAGTACGGTGATTTAACGGCCAGTTGGATAAAACGCAAACTGGGCATCAAAGACTTTGGTACAATTTTGCCGGGGCACGGTGGCATTTTGGATCGATTTGATGGCTGGATTTATGTACTGCCATTGGTCTGGTTGATTATGTTATAGGGTTATAATTCAAAGGAAAGGGTAAGGGGTATGCATTTTATATTAACGATTGTTGCATTATTAATTGTCTTGGGTATTGTTGTTTTTGTGCACGAACTGGGTCATTTCTTGGCGGCCCGCTGGGCGGGGGTTCGTGTTGACACATTTTCGATTGGTTTTGGTCCCGCCATTGTAAAGTGGCACGACAAACGTGGCACCTTGTGGAAGATTGCCTGTCTGCCCCTGGGTGGCTATGTTTCCATCTATGGCCAGGAAGACATGTTCAATCGTAAAAAGTTTGCGGATTTGCCGGCGGATAAAAAGGTTGGTCATTATCTATCTGCCCCCGCCTGGAAGCAGTTTATAATTATTGCGGCGGGTGTATGCATGAACTTTTTGTTGGCCTGGCTGATTTACACGTCGTTGTTTATGTTTCAGCCGCGCTTGGTTGCCAATTCTCAACTGCCTGTTATTGGCCAGGTTATCCAGGAATCTGTTGCATTTAATGCCGGCATAAAACCAGGCGACACAATTGTTCGCATTGACGATGCGAAAATAACCAACTGGGGTGATTTGATATTGGCCAAAGAATTGGCGGCGCACCGTGATGCAGATGTTTTGATTATTCGTGGTGATGAACTGATAAATGTGAAACTGGCCCCATCCCAGCGCTGGGGTATGGTTGCAGACGGTGCCCGTCGTGCTGACCCTGAACGCCAGGGGTTATTCCGTGCGCTATATTCTGGGGCCCGCAAAACATACTATGAATCCAAGACATTGGTTGTTGTGTTGAAACAGATTATAACCGGTGAACGTTCATCCAAACAGTTGGGGTCATTTATCACGATTGCCCAGTACTCGGGTGCGGCCATGGCGGCAGGGTTCTTTACATTATTATCACTGATTGCATTGCTGTCGGTGAATTTGGGTGTATTGAATTTATTACCTTTGCCTGTGTTGGATGGTGGATATTTGCTGATTTTGATTATCGAAGGGATAACCCGCCGCAAATTACAGGGCCGTGGCATGGAAATTGCGATAATGGCTGGATGGGTATTGATTCTTGGTTTATTTATTTTAACCATGTGGAATGATATTGCACGTGTATTTGGGTTATAGGTATGAAGAAAGTATCATTATTAACATTATTATCATGTTTTGTTGCCACATCGTCATATGCGGCGACTGTGTCACGCATTGACGTATCTGGAAATGCCCGTATGGATTCTGAATCGATACGCATATTGTCAGATGTCCAGATTGGCGATAACGTTGGCACGGTCCGTTCCAACCAGATTGCCAAGAAGTTACAGGAAAGCGGTTATTTTTCGCACATCAATGTCCGTATGTCTGGCAATGTTCTAAAGATTGATGTGGCCGAGGCACCAATTGTAAACATGGTCACCATCGAAGGCAATGATGCGGTATCGACAGATGACTTGAAAAAAGAAATCAAAACGACCCAGCGTTCATCATACAATCCATCGACCATTGGTGCGGATGTACAACGCATGTTGACGGTCTATCAACGCCAGGGCTATTTTGGTACCAAGATTGAACCCCAAAAGATAGAGCTGTCTGACAACCGTGTAAACATTGTCTATGAAATTACCGAAGGGCACCCGACCTGGATTACTGACATTAAATTCGAAGGCAACACCCAGTTCAGCGACAGAACATTGCGTGGTGAAATTTTATCTCGTGAACATGCTTGGTGGCGATTTATGACCCAGTTTGACACATTTGACGAAGACAGAATCCAATATGATGGTCAAATGTTGCGTCAGTTTTATTTGCGCAATGGCTATGTTGATTTTGCTGTGCGTGATACTGTTGGCACCTTTACCCCGGACCGTGAATATTATTCTGTTGTGTTTACTGTTGACGAAGGCGACCAGTATGACTTTGGCAAATTAACTGTTGATAATCCATTTTCTGATATTCCCACATCTGAAATCACAGATGCGATTGTGATGCGTTCTGGTGACACATACAATGTTGATCTGGTTGACGAAACGATGTCTGCGATTCGCAGTATTGTTGCCGATCACGGCTATGCCTTTATAAACATCGAACCTGTCCCGACCAAGAACGATGACACCCAGACAATTGATTTGGTATTCAAGATTCAAAAGACCAACCGGGTATACCTGAATACAATAAATATCCTGGGTAATGTTCGCACATTTGATTCTGTTATCGAACATTTATTGCCCATGCGTTCAGGCGACCCATTTTCATTGCAGACAATTGAAGAGGGCCGTCAAAAGCTAATGCGGACACGGTATTTCAAAGACGTCCAAATGGTTCCGACACGTGTTGCGGATTCGAACATGATGAATCTGGACATTCGTGTCGAAGAACAACCAACTGGTGAATTATCTGGTGGATTTGGCTGGTCGAACATCAATGGATTTATGGTTGATGCAGGCATTACCGAAAACAATTTCATGGGGCGTGGTCAGATTGTGCAAATTCGTGGTTCAATTGCCGAGTATCAGAAACAGGCATTATTCAGTTTTACCGAACCATATTTATTTGGTCGTGCGCTGTCGGGTGGCTTTGACGTATCATATACCATGTACAATTATTCCAGTTTGGGCAGCTTTGGCTATGACCGTGACAGTTTAACGGTTGCGGGACGCATGGGGTGGCGTTTAACCGATCATTGGACCCAGAATGTGCGCTTGTCATTTGCGTTTGACCAGAACTATGATATCCAGGTATCGCCTGATTGGACCAAGGCCCGCCTGTACACACTGGGGACGAATTTCAGATATTATAATCTGGACACAAACTTTGCCCAGAATACCCATACGGGGGTTGTTGCGAATTTGGGGATTGCCTATACTGGTTTTGGTGGCACAGAAAGTTATATGCGTTATACTGCCGATATTGTTGGCATGGTAAACTTCTGGTCTGACCGGTGGCAGTTGCGTTCATCGTTGGACTTTGGCTATATCCAGCCCCTGGAAGGTGATTATGTATCACGTGTTTATCGTTATTTCCTGGGCGGCGAATCCCTGCGTGGATTTGACGTTGCGGGTGTTGGATCACGCAACTGGGCATATCAGACATACGCACTGGGCGGGTTGTGGAAGTTAAATGGTTCAACCCAGTTGAATTTCCCAATCTTTATCCCCGATGAATACCAGATTAAGGGCTTTGTGTTTTTTGACTATGGTGTATTGGGCAAACCACCTGCCGCCGAAGACACCTTTACATACTATGGTATAACACGTCCAAATGATATTGATGATAACTGGCGCACATCTGCGGGTGTTGGTGTATATTGGAACACACCAATGGGGCCGATGAACTTTTCGTGGGGCTGGCCGTTAAAGATGAACGAATACGACCGTGAACAGCGATTCTTGTTATCGTTCGAGACCCAGTTTTAGTCTTGACCAGATACACAGAAATTTTTTATAATTAACATACACAACAGGGAAGGGGTGAAAAATGAAGAAGGTAATTTTGGGATTTTTTGTTGCGATTGCACTTGCCGGCTGTGGCCAGGTTTATGATCGTGAACCGGTTGGTGTTGGATATGACAACAACGAATTAAAGCTCAGTCCATGTGCCTGCATTATGGTATACCAGGCCTAGTTTAATTATTGCGGCAGGGGGGATGAACATTGGACTATCCAGGTGGATTTGAAACACCAACATTTCCTGCGGGGCGACATATTGCATCGACCCGCCTGGTTGCTGTTGTAACAATGGTTGTCTTTTTTCTGATTATATTGACTTGCGGTTTCTTAGTGTGGGCGCAACGTTCTGTCCGTGTACATCCATTTTTGGTATCTGTAAATCAGTTGACTGGTGCATGGACTGTGGTTGGTCATCACCACGGTGATATGCCTGAAATAACCACATCGCAATCATTACAAGAATCGGTACTGGCGAAATTTGTCCAGCATTGGTTTTGGATTTCGTCCAGTGAATCTGTAAACACGGCCATGTGGCAATCGTGCGATCGTTCGACCCAGTGCAATCCATCGGACAAGACGGGCATCGACACAGAATCTTGTTCTGTTTATTGTATAACCAGCGAAAATGTTTACAGCGATTTTATTGAAAACGTAGTTCCTGGTTATCAGACACGTGTGTCAAATGGCGAAACCTGGTTGGTTGATGGTGCATCATTGATGTTTTCGTCCCTGGGGCCGGTTTCTGCGAACGGTGGATCGTGGTTGGTTCGTGCGATTGTGTATTCCAGTACGACTGGTCCGATTGACGTAATGGGGTATGCGACTGTATCACGTGATTTACTGTCGTATCCACAAACATTGGGGTATTATGTATCACAGTTTAACGCATACAAGATGAATTGATGAGACGTTTAATATTATTCTTTGCAGGTTTGATATTATTGGCATTAATGTTTGCCATGTTGTTGTTTACAGGTGCGATATATGACACGGTCCCCCAGACACGATTGCACCCACATTTTTTTCAACCCGACGACAATGCCAATCGTCGTCCTGGCCGTCCCGACAGTGTATCCGACATTGGGGATGCATCGATGCGTGAAATGCTGATATCGAAATATATAACAGAAATGTTCTATGTTACACCCGACACTGCAGAAACCCAGCGTCGAATATCTGGCGAAACATCACTGGTTCATATGTCGACACGTCAATCATTTCAGACATGGCTGGATGAAATCGCCCCAGCGGTCGAAGAATTATCGGCCCGTGGTGTACTCAGAACGGTATCTGTTATTGATGCAGAATTTCAAAGCAAGACCGACCAGGGTGAATATTGGAAAATAACATATCAGTTAAAAACCTGGGAACGACCGAATGATTTTTCTGTTTTACCAGTTCATCAAACTGGAATTGTATATTTGGACATCTATTATATGCCTGGTCTGCGTTCTGACACAGATTATGTATCCAGCTACCTAGAATCTGGGGGTGACCCATCGGCGGTATTTCGATTTGGTGTTTTTGACATTGTATTACAGGAATAAAAGGTTAATAATATAATCATATGTTGAAACGTGTTTTAAGATTTTCGTTGTTAATATTATCTGTATGTTTTTGCACATGTGGGTTGGCTGACACATTTGACTTTAACGACTTTGCCATTGTGGACAGCAATTATTCCGACATTTTACCCAAAGATGTTGAATTAAACAGCGATGCCACCATTGCATCGGTTGGCTCGTTTGATATTGCTGGCATCATGCTGGGGATGTCATTCGAAGATATTCAAAGCTTGTTTTTCAAAACCAACGGTTTATATGCCCCCCGCAATCACAATGGCATAATATATACAATTCATCCAGACTGGCGGAATAATTTGGATTACGAGTGTCGTCAACAAGGTATTGTTATACCGACTGAACTGGAAAAATGTATAAACAGCTTGGCTCGCAATCGTGGTTTATTATATGTGTCCCAGGTGCATTTGGTTCGAGAGAACACGGGCGAAACGATTGTTGTATATTTTACCAGTAATGCGACCGACAACCGTGTCTGGCGTGTTGTTTATAATAACGATGTTAACGAAATCGAAGGTGCGGCCGAAAAATTTGCCAAACAGCGCGAGAACAAGATATTATATTTCTGGCAAAGTGTCCTTGATAAATACGGCAGTCCTAATTCTGGCACAGATCGTTGGATATCCAGTACAAATTCATACGATCCGATGCTGATTGCATATTATGGTGCGTTGGATTTGGTTGATAATGGCCGCAATGCCACGGACCAGGTCAAGAATACAAAAACTGCACGAGAGCATTTTCATGCAAAGCCCTATGCGTTCTAGAACCAGTTATAAAACCGGCCTTGTGTCTGAATTTTATGCCCGTCTGTATTTGCGGCTGCATGGGTTCCATATTGTTGCATCACGTTATGTGACCGGTCGTCACACCCACCGTGCCGAGATTGACATAATCGCCCGTCGTGGCAACCTGTTGATATTTGTCGAGGTCAAACATCGTCCATCATTTGAAAATGTTTCAACTGCTGTCACTGCTGCCCAGGCGGCACGTCTTCGTCGTGCGGCTGAAACCTATATAATGCGTACTGGATGGACAGGCGATTCACGGTTTGACATGATTGGCATATGTGGATTTCGTATTTATTGGATAAAAAACGCAATCTAAATGTTGCACGGGTGAAAATAATCCTATATAATAGATGGCATGTTATCTAACACAAAAGGAGAAAACATGAAAAAAGTAATCTTGGCATTATTTGCTGTTATGACATTGGCCGCCTGCACAGGTTCATACAAATCTGGCAATTGTGAATATGATTTCCTGCTGCACAAAGATATTTCTGTATCAAAGATTATCGGTAATATGACTGGCGGTTGCTAAAAGATAATAACTCCCCCGTTTTGGGGGATTTTTAATTGTATTGGGTTACACATCATTCAAATCCCATTATCCCACAGGGAAAACAGTTCCCCTCTTGGCGGGAACGGCACGCAGTGCCGGGGTGGTCTCAATACCACCCCCGTCATACCGGCATCAGGTCACTCACACACACCGTCATACCGGCGCAGGCCGGTATCCATTGTGTTTTTCCCCGCCCTCTCATGTCATCCCGTGGCTGGACCACGGGACCCAAGTGTATCCTTTTTCTTACTTCAACACCAAACAAAAAAACAACAAATATAAAAACATGTCATCCCGTGGCTTGGCCACGGAATGACAAAACACTTAACACATTTTATAAAACATAATTTTTATCCAGAACCCCGTCATGCCGGCGCAGGCCGGTATCCATTGCAAGCCACCCAACCCCCACAAAAAAGAGCCGTTCAAAAAAATCCATCAACTGGGGGGCTGGGCCAATATGCATCGCCGGAAAAGTGGGAATACGCAATGCAATATCAAAACCCAGCCGCCCAGTTGATGGACCAGACCATGCGATTTAGTCTATCGCATGGTATGTGGTGCCGTTGTATTTTACATTCAGTCCGCTGCCTGCACCAGCTGCCAAACTGCCATAGCAAATCGTATCGTTCCACAGAACATTAATCGCCGGGGCTGTACGGGCAGATGTATACAACGGTACCTTTAACCCAGTGCTTAAATGGATATGTGTGATTCCAGAATCACAAAACTGACCGCACTGGTTATCTGATGTCAGATTATATCCATCATTACATTCCCACGGACATGCATTGGACGATGCAGTGCCGGTGTAATAACTGTTGTCGGGCTTGTTCGTGCATGCTGGGCAGGTTGTACCAGACACATAGTTGCCTGAACTGGCCGTTACCGATGCAACACTTTGTTTGCACGATTCGTTATTGGTTTCGCACCCCGATTTTATTGTTCCATCCCCTGTACCAGCACTGTTTGAATATGCAACATAACTACATTTATCACGCGAACAAGATTCACATGTTGCAGATTCGCATCCCGATGGTGTGTCGCACTCTATCTGCTCGCCCGACCACGCACGTTGTTTCGTATTGCTGTAACATTGCGTTATCGCTGTTGCGCCTGCAATACTGTTGGGATAACCAGATGGGCATGATGGACATGTTGTGCCACTTAGATAATGATTTTCCTGTGCGCTCCTGCTCTTAACCGTCTGCTGGCACGCAGCGCTGTTTGATGAACAGCCCGATTTTATCGTTCCATCCCCAGTTCCTGCACTGTTTGAATATGCCACATAGTCACATGCCGCAATCGAACACGTGTTGCACGTGACATCACAACCATCTGATTTTGGACATGCGGTCTGTGACCCCGACCATGCGCGTGATTTTGTATTGCTATAGCAATCTGTTATCGCATCCGACCCTGCAGCACTGTTTGGGTAACGGGTTTCAGTACTGGTTGAGCACGATTGCCGTCCCTGGACACTGCCATTATATGTCCATGTAGCACCAGGACACCAGTATCCAGATTCACAATCCGAACATGTTGTGCCATTTAGATATTTACCTGCAGAACATGTGTATGAATTTGCAGTCCATTTTGCATACAGTGTGGTATTTCCTGCAACATTTGCATAAATATTATTCATAGTTCCACCACCAGCATCAACATACTGTGTCCCTGTACCATTTGTTCCTGTATAATATCCCCCGAACGTATATCCAGTTCTGGTTGGCGGCGTTATGGTCGCCCCTAGACCACCATTCACACAAGACGATAACGATGAAGATGTGTAATAATAACACGGACTATCAGTTTGATATTTATAATAGTATTCACTGGTTCCACCTGTTCCACTTTGTTTATCCAGTGATACTTTGTAGATATTTGGAACCCAATATGCATATAAAGTACTGTTTGCTGCCACCGCACTCCATAAATTATTTACTCCCTGACCATTCGCATCAATATATTGGGAACCTGTTCCATTTGTTCCCGTATAATATCCACCAAAAGTATAACCAGTCCGGGTTGGTTTGGTCAAAGTATAACTATCACTGCCCATACAGGTAGATAAAGATGAGTCTGTATAATAATAACACGGACTATCAGTTTGATATTTATAATAGTATTCATTGGTTCCACCTGTTCCACTTTGTTTATCCAATGTAACCTTGTACGTGTTCGCCGAATACGAACACGTATCTGTTGCACTGTAATAGTCCACGCCACCGGTCAAAGTGTACCCCGTTTTTGATGCACAGGTTTTATAGCAATATGCACGACCACTGGTCATACCAGAACCTGATGTATACCCACTGTCGCATGCCTTGCACGTACCATTGTCCAAATAATACCCGGCGGCACATGCGGTTGCGGCACACGTGTTGTTGCCACCATATTCTTTCCACCCGGTACGTGACGTAGAATTCGGTGTATCGGATGCATTACAATCGCGCCAACAACCATTTATAGATGTTTCATTGGATGTTGCTCCACCACGTGGGTCTGTTAATGGGAAGTCGGATGGACATGCACCACGTCCCTGGACGCCACCATCATATGTCCATGTTCCGCCAGCACAGTAATATCCAGATTCACAATCCGAACATGTTGTGCCACTTAGATATTTACCTGCAGAACATGTGTATGAATTTGCTGTCCATTTTGCATACAGTGTGGTATTTCCTGCAACATTTGCATAAATATTATTCATAGTTCCACCACCAGCATCAACATATTGTGTCCCTGTACCATTTGTTCCTGTATAATATCCCCCGAACGTATATCCAGTTCTGGTTGGCGGCGTTATGGTCGCCCCTAGACCACCATTTACACAAGACGATAACGATGAAGATGTGTAATAATAACACGGACTATCAGTTTGATATTTATAATAGTATTCACTGGTTCCACCTGTTCCACTTTGTTTATCCAGTGATACTTTGTAGATATTTGGAACCCAATATGCATATAAAGTACTGTTTGCTGCAACCGCACCATATAAATTATTAACACCTTGTCCATTTGCATCTATATATTGTTTCCCAGATCCATTTGTTCCTGTGTAATAACCCATAAACGTATACCCCGTTTTAGATGGTTTAGTTAGGGTATATCCATCAGAGCCCATGCAGGTTGTTAAAGATGAATTCAAATAATAATAACATGGTGAAGCCGTTTCAAATTGATACCAATATGCTGTTGTTCCTGCACTGGTTGCCCCCTGATTATCTAGTGTCACCTTATATGTAATTGGATGTATTGTCTTGATTGGACAGGTTGCTGTGCCGCTGTATTGGCATGAACCATAACTACCACAGGAACCAAAGTTTGTACAAGAACCATAACTGCCGCATGCACCAAAATTGCCACATGCACCATAACTACCA
>SUUQ01000012.1 GCA_015062445.1 Alphaproteobacteria bacterium | reverse complement strand
CTGTCACATGTATCGGTATTTGTACGGGTTGAACCGCTGTATGAACATGTACCATTTGAAATGCTGCACGAACGGGTACAGTATTCTGTCACGCTGCGTGTTTCGCGATTCGCGACCGATGTACATGCTTCATTACATGTTGCAGAATATGAACAACCGCTGGGGTAATTTACCTGGCTGGCATTGGGGGTATACGTATATCCACCCGATTGGTATGATGAACAACTGTTATAACATGTACTGTAATCGGTTCCTGAACAAAAACCACCGTATCCAACCGATGCACAATCACATAAACCGGGGTCTGGTAATAAAGTGCCATCTGTACAACATCCTGTTTTCGCATTACATGTTTGACCAAGTGCACAATCAATATCAGATGTGCATGCAATACAGTCTGATATTGCAGAGTCGCGTTGGCATGTGCCTGTATTAAATACGTCACAATATTCGTCTGATGCACATTGGCTGTCGCGCAGACAGGCGCTGCCAACCAATGCGGATGCCGGTGTTGATATTATCGCTGGTACCAAGAACGAAAACGCAACCAGAACCGCCTGCAGTGTCGTAAACAAACGGTGGTTTAAGAACAACATAATGGAGAGACAAAATGTTGCGGAAAAGTGGGAAAAATTCAATTCAAAATATGCCGAAAAAAAACCACCGTTTAGATTCGGCAGTCATTTTTCCTTTCTATGCCAGGTATTATAGGACATTCCGTATGTTTTGTGCAAGTGTTTTTTATCCTGGGAAAATCTGCAGGGGATAGTAGTAAAAAAAATCCCCCGACTGGGGGAATGACTTAAAATGGAATGTCGTCGCCGATGTCTGCCACGGATATTTCTTCGCGCGGGGCAGATGGTGTCGGGGCGGATGCGTATTCACTGCTGCTGCCGTCCATTGCGCGTTGACCACCCAAAATTACCATTTGACCACTGAATGGGTTCAAGACAACTTCGGTTGTGTAAACGTCCGCGCCCTGTTGATTTTGCCATTTGCGGGTTCGCAGAGAACCTTCGAGATATAATTTTGTGCCTTTTTGTAACATGCGTTCGGCGACTTCGACCAGATTTGGGTTGAATATCACAACACGGTGCCATTCGGTTTGATCCTTGAATTCGCCAGTGGCCTTGTCACGCCAGCGATCAGATGTCGCCAGTGAAAAACTGACAACCTTTTGCCCGCTGTTCATGGTGCGTACCTGGGGTTCTTGGCCAATGTTGCCAACCAATATTACTTTATTTATGCTGCCTGCCATTGTTCACTTCCTTTTTTTTTATTCGTATATTGGATTTGACCAATAATACCCAAAAATTGCAAGTCTTTTTTTGGGCTGATTTTTATTTCTTAAGGAGATTTATTATGATTTACGGATATGTGCGGGTGTCAACAGACCATCAGCATACAGAAAACCAACGTTTCGAAATCTTGAATTTCGCAGAAAAACACGGCTTGAATGTCGATTGCTGGATCGAAGAAACAATTTCTTCAACCAAGGATTTGCAAAAAAGAAAACTGGGACGGTTGCTGAAACGTATTAAAAAAGATGACCTGATTATCGCGTCCGAATTATCCAGGTTGGGACGAAATTTGCTGCAGGTGATGAGTATTTTACACTATTGTATGGATGTGGGGGCGCAAATCTGGACAATCAAAGATAACTATCGTTTGGGGGTGGATATTACTTCAAAAGTACTGGCGTTCGCGTTCGGACTGTCGGCGGAAATCGAAAGAAACTTGATTTCGCAACGAACAAAAGAAGCGCTGGCACGCGTCAAGGCAGAAGGAGGGGCAGTCGGACGACCAAAGGGGTGCAGAAATGCCAGAAAACTGGATGGACGTGAACAGTATGTTGCACAAAGACTGCAGGAGGGGGTGTCGAAAAATCAAATCGCACACAGGTTACACGTTCACCGTGATACATTGAATAAATTTATAAAAAATAATGGTATTGTTACACAGCGCACGCAGCAGGTGTTAAAATTGTAACTTGGTACGTGCCAGCATGTAAAATTCGTCTGTGCCATATGGGTTGTCAACAAAACCAGCTGTCATGAATTTGTACGATGCATTAAATTCAACAGATGGACGGGTCGCCAGGTCGATTGTGTGGTCTGCGAACGTGTAATCGCCATTAATGTCACGGCCAGTCGGTACGTGCAGGTGCATGTTGCCGCCAATTATTGTGTCTGGGGTGCCAATGCTGATGCGAAAATCGCCATATTTTGCACCAATCTGGGCAGATGCAGTATAGACGTTGCGGAACCCGGAAATCATCGATTCTGATGCGGCGCGTGGGTTGGTGGTGCCAAATGTGGTGTGATAGAATAATTCTGTGTTGCCAATTTGGAAGCTGTCACGAAAACCGATAAAACTGATGATGTTGTCAGAATCTGTCTGCAAGAAGCCCTGGGACATGAACATGTCTGTGGTCTTGAACCCGATTTCAATGTTGCCAAATGTTGCGACCCGGTCATTGCTTTCACGCAGACGTTCAAAGCCAATGCCACGATTATGGACGGAAATGTTGTCGTTTAGTTTGGTTTCAAATGCACGACCAAAACTGTCAACAAACGAGAATTTGATGTCTTGGGATTGTATCTGATGACCAATCGTGCCAGATACACGGGCCGTAGATAATGATACTGTCTGACCATCCGATAATGGAACCAAGGCCACACCAACAGGACGGGTCGCACGTTCCAAATCCAGCATGCCATGACCGTAAATTTCATCAACACCTGAAACACCCAGGTCGCGGGCAGTTGCAAATAATACACCTGTGATTTCAGATGATTTCATGTAGGGAAAGGCCTGGCGCAGAACCGCAATCGCAGCAGATACAATGGGGGCAGCGAAACTGGTGCCGTCCAGTGTTGTTTCTGTTTTCGGTGATGCCAGATTTGTGCCGGGGGCGGTAATGCAAAACTCTTTGGTCGCACCACAGGCATTGCTGAAGTCTGCCAGGCCATTTGTCTGGTTGTCCCAGGCGACAACATTTACAAAGTTGCCACGCAATTCGGGAACGTATAATGGCATTGCAGATAAAAAACTGGATTCATCGTGATAATCGTTGCCAGCCGCCCACACAAATATTGCATCGTTCGCAGAAACAGCATTTGTTAATGAATTGATAAAGTTCTGGTGCGTCAGACCTTGGACCTGTTGACGGGTGGACAGGTCGGTTGCAAAATGACGGGCGGATGACCAACTGGCGTTGAAAATGTTCGTGCCAGCGCGGGTCGCAGAATATATAACGTTCCCAATTTCATAAAATGATTTGAAATTTTCATTTCTGTCAGATACCTGGTACGATACAATGTTCGCATCAGGTGCAACAGGGCCACCAGCCAAATATGCAACGTTGCCACCGTGATAGGTGTTCTTGCCAGAATCCAGTACGGCAATGGTCGAGCCGGCGCCTGTATACCCACGGGCCAATGAATAACCTGCACGAATTTCGTTGTAATGGTCAAAGTTGCGGGTGTATTCTGTGCCAGATGTCGCTGTTGCCAGTTTTACTGTGTCAACGTCATCGCCGACAGTGCTGTATGTGGATATTGATGGATGAATATACAGATTTGATGTGCTGCGTTTGCTGGTGCTGGCGATTGTGGTGTCAGAACCACTGCCGCTGCCGCCAGATGACAGACCAAACATGGCAACTGCACCACCAATCAATGCCACTGCACCAGATGCAACAGCAACAGTCGTGCCAAACGACAACCCCGTATTAGTATCCGATACGGTTGAACACTTGTCCGGGTTATAACGACGGTACATCTCGTTATCGCAATTGTTCGCAAACGCTGTTGAACAGATAACGGTGCCACACATCATTGCAACAAAAATCTTGTTCAGTCTAACCATGTTTTCTCCGTTTCTTGGTGGGACCCAACCCACACACTTTTATTATAGTACAAAGCGGAATGTTTGTCAATAGGTGTTGGGCTTTTTGTCCCAATGAAAATATGTCTTTTTTTTATATTTTTACTTGATTTTTGTTGCGGGATTGGATATTATCGGGGCACGCACGTTGTGCGAAGAACACAGCCACAATGCAAAATTTGTGTCCAAGTTGATGAAATTTGGGTGGCGCATGTGGCGAGGATAACAACACAAAAAAGGATAAAATCATGGCTTTGCCAACATTTACAATGAAACAGTTGATGGAAGCTGGTGTGCATTTTGGGCATCATACCCGCCGCTGGAATCCATTGATGACACCATACGTTTATGGCGTTAAGGATAAAATTCATATCATCAACCTGAATAAAACAGCACCGTTGTTACATCGTTCACTGGTTGCATTGGAAGCAATCGCAGCCGCAGGTGGCAAGGTTTTGTTCGTTGCAACAAAACATCAGGCAAAAGATATTGTCAAAGATGCTGCAGAACGTTGTGGTCAGTACTATGTTAATAACCGCTGGTTGGGTGGTATGCTGACAAACTGGTCAACAGTTTCACAGTCTATTCGCCGCCTGAAAAAGATGGAAGCGGATGTCGAAAATGCCGATAAATTGGGCTTGACCAAAAAAGAAGTCGGTGTTATGACAAAAGAAATTGAAAAATTGCGTGATATCTTTGGTGGTATCTTGGATATGCATGGTGTTCCACAGGCAATGGTCGTTATTGACGTGCCACGTGAAATGAATGCTGTTCGTGAAGCAAAAAATCTGGACATCCCAACAATCGCAATTTGCGATACAAATGCAAACCCAGAAATGGTCGACTATCCAGTGCCAGGTAATGATGATGCAGCACGTGCAACACAGTTGTACTGTGATTTGTTCGTAGATGCAATTCTGTCTGGTATCGAAAAACGTCTGGGCGGTGCGGCCGGTAAAAAGGTCGAATCCGATATGCGTGCAGATGCCGCTGATGAACTGGAAGACGAAATCAAGGAAAAAGAAGCCAAAATTAAGTCTAAAACATCAGAAGCACGTGCAGAACGTCGTGGTAAATTGGCAGAAAAAGCAGATAAATAATATCTGAAAAATTTTGATGAAAATCGTGCATTGGGGCACACACCCCCAATGCACATACAGAAATTCTTTTAATTACGGGAGATTATACAATGGCAGAAATTACAGCAAAACTGATTCAGGAACTGCGTGAAAAAACATCCGCAGGTATGATGGATTGCAAAAAAGCCCTGATCGAAACAGATGGTGATATTCAAGCCGCTGCGGATTGGTTGCGTCAAAAAGGTATTGTAAAGGCCGCATCCAAGGCAGGTCGTGTGGCTGCGTCTGGTCTGGTCACAGTGGTTAAGTGTGATAATATGGGCTGTGTCGTTGAACTGAATGCAGAAACAGACTTTGTTGCAAAAAATGAAAAGTTCCAAAAGCTGGTTGCAGATGTTGCAGCAAAAGCAGCAGAATTAAAAGGTGACTTTGATGCAACAATGAATGCAGTTAAAGATGATATCGCAGCAACAATTTCAACAATCGGTGAAAATATGAATCTGCGCCGTATCGCCAAGGTCGAAGGTGATAAAATCTTTACGTATATTCATAATGCACTGGTGCCAGGTATGGGACAGATTGGTGTCGCAGTCGCAATTAATGGTACAGATGACAAAATCGATGAAATCGGTTCCAAAGTTGCAATGCATATCGCTGCAAATAAACCGGAATTTATGACAGTCGATGATGTTGACCCAGTCGCAGTTGAACGTGAAAAGAAAGTCTTTATCGAATCTGGTGCAACAGCAGGTAAACCTGAAAATATCGTTGAAAAAATGGTCGAAGGACGTATTAAAAAGTACTATGGCGAATCTGTTCTGGAAGAACAGCCGTTCGTTATGGATCCTTCTAAATCGGTCAAAGATGTTATCGCAGATGCAAATGGTAAATTGGCAGGATTTGCGTTCTTTGTTCTGGGTGAAGGAATTGAAAAACGTGAAGACAATTTGGCAGATGAAGTTGCCAAAATGTTGGGCTAAGGAAAAACAGCAGACCGCCCGTATGGGCGGTTTCTGTTATGGGGGTTGCAATGGATAAATACTATGTGAAAAGTATTGTCAGAATGAATGGACAGGTGTGGGCAAATTTAGAACGTGGTGATGAAATAAAGCGGATTGATTTGTTTGCATCGTCTGTTGGTCCACAGGTCGGTGATGTGGTCAAGGTTTTTCGAAGCAGACAAACAGGTCTTGATTTGGCATATTCATATAGACTGGGGGAAAAGCAGTTTGTTGATTTAATGCATGTTCCATTGTCAAACAGTTCAATAAATGCGTTTTATGACAACTTGACTTGTTCGGATGCATTTCGGTTAAATCGTGATATAAAACGTGTGTTGGTTCAGCGGGATGTTAAACCAACATGGAACAAAGCAAATAATTTGCGTATGTTTTTACGAGATCCGTTTTATCCATGCAAGACACACTAAAATCCCACCCCGTCGAATGATGGGGATTTTTTATTAAAATTCTGTTTATTTATTTTGTTGTAAATGCTATCTTGGGTGGGATGAAAAAGAATGTTCCAGATTTTAGTATAGAAGATGCTTGCGGGGCAGGTCTGGTCGCAGGCGTTGACGAGGCAGGACGGGGGCCGTTGTGCGGACCAGTTGTGGCGGCAGCAGTGGTTTTCCCAGACAGAAATGTTGATATTCCAGTGGTCATTCGTGATTCAAAACAGATGACGCAAAAACAACGGGCGGTGGCATACAGATGGATTTGTGAAAATACAATCTGGGCAGTTGGGCAATGCAGCCCCGCCGAAATAGATGAATTAAATATTTTGTGGGCTTCAATGCTGGCCATGCAGCGGGCGGTGGCAAATCTGGGGGCTGTGCCGCAATTTTGCCTGGTAGACGGGAACAGGTTGCCGTCTGATTTGGTTGGACAGGCGGTCGTCAAAGGGGATGCAAAATCACTGTCAATTGCGGCGGCATCGATTGTTGCCAAAGAAACACGTGATAAAATTATGGCTGACCTGGCGGAACAGTTCCCGCAGTACGGATGGGATAAAAATGCAGGGTATCCAACCGCAGAACATTTGCAGGCAATTGATAAATATGGTATAAATGAACACTATCGTAAGAGTTATGGACCGATTAAGAAAAGGATGAAAAATGAAGCTGAGGGTGATTGATGGGGTGGATGTACGTGGAAAGTATGTCTTGCTGCGTGATGATTTTAATGTGCAGATTCTGGACGGGCAAATCACAGACCCATTTCGTATAGAACAAAGTATGCCAACAATAAATATGCTGAGAAATGCAGGGGCACGTGTGGTTATTGTGGCGCATCGTGGTCGCCCCAAAGGGGTGCGGAATATGGATTTTACACTGAAACCAATTGCTGATTTTATGCAAATTCCATTAATCCCAGATTGTTTGGATAAGGGGTTCTTGGCAGATATGCATGATGGTGATGTAGTGTTGCTGGAAAATGTGCGTTTCTGTGCGGGCGAAGAAAAAAATGACCCTGCATTTGCCGCTGAACTGGCACGGGGATATGATGTCTTTGTAAATGATGCGTTTGCAGTTTCGCATCGGGCACATGCCAGTACAGTTGGGGTGGCAGAAATACTGCCGTCATATGCGGGAAAACTGCTGGCGGATGAAATCGAAAATCTGACGAATGTTATGGAAAAACCACAACGACCATTGTTGTCTATTGTCGCAGGCAGTAAAATTTCAACCAAAATTGGTGTGCTGCGCGCGTTGGCAAAGTTATCGGATACCTTGATTATTGGTGGGGCATTGGGAACAACATTTAACTTTGCAGTTGGTGGACGGGTTGGAAATTCACTGTATGAACCAGATCAAAAAGATACTGCGTTGGAAATACTGGATTATGCAGAAAAGAATAACTGTCGAGTATTGTTGCCGTTGGATAAAGGTGTGGCCAAGGTATTTGAACGTGATGCAGCCCGGGTTAACAAGGACTTTACAGAAATCGAAGATGATGATGTTATTATCGATGCAGGTGAAATGACAACGCAGCGTGATGTGGCAGAAATTCGCAGGGCCAAAACAGTTATCTGGAATGGGACCGTTGGTATGGCAGAGTGGATGCCAACGTGGTCGTTTGGTTCATTTGCGTTGGCAAATGCAATCGCAGAACAAACACGGGCAGGAAAGCTGGTTAGTGTTATTGGTGGTGGTGATACGGTTGCCGCACTGGAGGCATGTGGGGTCAAAGATGATATCACATATGTTTCAACCGGTGGCGGGGCATTCCTGGAATTTATCGAAGGACGCGTGTTGCCCGGAATTGCAATACTGGAAGACAGATAGAAATAATCGCAGAAATATTTTTTGCCTGTTCTTGCATGGGGGGCAAAAGCATGCTATGATTTTTTCACGATAAAGGATTTTTCAATGCACAATGAATTATTACATGAATTACAGGCACGTGGTTTTATAAATCAGACATCAAATTTGGATGGACTGAATGATGCACTGAATGCAGGAAAAATTACAGCATATTTGGGGTCTGATCCAACGGCAGATTCGCTGCATGTGGGACATTTGGTGCCGGTGATGATGATGCGCTGGCTGCAAAAATATGGCCATCGTCCAATTACACTGGTTGGTGGGGCAACAGGGCGTATCGGTGATCCGTCTGGGCGTGACAGCGGACGACCAATGATGACAGAAGAAACGTTGGCAAAAAATGTTGCAGGGTTAAAGCGATCTTATTCAAAGTTTCTGCGTTTTGATGGTGCAGAAAATGGTGCGTTGATGGTTGATAACTATGATTGGATGAAAACATACAGTCATTTGGATTTCTTGCGGGATTTTGGAACAGACTTTACTGTGCCACGCATGTTGTCGATGGAATCTGTAAAACGCAGATTGGATAATGGGATGACATTCCTGGAATTTAATTATATGACGTTTCAGGCGGTGGATTTCTTGACACTGTATAAACAGCATGATTGTATCTTGCAAATATGCGGGGCAGACCAATGGGGAAATGCAATTATGGGTATCGAATTGGTCCGAAAAAAACTGGGCAAGGAAGTATTCGTTTTGTCGACCTCGCTGATTACGGATGCAAATGGTAATAAAATTGGCAAGTCGGCTGGAAATGCGGTTTGGGTGAATGAAGATAAAACCAGTCCGTATGAATACTATCAGTATTTCCGTAATATCCCAGATGACCTGGTGGATAAGTTCTTGAAAATCTTTACAGAAATCCCACTGGATGAAATTAATCGTCTGTCTGCGGCCCAGGGGGCGGAATTAAATCAGGCAAAAAAAGTTCTGGCATTTGCGGCGACCGAAATTGCGCATGGACATGATGCCGCCGTCCAGGCCGAAGAAACAGCCAATGCGCTGTTCGGGGGTGGGGCAAATTTGGATAATATGCCAACAGTTGAAATTGAAATGAATGCAGATATGCCAGTGCTGGATTTCTTGGTCGCAACACAGCTGTTTCCATCAAAGTCCGAGGCCAGACGCATGGTTGAACAGGGTGGCATTCAAATCGATGGTAATAAAATTACAGATCCAAAGTTTATTGTAACGGTGGCTGATGAATTTATGGTGCAGAAAGGTAAAAAGACTTTCTTGAAAGTGATGAAAAAATAATGAAGAAAGTTGTCGCAATATTTTCTTTGTTGTTTTTATGTGTTGACCCCGCTGTTGGGGCAGGTGAGTTGTCCAAGATAAATGCGCAGATTAAGCAGACTGAACAACAAAATAAAAAACTGGAACAACAGGTCAAGACGTCTGATAAAGAAGTGGCAAAAACAAAAAAACAGCTGGTTCGGGCCGCAGACAAGGTTAGTGAACTGGAAGACCAGCGGGCGAATATGATGAAAAAAATCGCAGAACTGGATGCGCAGCGGGAAAAAATCACCAAGGATATGGAAAAAAATCGTGGACACATCGCAGATGCAACTGCCAGTATCTTGTTTGTGGCATCAAATCCAAGCTTTGACAGTGAAAATATGCGGGAATATGTACTGACTGCATCTGTGCTGACCGGGGTGGCAGACAGACTGGATGAACAGATTGAACAGGCAAATAAGCAGGTGCAGAAGTTGTCTGAAATTCGTGAAAAGCGTGCAATCGAAAAAGAAAAACTGGACAGAACTGCAAAAAAATACAGCAAAGAAAAAATTCAACTGGATAAACTGTTGCGGACACGCAGTGCACAAAATGAAAAATTAAAAAGTCAACATTCGGCGCTGCAAAAAAAGTTGCGGGATTTGTCGGCACGGGCAAAAAGCATTTCAGAATTGTCTGCAGGTGTCGGCAGTTCAGAAATGTCGGGTGATGCCAGATTTTCAAAGCGCAAGTTAAATCTGCCTGTGCGGGGGCGGGTGGTTGTGAAATTCGGTGAAAAAACTGCGTTGGGATTAAAGTCGGATGGATGGCGTGTGCGTACACGTGGGGATGCGCTGGTTATGGCGCCGGCGGACGGTGTTGTGAAATTTGCAGATAATTTCCGTGGATTTGGCAAGGTGGTAATTATGTCACATAAAAATGGATATAATACCGTTATGACAAATCTGGGTAATATCGAGGTTATGCTGGAGCAGGAGGTGTTGGCCGGCGAGCCAATCGGGCGAATGCACCCGGACAAGCCAGAAATGTATCTGGAGGTGCGACGTGGTAATAATGCCGTTGATCCTGCACGATTATTCAAAGAAGAATAGAAAAACACCCAGATCGGGTGTTTTTTTATCTGGTTGATGCACGAAAGGCCTGTTCTACGTAGTCTATCTTGGTCAGTTGTTCACGTATAAAGGCAATCTTGGCATTATTGTTGTCGATGCTTTTTTGATTCTTGGGATTCAGACGCAAGTCATCGGATGCCTTGATAATGCGACGCAATAATGCTATTAAAATGCGATACTTCATGATGTTTCGCAGATTTGGATTGCGGGGGCCTGGCATATTGTACAGGTCTTTGTTGTGCATCTGGGAATATGCGTCATAGACGGGGGTCCAGATATCTAATTCAATTTGTAGTGGGCCAAATATATCACGATAGATGAAATTATAGTCCGCTTCGGCAAAGTCAATAAATGACAGGGTGCTGGTTTGAGGGTCGTATAATACATTGCCAGAATTTAAATCGCCGTGCGACCATGCCAGGCGGGTTTCGTATTCAAATGTGCCAACTGCATCACGAATGCGACCCAGGTTTTGTGTTTCAGACAATGTAAACCAATTGTCCATTTTCTTGTTTACAAAATTATCCAGTCGTGAAAATTTCAGGTCTTCGGAAATTTTGTGGTTTATGATTTCGCCAATCGGTTGCGATTCGTTCATATCAACCAAAAAGGCTGCAATCCCGTCGATGATTTCATAACGTTGACGGCGGGACAGTTTGCTGTACAGCTGGGCAGTTAAGTGTTCGCCGGGGGCACGTTCTTCCAATAATTGGTATTCGTCATCCTTGATGTATAACATGCGTGGGATGTTATAGCGGGGATTGCCAACCGCATAAATGCGATCAATGGCATCCTTGGTCTTGTGCTGTTTGGCCAGCCATGTGTCACGGGCCGCATCGCCAAAGGTCGGCAGGGGACGCTTCATAACAAAGCCAGGACCAAAATCAGCGATATAGGTTTCACGACCGTGGATAAGATTGTTTAATTGTTGTGTCATGATGTTATAATATCCTGGATTTGCGTAGACGTTTCAGTATTTCGCGTTGCGTGCGTATCATGCAAGAATACATATAGTGTGAATATGCCTTGGTGTCGCCGTTGGCACGTGCACGCAGTGCCGCCATATAATCATCACGATCTGTGCGTTTGTTAAATAATATTGGGCGATAACCATTGATAATTAAAAACCAATTCATTACTAAACGTGCTGTGCGTTTGTTAAAGTCGTTGAATGGTTGGGTGGCAATAATATCATAATGAATATTAAAAGCACGATTTAATACAGGAACACGTGTGTCATTAATATGATATTCAATATCGCTTAGATGATATAACATTTTTGCATAGCTTGGTGCATCCTGACCCAGCTGCATAATGTGTGCATCGGATAAGCGGTATTGACCGCCAGGGATATTGGTGTCTTTGCACAGAATTGTGTGAATTTGTCTGATGTTGAAATTGTCAATTGTTTTGACTTTGTCGTGTGTGACGATATAGTCCCATGCAGTGCCCAGGTTTTTGATGTTACTGAAATCAAGGTATAAACTTTTTTCTTTCTGGGGCATGTAATCTGGGTACTGGAATAATATTTTTGCTTCTTTGCTTAATTCGTCACGAATCCAATGCATATTGTTCAGACGTTTATGCGAGTGTGAGTCAGACAAGATTGTGTTAATCGCCTGTCTGTTTTTTTCAATTATCTCTTTTAAGTTTGGTGTCTTGGTCATGTGAACCTCGTTTGTTTTGTTAATATAAATATAGCCCATAAAATATATTTGTCAAGTTTTTTGTTGTTTTTCTTTTTTATGTTTGTGGAATTTTGCGGTTGAATGGCGCAAGTATTTCGGCTATCCTGGGCAAAGAAATAACTGAAAAGGGTTGGAATATGGTTAAATACTTTCTGGTTTTGTTGGCACTGGTTATGCCGGTTGTATCAAATGCGGCGGATAAAAAGAAAAAGGACGAGCCGATTGTGCATCTGACAGATGAACAGATATACGAAGAACTGAAAAAACTGGCACTGGTTTTTGAAGTCGCACGGGAAAATTTCGTTGAAGAAGCAGATGAAAAAAAGATGTTAGAGGCCGCTATGAATGGTATGCTGGCGGAACTGGACCCGCATTCGTCATATCTGTCGGCAGATGATTTCAAAGAGTTTAATGATAAATCACACGGTGAGTTTGGTGGGCTGGGGATTCAAATCACCAGTGACAGGGGGGCGGTGCGTGTGATTTCGCCGATTGATGATACCCCTGCGGACAAGGCGGGAATCAAAGCCGGGGAATATATTACACATATTGATGGGGAAACAGTGTTCGATTTAACACTGAACCAGGCCGTGAAAAAAATGAAGGGACGACCAGGAACCAAAGTAAAACTGACCGTTGTGTCCGATGATGGCGAATCACGTGAACTGACACTGAAACGTGCGATTATCAAGGTGAAATCTGTCAAGTTCGATGACAAGGTTCTGGATGGGGCCGATAAAGACGATAAAGATGTGCCACATGTGGGGTATGTGCGTATTTCTGATTTTGGGGCAACAACAGCACGTGATTTGAAAGAGGCCATGGAAAAACTGGAAAAGAAAAATGTTGTTGGGTATATTGTTGATGTACGCAATAACCCAGGCGGGTATTTAACTGCTGCAATCGATGTGTCTGATGCGTTCCTGGATGGGGGTGAAATCGTTTCAACACGTGGTAAGGAAAAAACAGATATCGAACGGGTTTATGCAAAACCGGGCGATATGGCAAATGGCAAGCCGGTGGTGGTGCTGATTAATCATGGGTCGGCATCGGCATCTGAAATTGTGGCGGGGGCATTGCAAGATAATGGTCGTGGTTTGGTTATGGGCTCGCAATCGTTTGGCAAAGGCAGTGTACAACAACAAAAACCACTGGGGGATGGTACCGCAATTCATATCACAATTGCACGGTACTATACACCATCTGGACGTTCAATTCAAAACGAAGGGATTACACCAGATGTTGAAGTTCTGCACTCCAAGGTAGAAGTGCTGGAAAAACGGGAAAGTGCGTATTCTGAGGCATCTTTTAAGAATTCACTGAAAAATGATAAGTCTAGGAAGAAAGATAATAAAAAGAAATCAGACAAAGACGATGATGATGCAACTGATGAAACACCATACGAAGAATTGACTGATGAAGAAAAAGATGCACTGGATTATCAACTGCAACGTGCAATTGGAATGGTGATTGCAATGGATAAAATGCAGTCGCGTGCCAATATGAGTCCAACAGATGTACTGGCAGATGATGAGAATGAATAAAAAAACTGGGGCAAATCGCCCCTGTTTTTATTTTGTTGAAATATGGGGTTAACGTGTGCGAATTTTGCCAAAGTCGTTGATGACCCAATCGCATAAACCGTATTTCAAACAATCGTTTGCGTTCAGGAAGCCCTGTTCGTTCGACTGCAGTTTGCGTAAATGTGCCGCTGTCAGGTTGGTGTGCTGCAGGTACATGTTCTTTTTATTGGCGCTGTGTTCTTTGATTTGTTTGGCGGCCATGTTGATTTCGTCTTCTTTGCTGACCCCAAATGAATGATGACCAAAATGAACAAAGTGATATGCCTGGCTGTACATAATCCGAAAGCCAGGTGTACCGCTGATGGCCAGTAAACTGCCGCAGCTGTGGGCCTTGGATAGGACAGTTGTGCGAATAATGGCGCCATTGAACTTTGCAATGCTCAACAATGTGTTTATTGAATCGAGTATGGCACCATCGCCACCATTCGAATTGATATAAACATCAATAATTGGATTGTCAATGTTTTCAATGTCATATGGTGATACAATGGGTTGATTAGATTGGTACATTGTTGCCTGGGGCATGGCAGAAACCATGTCAGACAAATTACCAATCAGTTCGTTGGACGTTTGTGATGAAAATTTATCCAAAATAAAAACCTTGTTTCCGGATACATAATTGCCGGATTTACTGTCGTTTATGATTTTGCTTTGTGCCATTTGTTGTGCCTTTTGTTATTTTGTGTCTTGTGTTGCCTTTGCCATGAAATCAGATATGTTTTTGGCGACCTTGCGCAGTTGTGCAGTGGCTGCCTGGTATTCTTGGAGCAGTTGATTGGCCTGATCATAACGTTCAGTGGCAGATTTTACGTCTTTCTTGGATTACAACACCTGATTGTTTACAGTGGTTATTTCTGTCAACAATCGTGAAATGTTGCGTTCGCTTTCTTCCTGGGCGATTGCAGTACGCAGATTTTTGGATTTTTCTTTGTGTATCTGGTGTTCTTGGGTCGCACGGTCCAGTAATTCTTTTAATTTATTGACGTACGTCGTCAGTGCTTGCAAATCAACCAATGTTCTTGGTGTGGACTGTTTGCTTGATGTGGACTGGCGGGTTTTCTTGGAGGTACCAGTTGTTTTTGCAACCCTGCAATTGCGTGATGCAAAAGCTTTTTTATAGTCTTCAAGATGTTTTGTATCCAGCGATATTACACCATTGTGTTCAGTAAACCATTCTGCAATTGGTCCCTGTTTCTTTCCGTTAAGGTATGGGGCAATGTGGTTGCAGATTTGATAGCGCAGTACCCCAAATTGTTTGGCCAGTTGTGTTAACGTTAAATAACCGGCATCTTTTACGGGTGCAGGGGTATGTGGTTTTGTGTTTTCAGTATGTTTCTGTGTTGCCATTGTCCACTTTTTTAGTTCATTGATGCTGTCGTTCCAAAATGTAGGTGTATTAACCATGGCTGAAATGTTCAACGAGTTTAACATGTGTTTGCACTCGGTGCGTTCTGCTTGGTTGGTCAATGTTTCCAGTTTGTTTTGACGTTTACGAATGTTTTCCTGGATGATTGTGGATGGTAATGGTGCACGCTGTTGGGCCAGTTCCAGGCATGAACGCAGTGTCGCAATGTCTGAATCTGACATCTCGGTCAGGATGCTGTGACAATTGTCAGAAACCAATGCCATTGTGATGGCATGCAGCGCATATGGACATTGTAGATTGTGTTCGCCACTAATCAATGTCTTGATCTGTTGTGGGTGTTGGATAAGCTTGCGTGCGACTGTATTGTCCAAATTGCTGAGTGCATGAACGACATGCGCAATTGTTTTTCCATCAGTTATTTCAGAATAGTCGTTGTGCTTCATGGTTATGTCCTTGGTTTTTCTCTGTCTGTTGTATTTATAACACAAAGTTACAATTTGTCAAGTGTTGGGTTCATAATATTTTATTATAATTCTTGCCTTGGGGGGATTTTGGGGGTATTATTGGGCGATGTTCATACAGTAAATAAGAAGGAAGTATTATCATGTCTAGGTTAATTGTTGACGGAAACTGGGCGGCAGCCGATGTCGCATACAGATGTGTGGATTTTGCTGCGATTTATCCAATTACCCCCAGCAGTACTATGGGGGAACTGGCCGATGAATGGTCGTTCCAGCACAAGAAAAATATTTGGGGGGCACAACCACAAATTATAGAAATGCAGTCCGAAGCCGGCGCAGCAGGCGCAATGCATGGGGCACTGCAGATGGGCAGTTTGGCAACAACATTTACCGCATCGCAGGGATTGCTGTTGATGATTCCGAATATGTACAAGATTGCCGGTGAACAAACACCGTTCGTTATGCATGTCGCAGCACGTGCATTGGCAACGCATGCACTGTCAATCTTTGGCGATCACAGCGATGTTATGTCTGTGCGTTCGACCGGATTTGCAATGTTGTCATCGCATAACGTGCAACAGGCGCACGATATGGCTGCAATCGCACATGCCGCCACAATTCGGGCACGGCTGCCGTTCTTGCACTTCTTTGATGGGTTCAGAACCAGTCACGAAGAATCCAGATTGACCAGAATAGATGATGATGTGCTGCGGGAAATGATTCCAGAAAAGCTGGTGCTGGCAAATCGTGAAAGGGGAATGAGTCCGAATAGACCAACAATTCGTGGTACCGCACAAAACCCAGATGTTTATTTTCAGGGACGTGAAGCCGCAAATCCACTGTACCAAAAAACACCGGAAATCGTCCAAAATATGATGGACAGGTTCGCAGAACTGACAGGACGCAGGTATAATTTGGTGGACTATGTCGGTGATGAAAATGCCGAACATATTATCGTGGCAATGGGCAGTGCGGTTGATACAATCGAAGAAACACTGCCGCATTTGCCGGCAGGATTGGGATTGGTCAAGATTCATTTGTATCGCCCATTCCCAGTCGATGCATTCCGGAACGTGTTGCCGAAATCTGTTAAGAATATCGCCGTTCTGGACAGAACAAAAGAACCGGGCAGTATTGGTGAACCACTGTATCAAGATGTTAAATCTGTTATTGGTGATATGGCAAATGTTTTTGGGGGACGTTATGGACTGGGGTCCAAAGAGTTCAAACCACGTGATGTCAAGGCGATATATGAAAATATGATGCGGGGCACATTGCATCATAACTTTACAGTCGGAATCGATGACGATTTAAGTGGAACATCATTAAAAACAGATCCGGCATTCGCCGTTCAGGATAAAAATTTTAAGACAGCCATCCTGTATGGTATCGGCAGTGATGGTACAGTTGGGGCAGTTAAAAATATCGTTAAAATCGTCGGGGAAAATTCTGATTTATATCCACAGTCGTATGCGGTATATGATTCGAAAAAATCAGGCGGATTGACTGCGTCCCATATCAGATTTTCTGATAAACCAATCAAAAGCCAATATTTGGTCGAAGTGGCAGACTTTATCAGTGTGTCAAACTTTATGATTGCCCAGCGGTTTGATGTGTTCCATGGACTGCGTGCCGGTGGAACTGTGATGATTAATACATCAATGGCGCCAGATGTGGCATTTGCAAATCTGCCACGGGATGTTCAAGAACACTTAATCCGAATTCGGGCAAATGTGTATTTCTTGGATGCGAATCGGGCGGCGGCTGAATTGGGGCTGGGGAATCGTATTAATACATTTATTATGTTGAATTTCTTTAATTTAACAAATGTTATTGACCCAGAACTGGCCGCACAAAGCGCCAAGATTGCAATCGAAAAGACATATAAAAAGAAGGGTATGGATGTCGTGCAGGCAAACTGGGCCGCTGTGGACAAGGCCGCAGAATATTTGCACAAATATAACTTGCCATCGTCTGTGTCGGGATTTGCACCGGATTTTGTGCCTGCGATGACACTGGATGCACCTGCGGAAATCGCAGGAACCTTGGGCGAGATGGCGGCACAACGTGGCGATGCAATACCCGTTTCCAGATTCCGTGTTGATGGGGAATTTGGGGCAGGGCAATACCCTGTTGGGACATCGAAATATGAAAAACGGGCAATTTCTGACAAGGTTGCAACCGTTGATATTGATAAATGTATTCAGTGTGGGAAATGTTCTATGCTGTGTCCGCATGCCGTTATTCGTATCAAGGCACTGACCCAAGATCAGGTCGCAGATGCACAGGCCAAAGGTATTCGTGTTGTGCCAATGAAAACACCAGAGTTGGGACCAAATATGTACTTTACCATAAATATTTCACCGGCAGATTGTACTGGGTGTGGTATTTGTGTGAAAAATTGTCCCAGTGGTGCTTTGTCAATGGTGCCGGCACGTGATGTGATGGCAGATAATCAGGCCGCATTTAATGCAGCAGAAAAATTGCCGGATATCGATCGTGAAAAATTAAACCTGAATATTCCAAAACATGTCGAACTGTTGCCGCACTATTTCGAATTCCCAGGGGCATGTGCGGGGTGCGGCGAAACACCGTATGTCAAATTGCTGTCGCATCTGTTCGGGGATAGAATGATTGTGGCAAATGCAACGGGGTGCTCGTCAATTTATGGGGCAAACCTGCCGACAACACCGTGGACCAAGGATAAAAATGGACGGGGGCCGGCATGGTCAAATTCACTGTTCGAAGATAATGCAGAATATGGTTTGGGTATGCGGTTGGCAATTAACCAAAAACGTGAAAATCTGAAGGCATTGTTGTTTGAACTGGGGATAGAAAACGTTGAAGATTTGTTCGATGAAACCGATTCGGTTAAACAACGTAAATTGGAAACAGAACTGCGTGGTCAGTTGGCAAAAATTGATGGGCCACGTGCAAGATTGGCAGAAAGCTTGGTCGGTGAAATCGTTGATAAATCTGTTTGGATTGTTGGCGGTGATGGATGGGCATATGATATCGGATATGGTGGTGTTGACCATATCTTGCACAGCGGGGAAAATGTAAATATATTGGTGCTGGATACCGAAGGGTATTCAAATACGGGGGGACAGCAGTCGAAATCTACACCGTTTGGGGCCAGTATGAAGTTTGCAATCGGTGGGAAAGAGCATGCAAAAAAAGACCTGGGGATGATTGCGATGATGTCTGGGGCATATGTGGCACAGATTGCATTGGGGGCAAATCAAGCACAGGCAATTCGTGCATTCCGTGAAGCAGAATCGTTCAATGGACCGTCAATCATTCTGGCGTATGCACCGTGTATTGCACATGGGTTCGCATTGCAGAATGCGGTTGCACACCAAATGCAGATGGTGCAAACTGGGGCATGGCCGCTGTTCCGATTCGATCCACGGTTGATTGCAGATGGACATAATCCACTGACAATGGATTCAAATGTTGATAATCCAATGCCGTTGGAAGAGTTCTTGAAAACAGAAAGTCGATTTGGGGCCGCACGGGCAGCAAATCCGCAATTTAACAAATTGGTTGATATGGCCAAGGCAAATAATGCGTATAAAAGTGAACTGAAAAAGCATATCGCACAGTTCGCAATGTTAAATAAACCTGTCGAAAAAGAAAATGGAGAAGGTTAAGATGAAAAAAATTTTAATGCTGTTTTGTGCAATGTTGGTTGTGGGATGTACATTTCAAACTAAACATCGCGGATATGTTTTTCCGGCAGATTTGGAAGCCCAGGTGGAAAATATTAAAACAACCCAGGTACTAATTGATACAATTGGAACACCACAGGTTAAAACAGTTCATGGTGACGAAGTTTGGATCTATTTTGGTGCAGATGAAAATTATCGTGGGCCGTTGGCACCAACGTTTACAGACGAAACGGTACTGTTGGCATGGGTCAAGGGAAAGCATGTGCTGAAAACCCAGGTGTTGCATGATGCAGATTTGCCAGATGTAAATCTGGCAGATGGGGAAACAGAAATTCCAGCAGCAATTGAACTGAGTGCAATTGAAGAACTGTTTAATAATATCGGACGATTCAGTCCAGCGGGGTTGGGACAATAAATTTTAGTGCATCCATTGGGTGCACTTTTTTTGACTTGTTTAACATAGACAAATATTGTAAAATGTAAGGTATGAGAAAAAGAATTTTGTTTTTTGGTGTGCTGTCAATGCTGTTGCCGTTGGTGGCAAATGCAGGGTTCACATCGTGTGGACCGGGATATGTTTTGGTAGAGTCTAAGAAAAAAATCGACGATATACCGTCTGCAGAATGTCAAAAACTGTGGTGCATGGATTTGGAAACAGGTAAGATGATGGGCAGCGGTGATCGTGCAAACAGTGGATACCAAATGTCTGCGGGACCAATTGATTTGTGTGATGTTAATAATGAATGTGTGACCTGTTGGGGCGAACGCAAGTGGTGTGGCGGTGAGGTACGTGGCGACTGGAATCCAGAATATGGTGCCTATACCCGTGGCGGTGATAATGATACCTATCAGTCTTATCAAAAGGGCAGCTGCTTTGCATGGCGATTGGAAAAACCAGAATGTGAAGATGGACAGACCGCGATTTTACAAGATGGTAAATGGGTTTGTGCAGTCGCATCAGATTCTGTCAAAACAATTCGAGGCAGTGCAATTCGCAGAACAGGTACAGTACGCAGAATTGGACGATAAAGAAATTTTCCCACGGGGATGTCCGTGGGATTTTTTTTGCCATTTATTTGTTTTTTAGCTTTTTTTGTGATATAATGTCCCGTACAGAGAGGATGGCAACCGTAAAAAGGTATCCATAATGCCAAGTAAAAAGTTAGATTTTAAGACAGGACAGTATGTCGTTTATCCAACACAAGGTGTTGGTAAGTTGTTGCGTGTAGAAGAACAGGTCGTCGCAGGGCAAAAAATAAAAATGCTGGTCATTGACTTTGAAAGAAATCATATGACGTTGCGTGTGCCTGTGGAACGTGCGGAAATGTCCGGACTGCGACCGTTGTCGTCCATGAAAAAAATGGACGAGGCAATCGCATCTGCCAAGGGCAAGGCCGGTGCCAAACGTATGATTTGGGCCCGACGTGCGGCGCAATATGAAGAAAATATTAATTCGGGTGATCCAATGAAGTTGGCCGAAGTTGTGCGTGATTTGCAACGCAGAACGGCCGCTGATACAATGACGTTTTCGGCACGGCAATTATATTTGCGTGCGTTGGAACGCATGGCCCAAGAATTCGCAGTGTTGCACAAAATTGATTTGGATGCGGCATCAGATAAAATCGAGGATATTTTGGGAATTCCAAAGGAAATCGATTTGAATGCGGTTGATGTCGATGATGATGATGTGCCACCTGATGATGATTAAAAAAACACCCCGTCGGGGTGTTTTTTTTATATGGATTCAATAATGACCATTGCAATGCAATAATCGCCCTGATCTGAAATAGACAGGTGTAATTTGGTTTGACCATCATAAATGTCTTTCAGTGCGCTTTTTGCACCGCCAGTGACCAATAATTCAGGACGGCCAAATTCGTTGTGGACAACTGATATGTCTGAAAAACCAATGTCTTCGCCGAATCCGGTGCCGATTGCCTTTAGAAATGCTTCGCGTGCTGCCCAGAAATTTGCCAGGTGACGTTCTGAATTCGCATTGTCGTTATCGGCATATTCCAGTTCTTTTTTTGTGAATATACGTTGTTTTTTGAAGGCAGACCAATCAAGAAAACGGTCGCATTCGACTAAATCAATACCTGTCCCAATTATCATGGAATATCTCCCTTGGTATATGTTTGGATATGGCATACTAGTAATATTTAACCGATTCGTGCAAGTATAAAATTCTGAAATAAAAACCGCCCAGTTGGGCGGTGTTGATTATTTGCTGCAGTTAGATGTTTTCCCGTTTGGGCTTTTGCTGCATTTTTCATCGTGTGTTTTGCCACAGTGCTTGCACTGGCCGTTTTTGTTTTCTGGTTTTGACATTTTTCTTCCTTTTTTTATATTGTTTTGTTTTTTGTCCGGACAATGAAATTTTACTGTTTGAGAGGCGGTATAACAACTTGTGTGTTTTCCCAAAAAAAGTATTTGTAATTTGTAGTGTTACGGTATATCATCTGTGCATTGTCGGGGTGTAGCTCAGCCTGGTAGAGTACTTGCATGGGGTGCAAGGGGTCGCAAGTTCGAATCTTGTCACCCCGACCATAAGTGTTTTTCGTTTTATTTTGTTGTGTTTGAACAATTTGCTGAAATCATGTCGGCAGTATGTATTGATTGGGCGTATGCGCGGGCCGATGGAACCGCACAGGGATCGCAATCACGTAAGATTTGACCAGGACGGCATGTAAATGCAACATCCATGCATATGCCATAGGTGCGACTGGTTATGGGTTGGTTTAGGTACTGCATAGCAATTGACCAGTATTTTTGTGGAACCATTTCTGGACTGAATTTCCACATTTTCTCAATGGTTGCCGTTGTTCGTTGGACACATGGGGTGTAACCTTGGATGTGGGTGATGTTGGGGGGATTGTGCGGGTGTGGGCGATGTATAATAACCCAGCCAATTATACACGTGCATAGTATGATAACTAGGAATAATAAAATATAGTGCGAAATCGTAAATGGGTTGGTGTTGGTCTTGAATCTGGTTGCCATGTGCGTATTTCCTGGGGTTAATGACAGTGTATCATATGACAGGGGGCAGATTGTATGGGTTTGTATCCCCAGGATTTTATTGCAAAATTATTTTTTTTGAATTATTATGGTACGTGAATTTATAACAAAGGAGAATGCATGTTTGTGACAGAAAAATTAAAGACATTCTCGTGGGTGAACGTTGGAAACCCAGATCACGAAGATTTTGAAAAACTGCAAAATGAATATAAAATTGATGAAGATACAATATCTGACATCTTGGATCCAGATGAACAACCCAGGTTGGAAGTAGAAGATGATTACAAGGTTATTATTGTGCGCTTTCCAATTATTAACCGGGAATCTGATACACTGTGGCATACAGAACCGCTATCAATCATTTTGTCTGCAAATCGGGTTATTACAGTCTGCAGAAAACGGTGCGACCTGCTGGATAGAATAAAAAAAGATGAAAAGACGTCTCGTGAAGAGTTTATTCTGAATATCATGTACTATATCGCAGAATCATATCTGCGTATGTTGAAGGAACTGAATAAGCGAGTGCTGGCATCTAAAAGAATCTTGCAGGAAAAAATCCGTAAAAAAGAATTGCTGGATTTGTTAGAGGTTGAAAACAGTTACACATTGTATATGGCAGGTATCAAGGGCAATGTGTCTGTGATGGATAAACTGGAAAAAATGCGGGGCTTTGTTAAGTCAGAGGATGCACAAGAGTTGGCCGAGGATGCACGAATCGAATTGGCACAGGCAACCGAAGTTGTGACTTCGTATAGTAAAATGCTGAAATCAATTAAGGAAACATTCGAAAGTGTCATTAATATGGATTCAAATACAAATATTAATCGACTGACTATGTGGAACATTATCTTGGTGGTGCCAACAGTTATTGTCGGATATTATGGGATGAATATGAAATTGCCATTTGCAGAACATGAACAAACTGCAACTGCAATATTTGTGTTTATTATGGTGCTGTTGATGGGGTTCGCAATGTTTGGGGCAATTAAACGCAGGATTGTGTAAAAAAAGAAATACCGCCATTTGGCGGTTTCTTAATCCTTGATATTACAATCTTGTTTGACCTGGGCATAATCAGGGTGTTTTGTCTGATCGGCGGCAGGTTTATTAAATACGTCGACACATTTTTGATATGTTGCTTGATCCTGGGCACATTCCCAACATTTTTTCAAAACACTGGCAGGGATTTGTTGCAGTGTGTTTTTTACCACGCATGACTTTTTGTTTGCATCCCAAAATTCGTTGGCACCGTTGCACTTTACGCATATATCATTGCTGTCTACACCCTGGGTTTGGGTGGTTGGACAACTGACACAGGTGTTGTCAGTTGCGCTGGCATATGCGATGTTTGCGTCAGTTAGACCGCATGGTTCAGTGCAAATGTCGTTGCGTAACACATAGTTTCCAGAACACTTTGTTGGGGCAGTGCATTCTTGGGTTAATTCTTCGCCACATATGGTTGTTTTCTTGGTGTATGTGCAGGTGGCGCCGTTCTGTAAATTTACGGTTTCCGGGCTGCTGATGGTCCAGGAGTTTCCTTTCATGAAATTGCCAATCTTGGACGTGGTGCCATTGCAGCACCAGTATGTTTCGCCGTTGTGTGTAAAGCTTTTTCCGTGATAGATGTAGTTTTTGATGTGTCTTTTCTTGATTTTACGACCGCCGCACTTACTGTCGCTGTAGGCGCCGCAAAACCAGAATTCATCACGTTTGTGTGTGTCATAAAAACATGTATTGTTTGAACCGGCAGAAAACGCAGCCATGGCAGAGTTTGAAATAAAAACTGCGGATAATATAACAAAAAAACGTTTCATGTTCGGTCCCCCCAAATATATCCTGGAATTCAATGATGTTGTTATGTTGATACAATTGTATTGTAAAATGCCTTTTTTTTCAATTGGTTTTTTTATGGGGGCAGGACTTTCGCCTGCAGCCAGATTCTTGGGGGTGGGTTCAAATCCCTGTGTTGACACACAGTTAATAAAAAAATGCCGCACAAGGCGACATCTTTTTATTAATTCTGGCGCATCCAGAAGGATTGTTTAATTCCCACCACTTGCGTGGTGGGCCCCTTTTCGCCACGTAAGGTTCAAACTTCGTTGGCACTCGTTTTCACCAACTAACGGCTCGAACCCTCTGTTCGGGTTCAAATCCTGGGATGTGCAGCACAAATTAAAAACCGACCAAAAAGGTCGGTTTTGAATTCGTGGCGCGCCCTAGCGGACGATTTCCGAACTAATTATGTCGCAGAATTGCGTGAAATTCAAGCCGCAAATTGGGATTGGAAACTGCCACAGGCTGCATAACTAATAGATTGTATTTTAT
>SUUQ01000011.1 GCA_015062445.1 Alphaproteobacteria bacterium | reverse complement strand
GAAGTCACCCCAGAAAAGTTCCATGCCGGAACTAAAGTTGTCAAGGCAATGACCCAGATGGCAGAATCCAAGAAACAAACAAAGGATACCATCACCCCCGACAACCAATACGAATAAAACACCGCCCTGATGGGCGGTGGGGATTATACGAACAAGTGTTAAAATTCATATCTGAAATTTAACCGGCCCGTTTGCGAGGTATAATCATTGCGTGATTCTAGGTCATAGGTTATTGACATTTCAAAACCCATATAGTTCATGCCAAGTCCAATGCCGACTTCGTTCGCAATACGCGATAACCGTTCGCCAGATAATCTGTACGAGTTTACACCGGGCATCGTTACCATTATGCTGTTTTCATCCGATATTAAATCGTACTTTAACGCATAATGCATCTGAGGACGTACAATCCAACCATTGTTTAACACATAGTCAAATGCATACTTGGTACCCAATGATGCAGTCAGATAATCTGAACCGTCAAAGTGATTCCGTATCCCCAATGAATTTGTATAATCAACAGAATTTATGTGCAGATACTGCATGGCAATTTCCGGGGTTATACCACCAATAAAGTCATAACCACTGGCAATACGGGCACCGAATATGTCTGCATCATAATCAGATGATACCGCTGTGCCAAAGACTGTGCCGTCTTCGGTATAGTCGGACATGGTATAACTGATGACCGCATTCGCATACCAGGCAGTTGGCTGATACTGGCCATAGATAAAGATACTGGATGAATCAATATCCGTATCACGAGAATTGCTGCGGATGTCAGACTGAGAATACAGATACCCCAACCCCATTGTAAAGATGTCATTCACATTGCCATCAATACCAACCGATACACCACGGGTGTAACCGTTGAAAGTATCGTTTAACTTGGTCTTGTTGTACAAGCCCTGGGCCCATATACCACCAAAGTCAACCGCCATGTCACCACCACTGCGTCCCAGCCCCGCCATGTCCATGCGGGACGATACCAATGATGCAACCGTATTATGCAATGTGACACCCGCAGATTGGATAATTGAATGCGTGTCTGGGTTCAATGCAGTGGCGGCCTGTTCGACCGACAATGTATCTGATGCAGTGCCAGATGATAATTTTTCTTGGAAGACAACAGACAAATTGTTCAATCGGGCAGATGATGATTCTGATACCCCGGATATAACACGGGCTGTATCTGATGTTAAGCCGTTTTCAGATGCGATGTCTGCGGCAGACTTGGCCGTGGCAGTCACATCGCCGCCATTCCATGTCAGGTCATAAACAGGATTGCTGATATCAATGCTGGAAAATGTCTGATTGCCAAAGACATGATAGGTGCCGGCCTGGTCAAATGATAATTTTATTGTGCCATCGCCTGTAAAGCCACCATCGTTGTTAACGACAAGCTGGGCGGTGTCGCCACTGCGTAATGTTGCCATCAGTGTGCCATTTAATGCAATTGCACCCTGGGTAATACTGGACGTGCCAATATTCATCGTTGTGCCAGACACAATGTTCAATGTGCCGGTCCCTGTTATGCCACCGTTCAATGTTGCATCACCATTAAAGTTTACCGTGCCATCATTGTGGATATCGTTGGCAGTGCCATTGGCCGTATTCCCAGCAAAGGTTGTTGCACCATTAAATGTTACTGTGTCATTGTTATACAATGCGCCACCCATGCCACCAGATTTGTTGCCACGGAACACTGTGTCGCCATTAAAAACAATCGTGGCAGAACCTGTGGTACCATTGTCTGGGGATGCCATATTCCAGATCGCACCACCGTCCAGGGCAGACTGATTATTTTCGAATGTTGTTGTGCCATTAATTGTGACCAACGAATCCTGGCCGGTGCCATCAAATGCACGGGATACAATTGCGCCACCGTATGCGTTCGATGTGTTTGATGCAAATGTGTTGATGGATGTGTCTGTACCAACAATCAATTCAGCGGTACCTGTGTTGCCACGATTATGAATGGCACCACCACCGCTTTTTGTGGCGCCACTGTCTGATGCAGTATTGCCAGAAAATATGTTATTCGTGCCGTGTATGGTTATGTCGCCTGCGTTAAATATCGCACCGCCATAGCCAGCATCGGCACTGTTCTGGACAAAGGATACATTTGATGCAGCAAATGTCGCTTTGCCGCCATTGTCAAATGCACCTGCCGAATTGGTTGTGGTGTTGCCTTGAAATAAAATGTCGCCAGTGGTATCGACCAATACTGTGCCAGCATTTTTCAGACCGCCACCATTGCTGCCTGTGTTGTCGGTAAATATTAAATCACCACCTGATACAGATACACTGCCCGCATTTACCAAGGCACCATTATAGGTGTTGGTATTTTTATCAAATGTTGCACCACGGTCAAATGCAACGTTGGCACCTGAATTGTTATTCAGCAATGTACCAACACCGGTGTTATCTGTAAATGTCGCACTGTCCCGGAACGTCAATGTGGCCGCAGATTCACCAATGTATATCGCAGATGCACCCGCTGCAGAATTGCCAGTAAATGATGCGGCACCTTCGAACAGTGTGTTGCCACCCTTTATCGCCAGTGCGCCACCACTTTTGCCGGCGGTATTGTCTGAAAAGTCCGCCGTGCCATTAAATATTATGTCGCCTGCCGTTATAATTGCCCCGCCCTGGGATGCAGATTCATTGCCAGAAAAACTGGCCGAATCATTAAATACAATCATGCCATTGCGATGGTTTATCGCACCACCACCTGCATGAACACTGTTTGATGATGCTGAAACACTGTTACCAGTAAAGTTCGCAGAATCATAGAATATTATATCTGGCGATGTTGCGTTGCCCATGCCATAGTTAAATATTGCACCGCCTCCGTTGACATTGTTTGTGCTGTTGTCTGTAAAGGTGGTGGCGCCAGCAAATACAATCTTGCCCCCCTGGGTATAGCCAGTCCCCGTTGTCGATGACAGCCACCCATTACCAATCACACCACCCATTCCACCATTGTTTAGCGAGTTGCCAGAAAAAGTACTGGCCCCTTCCAATGTCAAAACAACATTTGGAACGTCCTGCATATAAAATACACCGCCGTTATTGGCTGTGGTTGATGCAATGTTTTGCGCAACCAGGTCTGTATAGGTCGTGTTCGTGGTTATAACCTGGCGTTGGTTAATGGTGTCCGCCATCGCAGGCATAATAAACAATGCCGGCAATACAGAAACACCGATTAATGTATTGTGAAATGAAAATTTCATGTGTTTTCCCCTTTGGTTTGTTTACACATGAACATGTATACAATGAATTAAATTAAAAATAACTAGGTTCGTATTCTTGTAATAATACGGTGCGACACCACGCACAAAAATAACCGAATAACACATTGTAAATATTGATTCTTTAAGGGCTTTATGCCATAATATGTGATGATATAAAAATTTATATAGGAGACAGAATTATGATAAATAAAATTAAATCTTTTGAAGCAGGAAAAAAACGTACCATAACATATGGCGGGGTTATGAATACACTTAACAAGATATCACGAAATGCTGGCGATAATGTCGCTGCGTTTGAAACCAATCTGAAAAACGCAGATGGAAAACGGGTATGCGGATTTTCCTTTGACACACACGAACTGGGGCAACAGTTGTCAGATTTGTTGGATACTTTGGGTTTTTCATTTCAACGTCATTACAAAAAAATAACCCCAAAAGGCAAAGGCGAAATTCATATTGACCCAAAGCATGCAGATGCCGCAGAAAGGTTGTTCTATGCATGGTCATCATGGGTTTTGGTCGAACCTGTACGGGAACAGAACAGCGAGGTCCAGGCAATGTGGCGAAAAGCAGTGAATTTACAAAGATAAAAATCCCCGATATACGGGGATTTTTTTGGTTTCAGGACAAACTAAAGGAGGTGAAAATTATGTCCAAAACCATGCTAACCAAACTAAAAGGAACTATGAAAGAACATCACGTTATCGTGTAAAGCTGAGATGACCACTGTCGTCATAGACATAGATAATGCTGCCCCCACGGCGAATGCTGACTGTGCCGCCGGTATAGCCAACCAGTTCACCACTTTGTGTGAATTTCAAATGACCACGTTCGTCATAGACATATATTGTGTTGCCATTTTGTTTTACGGTTCCAATTGCCATATTTTATCCTTTTGGTTAATGTTTATCTGCCCTGTGTTGGGAACAGTTGTATTATAAACATGCCAACTGGACAAAATTGGTCCGCTGCAAAAAAATTTATTCATCCACCATTTCTGCACGAATTATTGTGTCAGGTTTTTCAACACGACCATTTAACCATTCGTCCCCACGGGTAATCTGGTCAATGTTTTCCATACCTGATACTACGCGCCCCCAGACAGTATACTGGCCATCTAAAAAAGGACAATCTGCAAAGCATATAAAAAACTGAGAATCTGCAGAATTTATATCAACCGCACGCGCCATGCCAACCGTACCACGGGCAAAGGTTATATCAGAAAATTCCGCAGGTATTTTTACACCACTGCCACCGGTGCCATCACCACGGGGACACCCTGTTTGGGCCATAAAGCCATCAATCACACGGTGAAAGGTCAGACCATTGTAAAAACCAGATTCAACCAATTCAGATATTCTGGATACATGATTTGGGGCAACATCTGAAAACATTTCAATTGTAACCTGGCCTGTTGATAGTGTTAATTTTAGTTTTTTCATTTTAGTTTCCTGTTGTTATTTATGTTATGCTGCCCTAGGAATCACGACCACCTGCAACAGATGGGGGCAATGTATCTGATTGGACCGCAGAACGCACATTGCGATTTTGTTTTGCACGATTTTTTTCCACCGTTTGCATGATGAACTTTGCCGATGGAAATGTAGTGCCACTGGGATTTAATTTTATACTGGTCACATCAGATAGATTTGTTTGACTCAAAGACAGGTTCTTTACCCCGCTGAAATCCAATTCACCAGACAGCCCACTGCAGTAATGCAGTGTCAATTCACTGGCATTTGGATTAAAACGAAAATCACGATTGGTCAAATCTAAATTCGACAGTTCCAAGCGCTTTACCTGACTGAAATCAAAGTTTCGTATCGGCGGGGTCGGCCAACCAATTGCAGCCCCAAAATATAATAAATCTTTATTCCATATAACCTGATCAATGTTCTCCAGGTTTGTGTTGTACAGCATCACGTGTGAAACATTTGAAAAATCAACCGTGCCGTACAGGCCAATAACATCGCTTAGATGAACACGTTTGGCAGACGGATTTATTATTATATGACCAGATCGAACATTATGCATATCTATTTCTGATACATTGCGACAATCCACAACACCGTCTGTGGATAGGTTTGCCAAAAATATGCTGACGGCGTTTGGATTCAGTTTCAAATCATCAATTCTTATCATTGACCAACTGCAACCCTGCAAACTTAACGAACGAACATTGCTGACATCCAATGTGGATGATGGAAGAACGCCTTTTTCAACCTCTAATGATAAACTATCCGCATTGGGATTTATGTTCAAAACCTGAAATCCATCAATTTCTTTTAAGTTCAGTTTTTTTACGTTTTGGACACTGATGCTGCCACGGGAACGGACATGTTCCAGTTTTATTGATTCTGCATCGGGATTAACGCGAAAACCATTGTTAAAATTACAATACACCAGGTCCAGATGTTTGACATGCCCAAAATCAACAAAGTCTGTAAAGTTCATAAATTCCAGTTTAATACTGTCTGCGTTCGCAATGTTTAATGATGACATCAGACCATCACGGACAGTAAATAACTTTTCGCCGTTGGCAATCACCGATTTGCCCCCAGATGGTTCACGAATTAATTGAACGCTTTTTCCAGATATCGCATTGGTAATAAAATCGCCACTGGACATACCACCTGTAACATTTTTTACAGATTTTTCACGCATATCCAGCATCAAGCCACCACCCAACATCAACTGATGCCCGGGATTTAAGGGGGTCGGAACGCCATCTGTTATATAAAAATCAGAACCAATATATGTATTGTTAAGTTCACATATATAACTGAATATACGACCGTCAACCAAAATATAATTTTCTGGCAATGTTGTATGCATGGCAGAAAAATCAACATTGAAATGATGCTTTATCGCATCTGATAATCCGGGAATTATATTATCAGGATTTGAATTATATGTGTTGTCCGGATTGCTAACAGTATGATTATATCGATTTTTAATGCTGATAAAACCACCAGATTTTAAAACCTGAATTGATAAAACAGATGTCCCGTATTCATCTTCTCGGCTTGGAGATGGAAAATCAGAACGGCGAATTTTATCCACGTCATGGCGGACTGCATTGATTATATGATATCGTTCAAACCGGGTATTGTCATAAAATGTACACAATTCTTCGCCAGGGGCATAATATTGTCGGATTGCGTTTTGTTTACTTAACGTGTCTGCGACATATGCGTCATAGCCCGCACGTTTCAACAATGCTATCGGATCCATGTGTACGGCATGTTCTTGGATTCGAACACCCTTTAATGATATCAAATACCGCATTATCGGTTCTGCATCACGCCCCGCATAACGAACAATATAGTCCAGGTTTGGAATATCAAATATGCCATTGTCATAGTTTCGAATGGCCTTGGCAAAACGTTCGCCATTTTGATTTTTTATAATGTCGTACATAGACTTTGGCATTTTTATCCCCTGACCCCAACATTATATCATAAAAATTATGTAAAAGCCCCATATTTTATGGGGCCGGGGGTGTCAGACAGAATATATATTATCCTATTTCTTTTTGCCACGGGATGCGGCGGTTTTAGTGGCAGATGGACGGCGGCGGACTGGTTTTACCTGGTCTGCGGTCGACATAATGTCCAATTCCATTTCACCATTTGCAATATCCATTATATCATTTACATTGTGACGCAATTTTGGATGATTGTCTGCGTACTTCTTAATCCCAACCAGAACAGCCGCAGTAATAATACGTTCAAGGTCACGGGCATTTATATTTTCTGATATTTTGCCACGAATGCTGGTCATGATGCCGTTTACAGTATTCTTGGCACGGCGTATAAATCTGCGGCGACGATGGGCACGAATAATTTCACGTATCCACATCAATATCAGCAATACAACCAGTGGCACAACAATACAAAATAAAAAATAGCGATACCAACTGTCACAAAATGGGGTTGGAAACATCGCATCGCAAATACGCTGAAAATGTAAAACAGATACCGCAACCATTTCATAAATGGCCAATACGGTTAAACATATTTTCGATTTGATTAACATTGTGGGACTCCCTTTGTTCTCTCTTCCTCTGTATCAGACAGAATACATGATGTCCCATCAATTGTCAGCAGGTATGATTTCCGATTTTATTTGTGCTTGGTATATACAAAATCTGCCACACGAGTTAACAGATATTCTTTCTTTTTTTCATTCTGCGCAATGATGTATTTGGTCATTTCTTCAACCGATGCGTGGGTTTGCGCATCTGGGCACATGTTAATATATGTGTTCTGCATGATATAACTGTGCAAATCATATGCCTTAAGCGACATTGTAACCATATCTTCGGGGGATACAGGTGGTGTCAAATTCAATGTTGACTGGGTGTCCAAATACTGGGTCGGGTTGCCGTTCTTTTGATAGAATATACCACCAATGCCGTTCACAGTATCCAAACTGTGATTCAAAACATATTCAGATTTGTACAAATCTGGCGATTCAATGTTCCAATATTTATAAATTGGCTGATATATCACTGTCTGGTACTTGGTCGGTGAAAATGAACGAACAATCGGATTTTGAATGCGACCTTTGCCACGCTGAATCGTGTTCAAACGCACATCGTCATAGTCATAGCGCAACATTTTGTCACAGTATGGAAATCCAGCACGCCGGGCAACCAAACAATAATCAGATACGTTGGTAAAAGTATAATTATTTATATGCAACTGAAATGCACTGGGCAAATGACGAAACTGAAACGTGCCAGGGCCAATAAAATTAATACACTGTTCACGTCCACCCGTGGCAGGAACACGTTCAACGATTAACATTCTGTCTTTTAAACCAACACGACTGGCAATGTGCATGTGCGGCTGGATATCATCAACTGTGCGAGACATGTACAAATCCCCCAGCCACAGACCAATGCGAACCTTGTCAAACCAGTCCATTAATAAACTGATTTCCGTAACATTTAATGGTTTCGATTCTAAAATCTTGATAACAACCGGTTTTACAGCGGCCTCCATCGCAGAGAATTCAGAATTACATTTTTCACATGCCGGAAATTTTAATGCACCAAATGCAACACTGTCTGTACCGGGCATTATTCCTTTGATATTACACGGACGTGATAAACCACCCGTCATCTTAATCAGCCACTGGGGGATTACATGCTCCATATTCTTGTTTTCTGGTTTCTTACCACAAAAAATACAAAACTTTGCCAATATTTACACCTTCGTTATATATCGATTATATATTGACAAAATTATTTTTCCACAATTTTTTTAATTTTTACAATAAAAAAATCCCCGGTCGGGGGATTTAATTATTCTGCGACAGAATCAGTGGGTGCCATATCGTCGGTTTCTGATTCTTGCTGGGCAGATTGCTGCTCGATCGCACGGGCAACGGTTTCAATCTGTAACAACTGATTTTCCAATGCTGCACGTTCAGATGATTTATATCCTGTTTCTGAATCAGCCGTGACGGTTCCACCATCTGTATCCCCAGTTTTTTCATTACTGGAAATCGCAGGATTTATCAAATTCTGGTATATCTCCATCGCCTGGTGCGTGCCAGCCAAATCACGGGCCAATAATTTGTTTTCAGGACCAGGAAAAAACCAATCGTCCAACTTTATCGCCGTAATCTGCATAATTGGTCGTGTGCGTGATTCAGATAACCACTTTGGTAAAAATGGCATATCAGAATAATACCACAATGCACCCCAATAAAATATCCCCATGACAACAATACCACGAATAATCCCAAAGATTACCCCCAGTGTCTTGTCTGTTACATTCATTATGCTATCTTGGATTTTGTCACGCAATTTCTGATTCAAAAAACCAACCAATATCAGTATTGCAAAAAATACAATAAAGTATGATGCAACCAATGTGCCGACCGTAGAATCAGATAAATCAAACCACATCTGCAGCAATTTATCCAACCACGGTGACGCAAAGCGGGCTGCAATCGCCGCAACAACCCATGACAGTGTCGCAATCGTTTCATAGACACCACCACGGATCGTTGCCCATATCGTAGATGCCAGTATGACACCCAGATAGATATAATCAAGTGTTGTTAAATCAAACATATTTGTTCCGATTTATACCGTTTGTTATCTGCGATTATTTCTTTTTATCCTTGCGTACCAGGACATAACCCAAGCCAGCGACCAAAACAATCAGCAGACCCCAGAACCACATTACATTGCCGTCTTCATTTTTTTTTTCGTCCGCAACAGATTCCGCTGCAACAACATATTCAGATATTGCAGATGTGCGATCTGAATGTTCGGCTTTGAACTTTTCTGCATCTTCGGCCATCGCTTTTTTGTTTTCGGCAGCAGCGGCCTTTTGTTCATCGCTTAAGTCAACTTCGACATGCTGGCGCAATGTGTCCTGCATAAAATCTGCATACCCCTGTTCGCATTTTTCACCAACCACAATAACAGGTACACCACCAGATTCAAAACCGCATTTGGTCAATGTTTCTTGAAACATTTCTTGGGTTGATGGTTCCATAACATTTACTTCTGTTACCTTTAAGTCTGGGTATTCATAAATCAATGTACTGGAAATAAATTCACGTGCATGATGACAGTGTGGACATGTCGGAGAATAAAATACAGTTATGTCCGCAGCAGATGCAGCACTGATAAATGACAAACCAAAGATTGCTGATAATAATGATAATTTTTTCATTTTTACTCCTTTTCAATGGTTCGATTATAGAAAATATTTTGTAATGGGTGCAAGTGCTTTTTAATAAATCTTTCCTGTTGAAAAAATTAACAACAACATCATCATAATTTATGTATAATGTATAACACAACCAAGGAGATTAAGCAAAATGTTCGCAATATCTGAATTCCCACTGCCGTATGCAACAGATGCACTGGCACCATATATTTCCCAGGAAACACTGGAAACGCACCATGGAAAACACGTCGCAACATATATTGATAATCTGAACAAGTTAATCGAAAACACACCATATCAAGATGTTTCTTTGACAGAGATTATCGAACAGTCTGCAGGTAAACCAAACGAACAAAAAATCTTTAACAATGCCGCACAAATTTATAATCATGATTTTTTCTTTCACGGAATGTGCCCACAGTGCGAAGCAAAAATCCCAGATGAAATTGTCGCAGCATTTGGCAGTGAAAAAAATTTCAAGGAACAATTCAAATCTGCAGCAACTTCACTGTTCGGCAGCGGATACACATGGCTGGTAAGGGACAGCGACAATACACTGAAAATTGTTAACACAACGAACGCAGACACCCCAATCGTACACAATATGCAGCCAATATTGGCACTGGACGTATGGGAACACGCATACTATCTGGACTATAAAAACAAACGGGCAGATTTTATCGATTCGTTCCTGGATAATTTAGTTGACTGGAATTTTGTTGATGAAAATCTGAAAAACTGACACCGTGGGGCACAGCCCCACTTTTTTAGTGCGCATTCATCAGACGGATATCATCAAATTCTGGAAACCGATTAAACATCGCACGGGCAAATGGACACAGTGTCAAAACACGCAAATGATGTTGCCGGGCCCAAGATGCAACATTGCGCACCAGTGTCAACCCAATGTGCTGTCTGCGATAGACGGGCTCTACACCGGTATAGTCAATAATTAATTTATCCGCCCCAATGCGTACAAAGGTTATTTCGCCAATCTTGTTCCCATGATAAAAGGCATGAAAACCATCGCCGGTGGGGGTTATAAAATATTGAACTTCATCTGACATAATCAAAATATATCATGCAGAATCTAAAATTGTTATATGACAGTATTCAAATAAAAAAATCCCGCACTTGGCGGGATAATTTTACAGCAAATCAAAGTTTTTGCGTATGATGCGGGCACTGCGGCGAAGCGATGCGGACTCGGGCGAATCCATGCGCGGTGTCAATGTCGCAACAACACCCGTTCTGCCAACAATACGGGGCAAAGACATCGCCAAAGACCTGTCACCAATACCATCGACCGTTGATACAGTTAATATTCTGCGTTCGTCATTTACAATACAACGAACCAAATCTGCGACAGCCCCCGCAATGCCATCCCAGGTGGCACCACGACCCTGGATTATTTCATAGGCGGCGTTATGTACACGGTGTTCAATCGTGCGGCGAGTGGTCTGGGGTAAACTGATTTTTGTCTGGCGACAAAATGAAGCCAAATCAACACCGCCAACGCATGCAGACGACCAGACAATCATACTGCTGTCGCCGTGTTCACCCAAAACATACGCATTTATTGACTGGGTCGATACAGATAACTGACGTGACAATATCGTACGCAAACGTGCAGAATCCAGCATGGTGCCAGTGCCAATCACACGTGACGGCGGCAATTTAGAAATCCGCTGGGCCAACATCACCATAACATCCAATGGATTGGTGACAATAATTAAACGTACCGTTTTTGAATCAACATTTGCCATAACACGCGGAACAATATCCGATATAACAGCTGCGTTCGCATGCAATAAATCTGTGCGGGTTTGACCAGGTTTCTGATTCGCACCAGCCGCAATAATCACAATGTCCGAACCACGGATGGCACGATATGTGTTCACCGCAGTAATTTTTATATCATAGGAAAATGCCGCTGCATGCCCCAAATCTTCGGCCGCTGCACGGGCACGTATTCCATCACGATCAAACAATACAATTTCATGGGCCAGCCCAGTATTCGCAACAGATGTCGCAACCGCTGAACCAACCGAACCAATACCAATGATTGCAATTTTCATATTCTCTCTCTTGGGTTATTCTGAAAACCATTATATCATAAATTTTGCCACAACGATACGAGGAATAAAATAAAAACGGGGTGTCCCCCGTTTTTAATATGATTTGGCAACGAACACATACGTTGGGTCGTTGTCATCCAGACAGCGGCGCGTGATTTTATGCTTTTCCATCAGGCCATCAAATTTTTCATTTGTGGTCATATCGTATTTAATACGGAAAAATCCAATCTGACCGTTCGACAGTGCAGAATCCAATGCGTCCAGGTCTGCAACATCGTGAATCATTTCATGGTTGCGTTTTTCAACACGTGCGACCATTTCATTATGAATTTCACGCATAATATCGTTAACCGTGGCGACCAGTTCGTCTGCCTTAATGGTGCGTTTTGATTCACGGCCCAGGTCACGACGTGTAATCGTCACATCGCCAGATTCCATCTCTCGTGCACCGATTTCCACACGCAGTGGTACACCACGTTTAATCCATTTCCACATTTTATCTGGTGCACGCATGTCAGACGTATCAACCAAGACACGGACACCCACCGCACGCAATTTTTCGCCCAATTTTTCTGCGTGTGCATTTAATGCATCTGCGGTATCTTCACGGGTGATTGGAATAATTACAACCTGGTACGGGGCAACGGCCGGTGGCAAAATCAGTCCATCATCATCAGAATGAATCATGAACATAGACCCCATCATACGGGTTGTTGTACCCCAGCTGGTCGTCCAACCGTGCTGTAATTTGCCATCATTGCCCAGGAATTGAATACCGAATGATTTTGAAAAATGCTGGCCCAGGTCATGGGATGTTCCGGCCTGTAACGCCTTGCCATCTTGCATAATGTGTTCCAGGGTATATGTGTGGTCGGCACCGGCAAATCTTTCTTCTGGTGTTTTTTCACCCATGATTGACGGTATCGCCAAGATTTCACGCATATAGTCGCCATACATTTTGTGCATTTTGCGTGCGTCGGCATTGGCCTCGGCATGGGTGGCGAATACGTTATGGCCTTCTTGCCAGTTAAACTCGGATGTACGCAGGAACATGCGTGGACGCATTTCCCAGCGCATAACATTTACCCACTGGTTCAATTTTAATGGCAAATCACGATAGGATTGCACCCAGCGGGACATCGCTTCGCCAATAATGGTTTCAGATGTCGGACGAATGATGTATGGTTCGGTCAGTTTTGAATCTGGGTCGGGCTGTAACGTGCCGTCAATCATTTTCAGGCGATGATGGGTTACAACGGCACATTCCTTGGCAAAGCCGGCGACATGTTCGGCCTCTTTATTAAAAAAGTCGATTGGAATCAACAATGGAAAGTTTGCGTTTTGCACACCGTGTGATTTGATACGTCTGTCCATTTCATCACGCATCAGTTCCCATATTGCCCAACCATACGGCTTAATAGTCATGCAGCCACGCACAGGTGCATTTTCCGCCAAATCTGCGGCAACGATTAAGTTCTGGTACCATTCGCTGAAATTTTCAGCACGTGTTGGTGTAATTGCAGTCTTCATTTTATGTATTCTCTTTTTATTTTGTCGTTATATATTGTATATCGTTTTCGCCTATTTTCCAGACATTTTTGATATAGTTTCTGTTATTTCTGATAAATAAGTGTCCAGCCCAAATGCAGTTTTGTATTCAGATGTATCGATATCGTTTATGCGATATTTTACTTCGATTATATTGTTTGCCAAGTTCTTGGATGAAACAATCAAACGGATTGGGGCGGCAATCAAATCTGCATCTGCAAACTTTTCACCGGCACGCACCGTGCGGTTATCAATTAAAACTTCTATGCCGGCTGATTTTATGGTTTTGTAAATTTGTTCTGCCATTTCAGAAACACAATCCTGTTTATCAGACAGACCTATGACTTCTATTGCAAATGGTGCGGTTGCCATATTCCAGATTGGCCCTGTATCGTCTGCGTTTTCTTCCATAATTGCCGCCATTGTGCGACCAACACCAATCCCATAACAGCCCATAATAGGGTGATTTTCTGTTCCGTCCGATGCCATATAGGTCAAGTTCATAGAATCTGAATACTTTGTGCCCAGTTGAAATATGTTTCCAACCTCTATCCCACGAACAATATGCATTTTTGCACCACATTTTGGACACAAGCCGTTTTTTTCATCGACCAATTCTTTGTTTGCGTTAAAACCACAGTCGCATAAGAACAGCGTGTCTTCGCCAACATCACTTATCAATTGAAATTCGTGTGCAATGTTGCCACCCATATCACCAGTAGAAGCCAGGACACTTACAACTTTTTTTAATCCGCAACGCGAAAAAATACGTTCGTATGCGCTGTGACAACGATTATAATATTGTTCCAAGTCGTCCTGGGTTTCGTGAAATGAATATGCGTCTTTCATAATGAATTCTCGTGTACGTATCAAGCCCGCACGTGCACGTAATTCATCACGGAATTTTGTCTGAATTTGATAAACCATAAAAGGCATTTGACGATATGTTTCCAAAACAGACTTAACATAATCAACAACAACCTCTTCGTGTGTTGGATTTAAAACATAGTCTGATCCGGAACGTCCTTTGAATTTTACTAGAACATCAACTGTATCATAACGGCCACTTTCGCGCCAGAGGTCTGCCCCAGAAACGACCGGCATTAAGATTTCTTGACCGTCAATAGCATTCATTTCCTGACGTATTATGTTTTCAATATTATGAACAACACGCCACCCCAATGGACTTAATGTGTATCCACCTTGAAATGTTTGATAAACATAGCCACCTTTGATTGCAATTTTGTGCCCGTGCGTTGTGGCACCAGCAACATCGCCAAATAATCGGCGAACACATAGATTTTCTATCCTCATTTTAGAATTCTTTTAGTTGTTTAATCTTTATTTCTTATCTTTTAATTGCATATATTTTTCCGACACGATTTTGTGCAGAACGTCGGCAATCTGCTTTCTGTCCATACCCGCCAGGGGCGGTGGTGGCAATAATGTGATTTCAACAGTAAATCCACCCAACATCATAATGTGAAATACCTGGCCAAAGGCACTGCGTTCACGTTTGCATTTTGGGCCCATATCCATTTTTGTATTGTCAAAATATGCAAAGTGGTCCGCCAGTGTTTGTTCGTCAATCACACTGCCGTCACGATAACGATAATGCATTACGACCGGCTGAACCGTGATGTTCGAGTTTTCTACAAAATTAAACAGCGTACTTTTGAATGGCTTTACATATGCGCCATTTGTTGTTGTGCCTTCGGGGAACAGTATCATTGGATATTTTACCGTCTGGACCGTCTGTTGTACAACCGCCAGCGCATCACGTGCATGCGATGGACGGCGGTCTACAAAAATAACACCGAACTTTTTCGCAACCCAGCCGACCAATGGCCAGTTTTCCATTTCCTTTTTGGCGATAAAACTGCCACGGAATACAAACGGAAATGTTGCAATTTCAAACACAGATATGTGATTGGACACAACCATCAATGGACGTGCATCGGTTAATTTACCGTGCACTGTAATTTTAATCCCGCCCAACTTTACCAAGAACCACATAAACACCGGCATATAATTTACTGCCCATCGACGTGGTAACAGTATCAGTATTGGAATCTGAACAACAACCATAACCCAAAACAGTGCGAACTTTATCGCCGCAGTGGTTGTGTTAAAAATATTCTGTTTACGCAATTTCGCCATAATTGTTATTCTTCGTTTTCTGATTTTTCTGCGTCTTCGATATACTCTGCATCGTCTGCATCTTCGTGCAACAGGAATTCAACCACTGCACGTACAACACGGAATGGACCAACCACAGGGAATGTAATTATCTTGCCCACGGTTTTAATAATATTATCTTTGTCATCGACTGGGTTGCCCAGTGCATTTTCACGACCCAGGAAATGCTTTTGATATGTGGCATTGATGTTGCGTGTTTCCATCATCACAAACACGTCATAGGTATTAAATGGTTTATCAACAAAGACGCCACGGCCAAATGTTGCACCCAGACGCAGGTACCCTTTAATCAATGGGGTCATTTCTGCACGTGCATCAGATTCATCAACGAATTCACGTGGCAGAATGTTCATGCGTCCCAACTTTGGATTAACACCATCTGCAAATTTCTCGGTCAGTACTGTTGCACGCAAACGCAATGGCGACAGATGATTGTAATACAGATATGATATTGCCTGGGCACTGCGTGCAGGTTTTGTGCCAACAAATGATGCAACACCGAACAACACCTCGATTTTACGGCGCATAATCATTTCGCCCAGCCCCGCCCACAGCATGCGCATAACCAGCGCATTTTCACGATATGATTTTTCGACACAGGCACGTGACATTTCTGCGATGTTGCCATTGTACTTTTTAATCTTGGAAATATTAAATTCAGATTCTGTATAAAATCCGCCCATTTTTTCTGCGGCATTGCGGTCGATAATTCTGTATGTTCCAACAACCTGGCCATTATGAAAAACCGCCATGTATTCAGCAAATCTGTCGTATGCATCGTATTCTTCGCCCAGGGCACGTTGTTCTTCTGTTGCGGATGCGCCTTCTTCTTCGACAAAGACACGATAACGCAGTTGGCGAACCTGTTTGCGTTCTTCTTTGTTGCGGGTCAGTCGTACTTCGTAATCACGAATTTTAATGGCCATGTATAATCCTTATATTCAATATATGGGAAAGAATAGCAAACAAAAGCCCAACATTCAACGATTTTTATTTGCGTATTAAAATCAGTGTAATTCGTCTGCCAGGTTTGCAATCGCAATTGCGTACCAGTTTGAATTATTCCACTTTTTTATTCGATAAAAATTCGGATACGTCAGGTATGCTGTTATAACAGGCATTGGTGCCACGTCTGCATCTGCGCCAACATCCGATGTGTTGGCCGAATTGCGTGCGGTCTTGATTGTTGCTGTGTCTGCAACCAGTCCTGCAACCATATCTGTTTGTGGAATTGGCGATCCATCTGGATTTACCACCCCCATACTTGCCCATTGTGGCAGGGGCAGTTTTGTTTTTCCGTCCAGCAATGATATATCAAAATCGCCTGGCAAAACAACCTGGCGAACAATGCGTTCGTTTTTGTTCCACCCCAGTTTATTCAGATAGTTTCCAGCACTGAACATTGCGTCGCCAATGTTGTTTATAATATCAATGCGCCCATCGCCATTGCCATCAACACCGTACTGGGCCAGGGTAGTTGGTATAAACTGAAAATGCCCCATCGCCCCCGCCCAAGAACCATGAATATTTGCCACATTCAAATTATTTTTATCTGCGATTTTCATCAGCGCCAGCAGTTGATTAGTAAAAAATGTTTCGCGGCGGCCGTCATACATCAGTGTAAAAAACGCATCAGTCAATTTATGACGTGCTTTGACCGCGCCATAGTTTGATTCCATCCCCCAAAATGCCAGCATGACATGCGGTGGCACACCAAATTTTGCATCAACCCGAGACAACATCGTTGGATATGTTGCACGCATCTTTCTGCCTGTGGCGATGCGTTTGTTGTTTACTGTTTTATTCAAATAGTCATCCAGGGTTAATTTGAATTCAGATTGATTTTTATCGCTTTTTACGATTGATGGGATAAATGCAACCCCGTGCAGTGTTTCGTCAATTGTTTGTTTTGATATTCCACTTTGTGTTGCCTGGGTACGGACAGAATCCATAATTCCATACCATCTGTCCAGGTCAAATGTCCCACTGTTTGCGCGGGCATGAAAAGGTACAAAAAATACTGCTGCAACCAGCAAAACATGTCCAAGACACATATCAACCCCCGTTATGTATTAAAATGAATATTTTATACCCAGATGCAGACCAAATGACTGCCAGGTTGCACGCTTTAGCGAATCATTGACCTTTTCCGTGTGGGCTGGAACCGTTTCCAACAGGGGAACATAATATTTATTGCCCAGTTCGTCAATAACTTCCTGCATGACATATTGACCGTTTTCGTCAATCACATACTGACTGTATTCCGCAACATATAATTCACCTGGGATTTTCCCGACATGGAACAGGTTTGTGTCAACCTTTATCGATAATTGGACACGATCTGATAACTTGTAATTATACTCCATTTCTGCGGCGTATGAATATGCACCATTATCACCTTCGTCCAAGAAACTGGGGTTCTGTTGCCAATCTGTGCGGTTGGGCCAGATGCCTTCGGATGAATACTTGGGCAGACCAACCTGCATATACAGACGCAGTTTATCTTTTAATGTCATTTGCTTTTCAATTTCCAGACCAACATAAAAACCAGACCAGGTAGTGTTGTAAATGTGCGTTGTCCCTTCGACAATAATAGGACCATCACCGCCGATAATCACACACTCGTTCGCATTAACACCCCATGGAACAGTCCCCATCGAGATTTCATAATCACCTGTTACCAAACTGTTGCCCAGATATGGAAAACCGTCAATCCCAGTACCAGACGATGTATTCGTGACAACCTTGATATCTTCGGGGGACATGCATACCTGGTACCAATCCTCTGGTGGCTCGGCCCCAACAGGAACCGAAAAATATTCCCCCAATTCATTGCCGTATACATACTGCCCCTGGTCCGTCATTAATGGCAAATATATGCCAGGGTTAGGATAGTAATGATTCGACATTTCCAGGTTATGCTTGAATATTTCATATCCAAATGTTGGCGACAACTTCCACCCACCAATATCCCATACATGACGGGCAGATACACCAAAACGAAAATGATTGCTGCGCCCCGATTGATCGCCCATGGATATCGTAAATATTCCGTATTCTGGATACGAATAATCAAACGGTTTCAGGTCATAGTCCATCGACAAACCGCCATGCGACATATCACCATATGTATATTCACCATATACAGACATATCAAAATCACGTAAACTGAAATTATGACGGGCCCCAACATAAATTTCATTCCAAATCATGTCATCCCATTCCAGTATCGAATTAACACCTGTTTCGAATTCAAAGTCTGCAAATCTGCGTGCATATCCTGCATACATTGTTGTTGCAGGTTCTGCCTCGATTGGGACGGCGATTCCATTGGCGGTCATATCACCAACCAGCACTGGTACCGGTTGCTGACGTGGGACCTGATACGTGTACGTACGTGAACCCACGGTCTGCGAATTGCCAGACTGCCCGACATACTTTGTGTATCCCTGTGCAGAATAACGTCCATATGCCATTTGATTTGCCGTTGGTGCATCCTTGGTTTGCTGATACACAGGCACCCCATTATTGGCGGAAAATGCCGCAAAAGGGACAAAAAACAGCGCTAAAAATGATACTTTCCCTGCCTTCATCGTTTATAATGTCGTGTGTATTATATCACAAAAAATAATCATGTGAAAGCATTTTCATTTATCACTTGCATGAAAGAATTCATCCGATACAATAAAATCACAATGAATCCTGTACCACACAACATTTATATCCATGTACCTTTTTGTGTTGCCAAGTGTAATTATTGCGCTTTTTGGTCGGTGGCATGCGCAAACCCCGACTGGGATGCATATACTGCCAAAATTTGCGAAGAAATTCGTTTCTGGGGCGAACGTTTATCACATTGCCGTGTTCCAACTGTTTTCTTTGGCGGTGGCACACCATCACTGATGCCCACGTCATCATTTGGTCAAATAATCCAGACAATTAAACGATGCTTTGACCTGGCACCAAATGCCGAGATTACACTGGAATCAAACCCAGGAACAATCAATCAGCAAAAACTGATGGAGTTTTTTAAGCTTGGTGTAAATCGCCTGTCTGTTGGGGCCCAACGACTGGATGATACGCAATTAAAATTCATGGGGCGTCGTCACAGTGTTTCAGACACTTACCAGTTAATTCACTGGGCCCAAGATATCGGCATGCGCGTATCTGCAGATTTTATCTATGGCATTCCAGGAGACACGGCGACAGATATAAAAAAAATGTGCCACGAAATAAATTTGCTGGGGCTGACACACTGTTCAATGTACGAATTAACCATAGAACCCGACACCCCGTTTGGCAAAATGCATCTGGACATGCCAGACAACGATACAATGGCGCAAATGTATACAACAATCGCAGAAAATTTAAATCTGGCCCGATACGAAGTTTCAAACTATGCCACCCCTGGCCAAGAGTGTCGTCACAATCAAAACATTTGGGACGGCGATGCATATATTGGGATTGGTTCTGGGGCGGCTGGCCGTATTTTATTGGATGGTCAATGGTATGAACAAATGGGCAATCATGCACACTATTCCCCAATAACAGATGATACTCGCGCAATCGAAATGCTGATTACAGGTATGCGTACAGTTCGCGGATGCCGATTGACAGAACATGTAAAAAACGTTATAAATCAGTCCTGGATAGAATCAAACCCGCATCTGGTACAGATAATCAACAACCGTATTTGCCCAACAGATGCAGGTATATTGGTTCTTGATGACATAATTGTAAAAATGGTACGGTAAAGATGGAAAGTAAATTTTGGAACATTGTCGGCATTGTTGCAGTTATTGCGACGGTTGCATGGGCATATAATCACACACACAAGGAGACAATCGTGAACGCAGGCATAAAAATGGAAAATATGGACACAACGGTATTACCGGGCGAAGACTTTTACACCTATGCCAATGGTGGCTGGCAGAAAAATAATCCAATACCTGACGACTATTCCAGATATGGTGCATTCGAAGTTTTACGCAACACAAACCTGGAGCGCACACGTGAAATTGCTGAAAAAGATACTGGCAAAATCGGCATGTTATATAAAATTGCGATGGATGCTGAAAAGTTGAATTCGGATGGCACCAATCCTGTGCGGCCCCAGTTGGCTGAAATAGACACACTGACACGTGCGGGGTTGCCACGTTATCTGGGGCTGGTGCATCATTTTTCATCGGCATTTTGGGGTGACGGTGTTGCATTGGATGAAATGGACAGTGAACATTATCTGTATAACATTGGCCAGGGTGGTTTGGGTTTGTCCCGTGATTACTATTTTGACACAGATGCCAAGTCTGTTGAAGTTCGTGCAAAGTATCGTGAATTTATGGCACGTCAAATGAAAAACTTTGGCATTGATGTGGACGTGGATAAATTGTACGCACTGGAAGAACGAATGGCAAAATCTTTCTATACCAAAGAGAAATTGCGCGACCCACATGCAAACTATCACAAAAAAAGCATAGAACAGATAAAAACAGAATTTCCAAATTTTGACTGGGATGCATATCTGGTTGCACGTGGCGCAGAAAATGCAAAATTTATAAACATCGCACAACCGTCTGCAATCGCAGAATCAATCGCAATTATGAACGATACCGATATGGAACTGATAAAGACATATTTGAAATACCGCATCATCAGCGGGGCAGATACTGTGCTGGACGACAAAACGTACGACATTTCTTTTGATTTCTATAACCGTACAATGGCAGGTCAAATGGAACCAAAACCACGATGGAAACGGGCTGTCGCAATGATTGACGGGGCACTGGGCGAAGAAGTCGGACGACTGTATGTCGAAAAATACTTTTCACCAGACGCCAAAGAACGTATGCAAACACTGGTAAAGAATCTGCAGCGGGCGTATGCAGCACGTATCGAAAATCTGGACTGGATGTCCGATAAAACAAAAGAAAAAGCACTGGAAAAATTATCAACGTTTCGTGCAAAAATTGGATATCCGGACAAATGGCGTAACTATGATGCACTGGAAATCAAGAATGATTCACTGTGGCAGAATATGATACGTGTTGCCCAATTCGAAGACGCATTTTGGATGGAAAAAATCGGTCAGGAAAAAGACCCAACCATTTGGTACATGAATGCACACGAGGTGAATGCATACTATGACCCGTCTACAAACGAGATATGTTTTCCTGCCGGCATCTTGCAGTACCCATTCTTTGATATGGCGGCGGATGATGCCTTTAATTACGGTGCAATTGGTGCTGTGATTGGTCATGAAATGACGCACGGGTTTGATGATTCTGGCCGACATTTTGATTGTGACGGAAATATGAAAGACTGGTGGACATCGGCTGATGCAGATGGGTTTAACAAACGTGCTGATGTGATGCGCAAATACTTTGATGGCATAAAAATCAATGACGAAGTCAATGCGAATGGTACATTTACATTGGGCGAAAATTTGGCAGACTATGGTGGTGTCACAATCGCATTTGATGCGTATAAAAAATTTGGTACACCATCGACTGATGCTGAAAATATTGGTTCGGACAGACGGTTCTTTATTGCGTATGCAGGGGCATGGGCACAAAATATTCGTCCTGCCGAAGAACTGCGCCTGACCAAGATGGATGAACATTCCCTGGGAAAGAATCGTGTTAATGGTATTTTGCCGCACATTAATGCGTGGTATGATGCATATGACATAAAACCTGGCGACACGATGTACTTGCTGCCTGGGGAACGCGTAAAACTGTGGTAAACGCATGCCGCACGACAACCGAACGCATGTTCGGTTGTTTTTTTGTAAAATATGTGTTATAATCCGTGCGAGTCCAAAGGGATTTGGGTTCGGGCCTTAGAAAAGCCCATGAAGTTCGGTGCGAAAGCATCGTAATCCGATGCAATGTCGGTGCAATCGCACCGTTATTTTTACCCCAGCATATGTCGGGGTGCTGTTGGTTATATATCGAAGGCCAACAGGATCATTAACTTCATGATTTTTCTAACACCCCGACCGTCATTTCCAATGGCGGTTGTTTTGTATACTGTTCGAGGTAATAAAATGAGATTTTGGCTGTTTTGTATCGCAATGATTATGTATCAAAATATAGCATGCGCCGCAACATGCGGTGCAGGAAATTATTACAACACCAGCAAATATCGTTGCACCTCGTGCAACGAAGGATACTATTGTCCGGGCGATGATACAGAACACCCATGCCCCAGTGGCACATATAATAACAAAACGGGGACATCTAGTTCGGATGATTGCAAATTTCCAGCAGCTGGTTACATAGCTACAGATTGCAAAAAGTGGGGTTGGGTACCTAAATCTTCTTATACACTCATAACGTTTATGTCAGAAGGGTGTACAGATTATGAACGATGCCCCGAAGGGGCATATTGCACCACCGCAGGGGCCTTTGCCTGCCCCAGTGGAACATACAGCAGCACTACTGGTGCAACCAGTTCAAGTGTATGCAAACTCGTGCCCGATGGATATCAAACAAGTGGTGCATCCTTCTGTAGTATAGATGGACATTATAGCGGCTCTACTGTCAGTTTTACACGTCATTGTTACCCTGCGACTGGTTATACTTCGTGTCAACCAGGTTTGTATTGTATAGGCGGAGTCGGCTATCTATGTCCCGCAGGGACATATAGTTACAGATATTCTGCAACCAGTTCAAGCACTTGCCAGGATGTAAGTAATGGATATTATGCATCTTCCTGTCTCCACCCTTCAGAATACCACGGATGCGGGGAGCAGAGATTGTGTCCATCAGGGTATCAAAATGGGACGGGCGCGACATCACAATCTGCATGCGTTGGGGCATTTACAAAAACAGGGTCGCAGTTGGCATGTTCGCAACCATCTGACAGTTCATCGTATACCTGTGGCACATGTAAACCGGGAACATGCACATACTATAAAAACTATGCTGGAACAATTACCCAGAATTGTACACCGACAAACTGTACACAACCGGTCGCATCATTTACATGCAATGCAGGGTACTATAAATCAGGCAGTTCGTGCGTATTGTGTGATGCGGGATACTATTGCCCAGGGGATAACAGTCGCACAGCGTGTACATCTGGATATCCAAACAGTGATGCAGGTTCTGATGCGGCGGCCGATTGTTATGCCGTCATAACACGTGGCTGTACACAAAATGATGGCGATATCCCATCGGGCTGCGCATCTGTAACGGCATGGAACGCATGTTCTTGTGCCGGGACAACATACAGAAAGTATGCCAGTGGTTCAACATCGGGTACCACATCAAATGAAACCTGTACAAAAACGGTAAAAACTGTTACGGCCAGTTCTAACTACTATGTGTCTGGTACAACATGTCCGACATGTTCGTCATACAGTTCGACATATACCAAATCAGACGGTGGGAATATTGGTTCTGGGTCATGCTATGTTGTGCGCACCAATACAGGTACGGAAACCGCACCCGCCCTGCCTACGGGGTGCGCGGCACAGACTGTAAATTCCTGCACTAAACCAACCTGTACGTACAAGGACTATGCAGGACAATCCGGCGAAACATGCAGTCCGGGTACATGTAACCAAACACACAAGGCATGTACATCTGCATCAACAAACTATTACCTGGCCAGTGGGGTTGCAAAAACATGCTCTTCGTACAGTTCTTCATACCCGTCATCTGCCGGTGGTAATATAACGTCAGATTCATGCTATGGTTCGTTCAGTAAATCGGGCAGTCAGTTGGCATGTTCCCAACCTGCAAACAGTGCATCGTATACTTGTGGCAGCTGCACGGTTGGTACCTGTAATTATACCAAGTATGCCAGTGGTACAATCAAAACAGACTGTACACCGACAAACTGCACAAAACCGGTCGCATCTGTATCGTGCAAAGCAAACTATTATGCATCTGGTGTGACATGTCCGGCATGTCCAACGTCATATCCATATTCTGATGCAGGGACAACGTCTGATTCATATTGTTATGCGTCCAAGACGAGCACTGGTTCCCAGCTGGCATGCAG
>SUUQ01000003.1 GCA_015062445.1 Alphaproteobacteria bacterium | reverse complement strand
AATAGCCGCGTGTGTGCCGGTGGGGGCAAATTCCATCAACTGGGCGGCTGGGTTTTGATATTGCATTGCGTATTCCCACTTTTCCGGCGATGCATATTGGCCCAGCCCCCCAGTTGATGGATTTTTTTGACCACCCCGGCACTACCCCCCGCCATAGAGGGGAACTTTTTGCATGGCTCTTTTTTGTGGGGGTTGGGTGGCTTGCAATGGATACCGGCCTGCGCCGGTATGACGATGTGGGAGTGGTCCGATGCCGGTATGACGGAGTTCTGGGTGATAATTATGTTTTATAAAATGTGTTAAGTGTTTTGTCATTCCGTGGCTTGACCACGGAACCCAGGTAATGCATCATTGTTTTATCAGATTTGAACAAAAATATTATTATATGTATATTATGGCCAGTTCTAGAAACGGGACGACATGAGGGGGGATTTTTTGTTTTAGACCTTGCCAATTATGTGGTCAAGGTAAGAAAAAAAGGATACACCTGGGTCCCGTGGTCCAGCCACGGGATGACATGAGGGGGGTGGGAAAAAACACAATGGATACCGGCCTGCGCCGGTATGACGGGGGTAGAATTGAGACCACCCCGACATCACCCACAAAAATTTACAATTTTACAGACCGCAATACCATTATGAGACGGGAAAAAATCCCACTCTCGCAAAAAAATGAAACTTGTTAAAAACACTTGGAATTGCAAACCAATCAAAAATCCCCCAGACAACCTCCAGGGGAACCAAACCTTAGCAGAAGAGATACTGCCTATTGCAAATCACGAATTCCACGCATAGTAAATTCTTGCATTATATTCACAGTTTCTGCCGCACGCCGTAAACTGTGCGCCCGTGCACCACGTTGTTGCAAAGCCGCTGTACCTGCATTCAAAATATTTTTCAACTCAGTCATTTCCAATGCCTCTTAAAACATCTCTCTGACGACAAATAACATACCCCAACAAATCCTTTTTGTCAAGTAATATATTATCCACTCTACTGCATACACCCGTATTCGCCACACATTTCCTCCGAATATTCCTCGACCTCGATTGCCATTGGCACAGGTTTTGGTTCTTCGACATAGTGTGTTTCTTTGACGACACGCACACGACGATTTGCCGCATTTGGTGTATTATCAGGTGTTGGCACCGCCAGATCTTCTTCCCCTGCTGACACAGCCACAATTTGGCTGGCTGGGATTCCATATTTAATCAGCATTTTTTGTACCGCCTCGGCACGGCGTCCCCCCAACGCATAATTATAATTTGTTGTTCCTGCTGTATCAGTATGCCCAACTACAGAAATTTTGATATTCTTGTTTTCCTGGGTTGCTGCCACCAACTGCTGAATCAATTCTTGATATTCCGGTTTAATTGTCGCCTTGTTAAAGTCAAATCTTACTTCAAAGACCTCCTCCATAACATGTTGTGTTGGTTCCAGTGGGATTTGCTGAACTTTAATCATTGTTTTTTCGCCCGCTGTCGCCTGCAGTTCATCCAGACGCGCATTAATTGCCGCCAGTTCAGCCCGCATTGCCATCATCATATCAATAAATTCCGCACGTGTTACAACATCCTCGGTTGGCTTTTCAGAAACCATAACTGCGACCGATGGTGCAGGACAATTTGGTTCACCGTGCTGACAATTATGTTCATGGTAATGACCATGTTGCTGTTCACATTCCACATCACCTGCAGGGCAATCAGCTGCCACCAAACTATTATTGCTGTTACGCACACTATTATCATTGGCACTTTTATTAACAGTCTTGTCACCGCCGTAAATATTTTGATTAAATACCATTGGCTGAACAGGTTCTGGCTTAATCAAGTGTTCTGGTACATTTACATTATTGACGATAATAACACCTTCACGTGTTTGTGCTGCGCCACGCATTGCCGCCATATTTCTGGTATCTGGATAGTACTCACCCACAGAATGTTGTGTTGTTGTTTCGACTGCCACTTCACCATTTGTAACAACGGTTGTTTCTTCGGTGGTCATCGTTTCAGTTTCCTTTTTCACGATTTTTCCACCATGACAATCCCGCAGTGCAGTCATTGTTTTCATAAATCTATCACGGCATTGATTTGCTGTTGCTACCTGTCCGCTGGCTGCTGCTGACAACCAGCAGTCAAATTTCGCCTGTGCCTCGGCCGCCAATTCAGGATTAACATATGAAGCATCATTTTTCAGTTGTTCCATCAATTCGTTATATGCATTATACAGTTCGAACGCATCCTGTTCGTTTTCCACAGGCCAATTTTCCAAAGACTCTGGGAATGGCACATCGCCACTGAATGCAGCGACCGCCTTGTTTGCGAACAGTTCGCCCATATCTGCATATCCACTGGTACGTGCATTATATATTGCATAAGAACGATAATTCATTGCCAACTGGTTCAAAAAAGAATCTTTGTGCGGTGCAGAATAAACATCCAGCGATTCCACATAGTCAACTGTTGGTGTTGCCACAGGTTCTGCATATTCCATTGTATCCCGCCCTGCACATGCCGCCAGCGCAATCACACTGACCGCCATTGCCAGACGTGCGACAAAACAATTATGCAAACAAAAATCCTTTTTCATGAAAAATCCCTTCTTTCTTTTAATCTTTATAATTATACGTTTTTTTAGATATTTAGTAAAGCAGAAAAAAACACCCATCAAACACATAAAAAATGGGGCAATGCCCCATTATTTTTTCCCTTATGACAATTTATGGATAACCAACCCACTACGCAGTTTTGGTTCGAACCATGTTGTCTTGGGTGGCATTATATTACCGGTATCTGCGATATCGATAATCTGCCGCATGGTAACAGGATACAACGCAAATGCCGCAACCATTTCACCACTGTCGACCCGCTTTTGCAACTCGCCCAGTCCACGAATACCGCCAACAAAGTCAATACGTTTTGACGTACGCAAATCCCCCAGATTCAGAATCTTATCGAACACCAGGTTGGACAACACCGTCACATCCAGCACACCAATTGGGTCGTTATCATCATATGTGCCCTGCTTGGCGGTCAGCGAATACCACCGTCCATCCAGGTACATACCAAAGTTATGCAACGCATTTGGCTTATAGATTTCTGTTCCCATTTCCACCACATCAAACGATTCGCTTAATTTACCCAAGAATTCATCTGGTGTCAGTCCATTCAAATCTTTGACCACACGGTTATAGTCGATAATTTTCAGCTGACTTTCCGGGAATATAACAGCCAAGAAAAAGTTGTACTCTTCATTTCCTGTATGATTTGGGTTTGCCGCCCGCTTTTCTGCCCCGACCAGTGCCGCCGCTGCCGTACGATGATGCCCATCTGCGACATACAGTGCAGGAATCTGTTCGAATATTTCAGTAATACGTGCATTTACCGCCGCATCACGAATCGCCCAGAACGTATGTCCGAACCCATCTTCTGCGACAAAGTCATATTCAGGTTCCTGATTTTTTACAATATTTTCAACGATTTTATTCATTTCGTCTACATCAGGATACGCAAAGAACACCGGTTCAATATTTGCATTTTGGATACGCACATGAATCATGCGATCTTCTTCTTTATCTTTGCGTGTTAATTCATGCTTTTTAATTTTTCCAGTCATATAGTCATCAACATTTGCCGCTGCGACCAATCCATATTGCGTACGTCCATCCATTGTCTGGGCATAGACATAGTACATTTCCGCATCATCCTGGACCAGCCATCCACGTTCCTGCCACAGCTTAAAGTTTTCTACGGCTTTATCGTACACTGGCTGACTGTGTTCATCTGCAATTGGGTCAAAGTCAATTTCTGGCTTAATAATATGCAACAGTGATTTTTCACCTGCTTCCTGCTTTGCCTCGACCGAGTTCAGCACATCATATGGTCTGGATGCGACCTGTGCGGCCAGTTCTTTTGGTGGTCTGACACCTGCAAATGGTTTAATTTTCATAACGACTCCTTTTATTTTGCCTGCGAATTATATCGCAGTCATCACAAAAGGCAATCTGATAAAAACGATAAAACAGAAAAATATTTTCAAAAACCTGAAAAAAACACTTGCATTTATTCATGCAAAGGTATAATATGCATAGCGCTTTAGGGGTTGTAGCTCAGCTGGTTAGAGCGTCTGCCTGTCACGCAGAAGGTCGCGGGTTCGAGCCCCGTCAATCCCGCCAGTATTTACACCGTCATCGTGACGGTGTTTTTTCTTGTTTATTATCTGGAAATATGCTTTATAATATGCTCAGAACAAAAAAAAAAGGAGAACTAACATGAAATTCAGATTATTGACTGCTGCGGCATGTGCATTGGCATTGGGGGCCTGTGGCAACGACACCCCAAACCCAGAACTGTTAAAGGGTGCCAACTTTGTATCTGCCCAACCTGGGGTTGACATTACATTATCATTTGACCCGACCGAGATGCGTGTATACGGACGTGTTGTAAACCTGTACAATGGTGGCTATACGGTTGACGGCGACCAGATTCACTTTGACGGCTTTGCCAGCACAATGATGATGGGCGAACCAGAAACAATGGAAATTGAACAAGAATACTTTCAGTTTATGCCAACTGTTGAAAGCTATGAATTATCGGATGGCAAATTAACATTGATTGGCACAGACGGCAAAGATATCATCTTTACCCAGGTTGAAACTCTGCCGGGCGAAGATACGGCCCCTGCCCCATCAGATGCACCTGCACCAGAAACGGTATCGGAATAAAATCATTTATAAACACTTGACAAGCCGGCAAACGACATGTATAATTTGCCGGCGTTCAGTTATGAACATGGCAGTTTTGGCCCCATCGTCTAGAGGCCCAGGACACCGCCCTTTCAAGGCGAGAACACCGGTTCGAATCCGGTTGGGGCTGCCAAAAATAATAAACGACCTTTGGGTCGTTTTTTATTTTTGTTAAAGCGGACCCAACCGGATACGCCAGAGTGCCACCATTGGTGCGCATGCACCATACGAAAACGCAGTTTTCGTGGGCTTCGCCCACAGGCACGCATGACGGGACCGACCAACAAATAAAACCACCACCCTGACGGGTGGTATTTTTATCGAACACGCAAACTTTTTGATATTTTACCCGCAATAAATCCAACCAACACCATCGCCAATGTTATCAGAACTAAATAATAACGCAGCCATTCATATCCACCAAACACACCAATATACATCAGTCCTACAAAACCAATCCACCGACCAATGAACAATGCAAAATCCCTAAATACGAAATATTCAATTTTATGATTTTCCGTTACACACCTGGATTTTGACAGGTTAAACGTACAAACATTATTTATCTGGTCAATAACAACAAATGCCGTTGAATACGCAAAGTTATACACAATAAATGTCAGTGGCGCCGTATCGACAACAAACAACATCATTGCCCCCAGCATCACCCCAGCTGCCACCGTCAAGCAATACGGATAATACTTGCTTTTTCCCCACTTGCCAAACAGTTGTGCTGTCAGTATTGCAAACACAGCAAACACTGTTGTCAAAATTCCCAAATTAAAATCTGTATGAAACATATAGACCGTATACATTGTAACGACCGTACCCAACAGCCCATTACCAAATCCCCGCAGAACTTCCATTGCAAACATCTGTCTTATAACAGAAAATCGCAACATACAGCGCCCAAACCCAACGAAATCGACCGCCGAACACGTTCTGTGCCTGGAACTACGCATACCACAAATCATCAAAAATTCTACCACAGTCAGCCCCAACAGCACACATGCCACCTGTTCATACGACCCCAGATCAATAAAGAACCCCAAGATTACTGGCACCAACAACTTGACTGCATACTTCACCGCAATTTTTGCACCAAAGAATCTTCCCATTGCATCGGTATGCACCTTTTCACCAATCATTGCATTAACAGGCAAACAATACAATGCTTCGCACAGGCCATACAAAACTCCCAACACAATCACATATTCCACTGCCCCCTGCCCCAGCCAAACAATCGCCCCCAGCAACAGTACCTTTGGCACCAGATTCATTGCAAAAATTGCAACCTTGTTATAACACTTACACCAACCTGCGATTAAAAAGAACCCCAAACATGTTGCGGCATACTGGAACAATCGATACCCTGAAATTGCAACAATCTCGCTTGTCGCAGAATGCATAATAAAAGACACAAAAAACGTCCCCAAGAACAATTCAGACACATCACGCAACGCAAACAGCGATAACAATAACTTCAAATCACGTGTTAATCTTGTATTGGACATAGGGAAATACTCTCTCGGCAAGTATTTTATCATAAAATCTCTGCGAAACAAATCCCAACTGCAAAAAATTGACATATTAATCAAAATATGCATATAATATAGACATGAAGAAAATAATATTGATGATTTTTGCAGTTTTAATTACATTATCTGGCTGTGGTGTAAAATCCGATTTGGTTCATCCGAACCCATCATACCCGCGCGATTATCCAATTTATTAAAATTTACAGTCCAACAAATATACGTAAAAAATCCCCCGATTTGGGGGATTTTCTTTATAAGCAATTTACAAAGTTACATAATTATTTATCCAACGCAGCATTGATTTGATCTGCTGGGATTGCACCTGGATATGCCTGTTCGCCAATGATTAAGAACGGTGTACCAGTGATTTCGAACTGATTTGCCAAATCACGAACATTTGCCAATTCCTGTGCAACAACATCGCTGTTCATATCTGCTTTCAGTTGTTTTTCATCCAAACCTGCTTCTTTTGCGAATTTCATCAGGTTCTTTTCAATGGCTGCTGCCAATTTTTCCTGATCATCAATTTTATCAGATGGACGATATTCTTTTGTCATAATCAAATCAACAAACTTTGCCGCTTTATCTTTGTCTTGCATATTTGCAGCAATCATTGCACGTGCTGGGCCGTCAGACATCACACCATGAATCGAGAAGTTTTTAATAACAACACGAACGTCATCACGTGATTTCATTACACGATCCAATTCACCGTGAACACGGCGGCAATATCCGCATGATGCCGCTGTCCAAACATAGATTGTCTTTTCTGCATCGCGATTACCCAAGATTGGTGCATTTTCAGACATTTCGAATGCACGTTCACGAACGTATTTACGAATCGCTTTATTTTTTTCTGCATTCTGCATTTCCTGCATACCTGTTGCCATTTCTTGCAGAATCATTGGGTTAACAGATGTCAAATAATATGGCACGAACGCACGGCAAACACCGCCTGCGACCATAATAATTGCGATAACTTTGATTGCTTTGTTTACCATGATAGCGCCCATGGCTGGCTTTTTGTCACCACGTTTCAGCAGCATACCGCCGAACATGTACAACGCGATACCCAGTACCAGTACCAATATTGTCCAAGTCATGATTTTCTCCTTCTTATGTTGAACAGGTCAACCATAGCAAATTTTCTGGAAAGTGCAAGGAATAAATATAATAGCGTCAAACAATATTTAACATTTTTCGCATTTGCGGCATTTCGATTCCCTGTTGCATACACACACTTTCCAAAAATCGCAATGTCACAGACAAATTAACTGGCAACATATACAACTTATTAAGATATGGGCTGGCACATTCGCCGCACACTGCCCGCCCTGTCCGTGGCGACAGATGTGTCAGGTTATCTTTTTTTCCACACCCCGAACACTTTGTCATATCCAACGCATACCCCAGTTCACGCAGTAAATTTATTTCCCAGCACAAATATGCCGCCATATTTCCCTGCGCCAGTTCATTTAACAATTCCAGTGTTTCATCATACAGCAGTTTATATTCTTCACGTTCTGCCAGCAATGAATTAATCAACCCAAACGCAGCATTCATCGCAGACAACCGTCTGGCATCTTGCATTAATTGCACCGCCAGATTTTTTTCTGCCCCCCAGTGAAACACCCCCAACTGTGAATCCAGTCGTGCATTCCACACCATATTTCCGACCTGCCCAACCAAGGGTCTATTTTTTTTTGCTGCAACCGCCCCCCGCATCATTCCGACCAAAACACCATAATCACGTGTAAAGATATGCGCCACCGCATCACGTTCATTAAACGGTCGCAAACTTATTAAAATACCAACTGATTCCAACTTCATATTTTGCATGATACACCGTACTCAGAAATGGGTCAACACCATCTTTTTTTACCCGACATCAAATTTATTCCCCTTGCGTTATTTGGTCAAAAATGTCAAAATATAGTCAGGTTTTGTTTATGTTTTGCAGAACCATAACCAGCATAAGGAAAGGATAGGATTATGCGTCAAGGAAAAGTAAGATGGTATAACGGTAAAAAGTGTTACGGATTTATTTGTCCAGATACACCAAACGCAGACGGCAACACAGAAGATGTATTTGTTCATTCCAGTTCATTAAAGGCCGCCGGCATCAGATTTTTGAACGAAAACGACATTGTTGAATTCGAAGAAGAAGTTCGCAATGGCAAATTATCTGCGACAACAATCGCCGTTGTCCAACGTGACGAAGAATCCGCACGCAGATTTCAAGAACGTCGTGCCGAACGCAGACGCGCCGTCGAAGATCGCAAACAACGCGAAGACAAATCCACACGTCGTGGCTTTGCATTCTGGAAAAAATAAATTATATTTCAGGAAAAATCCCCCATTTGGGGGATTTTTTACTTTACAATCCATACAACAAATTATTCGCAACCACTGTACAAACAAAAACTACTTATCCATAAATTGGGTTGCCACACTGCCCAACGATTGCAATGCCCCCAACCCACTGGTATTTGCAACCGACCCAACGGTCTGCATGATTGCCCCAGTATTCGTCTTTTGTCCCAACCCACCAATTGTATCAACCAAGAATTCACCCCACAGTGCCTTCTTTTTTGCGCTCAGTTTTGCATAGGAACAATTTTCAATTTTTGCGATTAACTTTGCTGCCATCGTGGCTTCGTTTGCAGTATAGTCTGCCTCGGTAAAATCAATCAAGTTAAAGACATCATAAATATTTGACACATACTGTTTATTTTTCTCGCTGCATCCACTGACCGAGCCATCTGTACAGTACGATGCTTTGACCGCCATTGGAAACTGGTACCAAACCATATCCTGGTTTGCGTCCCCCCCGAACCAGTCATAACAAATAACACCATCGTCATCCAGCCCCTGGGCAATACTGACCGATGCCTGATACCCACCACTTGGCTGATTAAGACACCGCTGCATCTGCAATGCAGACTGCACCTCGTCAGCGGTATATGCACCTGTCTTTGCCCACTCTTTGACAGTTTCATTTACAAAATTCAATTCTTGGGTGGTCGGGATACATTCCGCGGTCAGATTTCTTTGCTGTTGTGTCAGTTCTTTGACATTACTGACCAACCCCAGTACAGTTCCAATTAAACTGCCTGCACTGTCTGTTACTGCGGCCTGTTTTGTTGCCACAGGCGCCGCCTTTTTCACAGTAATCGCCGCCATCGCCGCACCTTGTGCAGCAAACAGAATACCGACAAAAAACACCAGTGATTTATTCATCTCTCTTTTTCCAATTATAACATAAAAAAATAATCAGACAAATATAAAAATTGCTTTTTTGTTTTGTCCGGGCTAAACTTATCACATGCAACGTGATAAACGTAATTTTATTATTCTGACCAAGCACAAGCGTCTAAAGCGCCTGTGGCAGTTTTTTTTCACTGGTTGGGGACTGGTGATGATTGCGGCCCTGGTTGCAGGTTCATTGTTTACCAAACAGATTTTATGGACACCAATATCTGCGATAAACATGACCGACATCGTCAGTAACCAGTTCAAGATGTCTGGTGCATCATTTGTTGGCACTGACAAAAACGGTAATCCGTTCAAGATACGTGCCGCAACTGGATACCAAGAATACGCAACCCCCGACATAATATTCCTGGATTCTGTATCCGGGACTGTGACCCGCACAACCGGCGGGGTCAAGATAACAGACAATATTTCTGCCCGTCACGGCCAGTATAATCGTGCAAACAAACAGATAACATTAACCGGCAACGTACGTGTTGACTCCAGCAATGGGGACCAGGTACGCACAAACGAATTGGTGATACGACTATGAAGCAATCTGTACTGCGTGTTGAACACTTATCTAAATCCTATGGCAAACGGATGGTAATCCGGGACATATCCCTGGTTGCGCGCCAGGGCGAATCGGTTGGTCTGTTGGGGCCGAACGGTGCGGGCAAGACCACGGCATTTTATTGCATCACGGGCCAGTTGGCGGCCACAGGCGGTCAAATATTTCTTAATTCCCAGGACATAACCCACCTGCCGTTTTATCAGCGTGCCCGCCTGCACATTGGCTATTTACCCCAGGAAAACAGTGTATTTCGTGGTCTGACGGTTGAACAGAACATTATGGCTATACTAGAGGTGGTTGAACCCGACCGCAAAAAGCGCCAGCGGAAACTGGATTCATTACTGGAAGAATTTTCGATATCATCACTTCGCCGCAGTCCTGCGACTGCCCTGTCTGGTGGCGAACGTCGGCGTGTAGAAATTGCCCGTGCCCTGGCGAACGACCCAAAGTTTATATTATTGGACGAACCGTTTGCGGGGATTGATCCAATTGCGGTGAACGAAATCCGCAGTCTGGTATCCCAGTTAAAAAATCGTGGTCTGGGTGTGATTATCACGGATCACAACGTCCGTGAAACCCTGGGGATTACCGACCGCAGTTATGTATTGCACGATGGCAAGATATTAAAGCACGGCACAACCCCAGAAATTGTCCAAGACGAAATGGTTAAAAAGGTCTACCTGGGCGAAGACTTTGTGATGTAGAATTTTTGGGGCGACCCCGCCCCAGTTTTTATTTCTTTTGGTTTTGCACGGCTGTAATATCCGCATGACAGTCATGGCACAACATCAAACAATTTTCAATTCGTGTTTCACCACCATCCGCAAAGGCGATTTTATGATGTGCCTCTAACATTTCAAACTGCATTTCACGTCCACACCGTCCACCGCATTTATTATTTTGGTTTTGATATGCCAAACGCTGTTGCTTTGGCGAAAAGGCCCTATTCCATACCAACGACCGATTCCCCGATAGAACATATTCATAAAAACCATTTTTCTTTAATCCGTCTGGGTCGACATCATAAATTTTATACAAACGCCCCAGTTCCGCTTCCAATCCATCTGGGTCATATTTATTTTTACCATATTTATTATACAGCAATCCCCATTCAATTCCTTTCATATCCTTGCGATAGGTTGAAAATGTGGCTTTGACCCATTTGATTACATTTTCATAATACCCCCACAGTTCATTTGCCGTACTATCATCCCGATGAACGGCCATATACTCTGCCACCGCCGGCCAGCATCGTTTTTCATCATCATAATCTGATTTGGCTGAATTTGTAATCCACCGCAATACTGTTTCCAACAATTTTTGTCGATTTGCATCCGTCCCATTTTGTGCCAACAAAGTATTGCGTTCATCGTTATCACAGAACGCCAAATTTATCGCAGAATTATTGGATTTTTTTGAAAAATATTGCTTTGCATCACTCAGCCATGGGCCGGTATAGTTTGCATTCAGCAATTCTTGGTCGGTCATTTGCTTGCCTGCGATATTGATTGTGTGAAACCATTCCAGTTTTTCATCATCGGTGCCACTGCACAGATACACCTGCAGACGATAGTCCAAGATTTCATTTTGTTTTTCGGGCGACAGTCCTGAAAACAACTGATTTAGTTTTTTATTAAAGTTTATTGCGATTGGATTTCCGTTTCCGTCATTATTGGTCAGATATTGACATATTGAAATTATACGTTGTTGCCCATCAATGACCTCGAAAGTACCATCGGGATTTTGGGCCCAGTACATACTGTTCAGCGGCAATCCGTTATAAACCGACATCATCACCCGGTCACGGTCGGCGGGTTCATAGACAAACGCACGTTGATATGCGGGCCGTATATTTAATTTCCCGCCCAGTCCCACGACCCCGCCCTGACCGTTATCGCAATAACCATTAACCAAATCCCGAATTGTAATCACGGGTGTTGAAATTTTCATAACCATCTTAATTATCCTTTTTCTTGCGGATGACGATGCGTTCATACAGTCGTTTTAGTGTTCCATCGTCTGTTTCTAAATAAAATCTGGGACCACCACCAACCTTGCCTTGTTTTTGTTTAATAATGTCCATATTGGCCAGTTCCAAACTGTGCCCAATAATTTCAAACTGTTCTGGATTATATTTATCCAAAAAAGTAATCGGCACCCCCATAACCCCGTCATAGTCCATTGGGATATCGGATGTCTTGTCCACATTTATTGCTTCATAGTTTATGTATTTGGGATACATATTTTCAAAACCATAATATTTTTTTCCAGTGTCTAAAAATTCATTGCGTTTGTTGTGTTCTAAATTTGTATACCATCGTGTCAAACCGTTAACTTGTTTTGTAGGCACACCATCGCCTGTTATAAAATTACAAGGTGAACCATACCCTAACCAAATTTTATTATCTCTTATCAATGGGAATATTTCTTTGAATGAAATTGCATTTTTATTCCCAATAATCAGAAACTTTTTCTTATATTCAATCAACTGTGCAACATATTCCCGAAACAGTGAAAATGGCGGGTTGGTTATCACGATATCCGCCAATTTTAATAATTCACCACATTCTTCCGAACGAAAGTCCCCATCACCCCGCAGGGGAATTTCCGATATATCTTCGCTGCAAATAAAACCGTCCCCCGTATTATCCTTGTCCAAAATATACATTGTGGAACGTTTACCCGACTCGTAATGTGTGGCAATTACTTTTTTAATTCCAAACGCCTGAAAATTATCCGCCAAATATTTCAGGAAATTTGACTTTGGTGTCCCCAATCCAATGCCATTATGATCATCACAGTTGCAGTAAATAACTTTATTCTTAAAATGACGTGCATAATTTATCAATTCTTTTTGAATATCATCATATGCGGTATAGAACTCGTCATTCTTTGCCCTGTTGGCTGCACGCAAATTATCGCTTTTCGCCATTCCTACCCCATTTGGTATAAAAAACAACCGCCATTGGGAAATGACGGTCGGGGTGTTCGAAAAGTCAAGTATTTCAGACCCCGTTGCTTTCAACATATAACAACGGCACCCCGACCACTATGGTGGGGTAAAAATAACGGTGCGATTGCACCGACATTACATCGGATTACGATGCAGAACGCACCGAAATACTTGGGCTTTTCGAAGGCCCGAACCCAAATCCCTTTGGATTCCAACATATTATACACAAAAATTAAATAAAATCAAACACAAACAAAAAATCCCCCGCTGGGGGGGATAATTTTTTTAGAAGCCGAAAACCATACGTTGTTTTGATTGACGTTTCTTTTCGTTACGAACTGCTTCTTCTTTCAAACGTTTGCGTTTTGTTGTTGGTTTTTCGAAACGCTGACGTTCTTTCATTTCGCGATACAGACCTTCTTTTTGCGATTTACGTTTTGCAACACGCAATGCCTGTTCTACGTTATTATCACGTACCAGAACTTTCACCATTTTTCTTCACCCCCTTTAACGCAATATCTGTTGTTAATCAATACAGAAAGGGGATTTTCATCCCCTTCCCCGTTTTTTTGGTGGAGCCAATCAGACTCGAACTGACGACCCCCTGCTTGCAAAGCAGGTGCTCTACCAACTGAGCTATGACCCCAAAACTTTGCACCTTCATCATGAAAGCGAACGTATTTTATACATTTTCTCCCACCTTGTCAACAGAATTTTCATCACGAACACTAAATATATTCACTTTTTTAATATTTTGTTGACAAAATAATATAATGTCGATACAATGTGCCGCAGAATGAAATAAAAAACCAAGATATGAAGAAAACGCAACCATATTTAATTATAATATCTGGCCCCAATGGTGCGGGCAAGACAACATTTCACAATCGCATCATAACCCAGAATCCCTTTTTATCAAATGCGATATTTCTAAACTATGACAACGAAATCGCCCGGCTAAAACAATTACCGGAATATTGCGAATCATACAGTTTGATTATCCGCAACATGCACGAACAAATCCAAGCCGCCAACACTGCCGCCACAATTACATTCAAAAAACAGATGGAACAAATTGCCGGCACATTAAACGAACGCATTACCCAGGCAGAAAAGAACAAAAAATATTGGCATGAACAGTATCGGATTTTCACACACATTCCTGCTGGCAACGAACATATCAAAGAAAATCTGTATTCCAAAACTGACCTGATGAAAAACATTGGCGGTCACAGCATCCACGACCGCATTAATGCCAAGGCCAACGGTCAAAATTGGTACCCAAAGTATCAACAAATGGTTCACAACCTGGAAATTCAAAAGACTATCATTGTAAACACCCACGGCCAACTGATAGATGATTTAAACACCAAATTATATCGCCAAGCCGTTGCAAATCTGCGCAACCAAAGTCAGACAGCATTTTCAAACAAGCAAAATGTCATTTTTGAAACAACCAGTCTGGGCGGTCAAATCAAAAAACTGGCCATCAAGCATGGTTATCAAATCTATGGTCTACATATCTGCGTATTTCGTCCAGAAATCAGTGTCGCCCGCGTCAAACATCGTGTTATGAATGGCGGTCACGACATTCCCAAAAACATAATTTACAAACGTTATGCAGACAACATCACATTGTTGCCCAATGCCTTGCCGACAGAAAACATCGCCGTTGTCATCGACAATTCAACTAAAAAATCATTCACCCCAATATTTGCGCTGTCTGACGGTCATGTAACAAACTTCAGTACATGTCCTGAGTATCTTGCCCCAACCCATGCCACCATGACGACATTATACCCCGAACGTTCTGTTAAAGATCTGTTAAGCACGGACAATACACCTGACATCAAAAAAATGACCGATGAACAACGTGAAAACTTTAACCAGTTAATAATAACAAAATTATTAAGCAAGATTACAGCACAATACATCAACACATACGTTAAATCCAGTTTCATGGACAAGATAAAGCAAATGTTTGCCAACAAATTCAGCCACAAGAAATAAAAACAATCGGCTTAATCTTTCTAAAAATAGACTAGACTTATAAATATTGGTCTTCTATAATACTCGTGCTATGATTAAGAAAGTATCAAATAAAATTAAGTCCTTTGTCAAAGGCGATGAATCCAACGGTCGTATTAAATGGTCCCTGTACGGACGTGTATGGCGCGAAATTGGCCAACCATATTGGAAATGGCTGGCGGCGGGCATAATATTTACCGTCCTGGCCGCCGGGGCCGAGGCCTATACCATCACCCTGGTCCAACAGGTTGTTGACCGTGCATTTATTGAAAAAAGTATGGATGCCGTATATTGGCTGGGGATTCAGGTTATTGTTGCCTTTGGTGCCAAAGGTGCCTTTACCTATGCAAAGGCATTAATCATGTCCAAGGGTGGCTTGTTGGCCAGTGCCAATTTGCAAAAAAAGATATACAGACACATGACCCACATGAATCTGGCCCGCTTTTATGCGGACGGCATTGGCAAGAACCTGAATTATTTTGGTGTCCAGGCGGGTGCGGTGTTAAATCTGGTCACCGGCACCGTGATCAAGGTTGTCCAGAACGTTGCAACCCTGGTTATGACATTGGCATTAATGTTCTATTATGCACACCAGATGTGTGTTGTACTGATGTTTTTGGCACCTGCGATAATGATACCAATGGTTATAATTATGCGCAAACGTCGCAAACTGTCGCGCCAGTCATTTGGCATCGCCAACAGTGTTTCGCAACAGTTGAACCAAACACTGCACGGCATTAAAACGATTCAGGCATTTGCCGCCGAAGAACGTGAACAGAAAAAATTCGCCCACGTTTTAAACAGTTCCATGACCAACGCATACAAAAGCACCCAGGCCAATGCCCTGCGTTCACCACTGATGGAATTCATGATTTCAATTGGGTTGTGCATTGCGATGATTATGGGCGGTCATTTTATTGCCAGTGGTGCGATAACAACTGGTGATTTCACTGCGTTCTTGCTGGCATTGACAGCGGCATACAAACCCGCAAAATCCATCACCAGCACTGGCGACACACTGCAACACGGTTTATTGGCGGCGGAAATCCTGTTCCAGTTTTTGGACAGCAAACCCGACATTACCGATTTGCCCGATGCCCGCCAATTAACGGCAAAAAATCTGTCTGTCGGATTCCATAACGTATCATTTGCCTATAATCCGAACGAACCTGTACTAAAGAACATAAACCTGAACGTTCCTGCGGGTCGTGTATGTGCGTTGGTTGGGCCATCTGGCGGTGGCAAAACAACATTGTTCAATTTGCTGGAACGTTTTTACGAACCGCAGACTGGAAAAATCACCATTAACAAGACAGACATAAAAAAATACACATTAAAATCCCTGCGCGAAAACATAGCCGAGGTTTCCCAGTCTGTATTCCTGTTCAACGGCACAATCGAAGACAACATAAAATACGGCAATCCCGATGCCACCCACGAAGCCGTTGTTGCGGCGGCGGTTGCAGCAAACGCAGACGGATTTATCAATGAATTTCCAGATGGTTATAACACCCCTGTCGGCGAAGGTGGTGGCCTGCTGTCTGGTGGCCAGAAACAACGCATAGCAATTGCCCGTGCGATATTAAAAGATGCCCCAATATTATTATTGGACGAGGCGACATCCGCCCTGGACACACAAAGCGAAAAATTAATTCAATCTGCCCTGAATGAATTAATGGTTGGTCGCACAACATTTGTGATTGCCCATCGCCTGTCGACCATTTTAGATGCAGACATAATCTGTGTAATAAAAGACGGTCAAATCGTTGAAACCGGCACCGATGCAGAACTTTGTGCCCTGGATGGCGAATATAAAAAACTGCGTGATATCCAGTTCAAAACCGAATCGAAACAAAAAACAAAGAAAACCAGATAAAAAATCCCCCGTTTCGGGGGATTTTTATTAACCAACAGTCAGTTCTTTGCCTTTGACATCTATGTAAACTGTACTGCCCTCGCCGATTGTGCCGGTCAATATCAGATCTGCAATTTTATCTTCAACTGCGGACATAATCAGTCGTTTCAGTGGGCGTGCACCGAATGCTTCGTCATACCCGTTATCCCCCAGCCATTTAATTGCCTTGTCTGTGATATTCAGCTCGATTCTGCGTTCGGCCAACCGTTTTTCCAGTCCACGCAGTTGGATTTTCACAATTCCAGCCATAACATCCTTGCCCAGCGGATTAAAGAACACAATTTCATCGATTCGATTAATAAATTCTGGCCTGAAATTATGCTTTACCGCATCCATATCTGGCAAATTGCTGGTCATGATAATAATCGTGTTTGTAAAGTTCACCACATGCCCCTGGCCATCGGTCAACCGCCCATCGTCCAAAATCTGCAGGAACACATTAAACACATCTGGGTTTGCCTTTTCAATTTCATCGAACAGCAGCACCTGATACGGCCGTCTGCGAACACTTTCGGTCAGCACCCCACCCTGTTCATATCCGACATACCCTGGGGGACTGCCGATTAAACGCGACACAGAATGCGGTTCCATATACTCGCTCATATCGATTCGTGTCATTGCCGCATCATCATTAAACAGATATTCCGCCAATGCCTTGGCCACTTCGGTTTTTCCGACCCCTGTTGGCCCCAGGAACATAAAACTGCCCATTGGTCTGCGTGGGTCAGACAGTCCCGCACGACTGCGGCGAATTGCACGTGCAATAACCCCCAACGCATGATCCTGCCCCACAACACGTTTACGCAGTTCATCTTCGATATTTAGCAATTTTGATTGTTCTTCTGCGTTTAATCTGTCAGCTGGCACCCCTGTCCACTTACTAACAACTGCGGCAATATGTTCTGGCAACACCGTTTTATACTCACGTGCGTCTGCATTCATTTTGGCAATTTGTTCTTCCAGTTCTGGAATCTTGCCATATTGCAGGGCGGATGCTTTTTCATAGTCTCCATTTCGCATCGCAGTTGCAACTTCGGCCTTGGCCGCATCCAGTGCCGCCATTGCATCGGACAGTCCACGCATTTTTTGCTGTTCACGTTGCCAATCAGCGGTCAGTGTTTTAGATTCTGCCTCGACACCTGCGATAACAGACTCTAATTCCTTTAGTCGTTTTTTTGACTCATCATCTTTTTCTTTCTTCAGTGCCTGCTGTTCAATTTTCAGTTGCATCAGATGTCTGTCCACCTCGTCCAATCTATCTGGCTTAGACGAAATCTCGATACGCACACGTGCCGCCGCTTCGTCAATCAGGTCAATTGCCTTGTCTGGCAGAAAACGGTCTGTGATATATCGATTCGACAGCTTCACCGCCGACACCAGCGCAGCATCTGCGATTCGCACCCCATGATGCCCTTCGTATTTTTCCTTCAGACCACGCAGAATTGAAATCGTATCATCAACAGTTGGTTCGTCCACATAAACGGGTTGGAAACGGCGTGCCAGTGCCGGGTCTTTTTCGATATATTGACGATATTCATCCAGTGTTGTCGCCCCCAGACAGTGCAGTTCTCCACGTGCCAACATTGGTTTCAGCAGATTTGCTGCATCCATACTGCCTTCGCCCTTGCCTGCCCCGACCAGGGTATGCAACTCGTCAATAAACAGGATAATTTTACCATCTGCATCTTTGACAGCTTTCAGGATTGCTTTTAATCGTCCTTCGAATTGTCCTCGGAACGATGCCCCTGCCATCAATGCCCCCATATCCAAACTCAACAGTTGTTTTTTTTGCAGGTTTTCCGGCACATCGCCCGAAATAATTCGATTCGCCAATCCTTCGACAATGGCGGTTTTTCCCACCCCTGGGTTACCGATTAGAACGGGATTATTTTTTGTACGGCGACTTAACACCTGAATGGCACGTCTGATTTCTTCATCACGACCAATCACAGGGTCCAATTTACCGTCTGCCGCCAACTTTGTAAAATCCGTCGTATACTTTTCAATCGCCTGTTGTGGCGATTCTTGTAAATCATCTGGATTCATCAAAATACTCCTTGGTTTGTTTTATTTTCCCTATATATAGTGCCACAAACCCGCCTTTCAAGACACAGGAACCAATCCCCACACTTGCACCCTCACCTTTTTTATACTATGCTTTAATCAAAAGGATGAACCTCATGACCGAACACTATCAACTATCCGACGACAATCTTAAGCACGGCATTACCCTGGAAACATTGTTAAAGCAACTTTGGAATTTTGAAAACGGCTTTCCGTTTGCAAACATAACATCTGCTGCGATATCAGGCAACGGCATCACAGCCCCATCCACAGATATTCCCACATACCCAACGGACGAATATAAAATTGTAAAGTTTGTTCCTGCATCTGGTGCTGCGACCCGCATGTTTCGTGACCTGTTTACATATTTATCTACCAATGAAATGAACACAACGACACAGGCCGTTCTTGACAACCTGGAAAAATTCGCATTCTATGACGATTTGAAAGTTTTCCTGCCTGAAAACGCATCAGACCACGATATTATCGAGTGTATCATAACCGAACGTGGCCTGAATTATGGCAACCTGCCCAAAGGATTGTTAAAATTCCACAAATACGACAGCGAAACCCGCACCGCTGTTGCAGAACACCTGGCAGAATCCGCCCAATATGCCGCATCAAATGGCACGGTAAACATACACTTTACCGTATCCCCTGAACACATTGATGGCTTTAATCAAATATTAAACACACTGGTTCCAGAATACGAACAAAAAACGGGTTTGAAATACGACATTACCCTGTCCACGCAAAAGCCAGAAACCAACACAATTGCGGTAAATCCGGACAACACACCATTCCTGGACGAAAACGGGAATTATGTTTTTCGCCCGGCCGGCCATGGTGCACTGATTGAAAACCTGAACGATATCGATGCAGACATTATATTCATCAAGAACATCGACAACGTTTGCCCTGAACACACACGTGGCGACACAATTCGTACCAAACGTCTGTTATTGAATTATGGCATCCATATTCAGCAGCAAATATTTGAATACATAAATGCGATTGATAATGGCACTTCTGATACAGATAAAATTTACGATTTCATCTGCAGTCATTTGGGCTATCGCCCTGCCCCCGGTACTGATTTACGTTCTATACTAAATCGCCCACTGCGGGTATGTGGCATGGTATTAAACACAGGCGCCCCTGGTGGCGGTCCATTTTGGACCACAGATCCCCACGGCAACGAATCGCTGCAGATTGTTGAATCTGCCCAAATTTCCCCTGAACAATCATCAATTCTAACCAGTGGCCAATACTTTAATCCGGTTGATTTGGTATGCTTTGTCCGTGATTATCGTGGCAACAAATTCGATTTACGTGAATTCATCGACCCAAACACTGGCTTTATATCTGAAAAGTCGCACAACGGTCGCCCCTTGCGTGCGATGGAACTTCCCGGCCTGTGGAACGGTGCGATGGCACACTGGAACACAGTATTCATTGCGGTTCCCGGCACGACATTTACCCCGGCCAAGGTTATAACCGACCTGATAAAACCCGAACACAACTAAAAATACAGAAAATCAGGAAAATAATAAAAACAACACTTGACTTTTCTATATTTTTGTTATAAATTTAGGTCCGCTATTAATAAAAGTATATAAGTAAGGTAGAGTATTATGCCACGTGTATGTAAAGTTACAGGTAAGAAAACAGAAGTTGGGATGAACGTATCTCACTCTCATCGTCGTACAAAACGTACATTCTTGCCAAATCTGCAAACATTAAAGTTCCACAGTGATATTTTGGGACGTGATTTTTCATTGCGCATTTCGACTGCTGGTCTGCGCACATTGACCAAGCACGGCGGTCTGGATGGCTATGTAATGTCAAAACCCGTATCACGTTTGACCGATGAAATGGCTGCAATTAAAAAGGCCATTGAAAAGAAAAACGGCAAACCTGCGGCCCCTGCAAAAAAGCCAGCACACAAGGCCAATCGCAGTGCCCGTTTGGTAAAAAAGGTTGAAGCAAAGAAAGCCGCATAATTGGTTTTCTGATGCCACGGCCCCGTGGCGGAATTGGTAGACGCGCTTGACTCAAAATCAAGTTCAGCGATGAGTGTCGGTTCGAGTCCGACCAGGGCCACCAGAATTAAAATCCCCATTTGGGGATTTTTATTTTTATCTGGTCGGACAAGACAATGAGGAAACAAGCCAAGCGCAGCAAAGGCGAACTGTCAGGAATGAATGCCCCACAGACATTTATGCCAAGAGAACCGTCGGCTAGGAACAAAAAATACTATCATCCCGCCGTCCGCCTATACTCCCCCGTCACCTCGACGCAAGTCGGGGTCCACTGCTTTCTGCCCCCCCTACCATGCAAAACTTTTATTTATCCCAGCAACAATAATATTTAACAAAAAACCGCCCGAAATCGGGCGGCTAAATATGATTTTATAATTTTATTTTTACCAGTTTATTATTTATAGCATAGCATACACGTACACCTGCACGACGGGCACGGTTCTGGGCTTTGCGTGCACCACGATTGCCCAATCGCAATAACTTGGCAGACAATTCATAACTTTCTTTTGTCATTTATTTCGCCTCTTTGCTTACCAACTCTTTGGCTAATGTGGTTTTGCCACTTCCATTTGGACCTGCGATAATATACAGCTTTTTACTCATAACTTTATTATAACACATTTTATGTAAAAAACAAAAACCGCCCGAAATCGGGTCCCGCAGAATTGTAAATTTTGTGGGTGATAATCGGGCGGCAATTTTATTTACTAAAAATCTTTTCCGGTGTATTAATATTTATCAACCCAATTATAAAGTCAACAAATGCCCAGATACAGACAACAACCCCTGGGATTATCAACAACCATCCGATTGTTCCCATCAACAACATCGCAATCCCTTCACCATTACGACCGGCATAGAACTTATGCACACCCCATGCACCCAGAAAAAATGCCAACAACGCATAAACCAACGCAGATTTTTCACCACAGGATGCATAACCACACTTTGGGCATGCCTTTGCTTTATCTGAATATTTTGCACCACATTCACGACAATAAATCATCGCCATAATAAAACCCCTTTTTAATTATTCGACACACACATATTATACCACCCGCCCCACCCCCGCACAAGGGAATATATGCAAAACCCCACATTGCTGTGGGGTCAATACAACGACATCAATAACTATGTCTAATTATTCTGCATCTGCTGTTTCTGCAGCTGGTACTTCTTCTGCTTTTTCTTCGGCGACAACTTCTTCTGTTTTTTCTTCTTCTGCTACTTCTTCAACTTTTTTTGTACCGAATGTCAGAACCTTGCCAGCAACCAATGCATCGATTTCATCCTGTGTCTGTGCGACAAAGATTTTAACCGGCACAATAACATCTGGGTGCAGTGCAATTTTTGTATCGAATGCGCCAACAGACTTGATTGGTGCGCCCAACAGAACCTGTGCAGATTCGACTGCAACATTTGCAACATCCTTTAACATACGTGCAATATCACGTGTTGACACAGAACCATACAGTTGACCTGTATCACCGGCCTGGCGGATCATATGCAGTTTTGCATTTTTAACAGCATCAACATTTGCTTCTGCATTTTTCTTGGCGGCTTCCTGACGTGCTGTCAGTTCTGCTTTCTTTGCTTCGAACAGTGCGACATTTTCACGTGTATAACGCATTGCCTTGCCATTTGGCAACAGGTAATTACGTGCGAACCCTGTTTTCACTTCGACTGCATCGCCGATATTACCCAGTTTTGTAATTTTTTCTGTCAAAATAACTTTCATTTTATCTGTCCTTATTTTTTTAAGTTAGGGTCAAACCCAAATATTCTTTATTAAAAAAATAATTAGAATGAGATAGATGCGCCGTTGTTGGCAAGTGCAGTGTACAAATGCTACATAAACGCGCCAACAACAAGCAAATATCCATTATAATTATTTTTACCCCAGGTTGTTGCGAACGAATGGCATCAACCCCAAATGACGTGCACGTTTGATGGCGGTTGCCAACGCACGTTGATCTTTTTGGGAAACACCACTGATACGACTTGGCACGATTTTACCACGTTCTGTGATATAGTGTGACAAAGTCTTGATATCCTTATAGTCGATAACCTTGCCCTTTAGTGGGTTAGATTTCTTACGATAAATTGCTGCACGAACTGCCATTATTCTGCCTCCTCGGTATTCTTTTTCATCATAACAGATGGTGTTGTTGCCAATTCTTCAACACGAACATTCAAGAAACGAATAACGTCTTCGTCGATGCGTGAACGGCGTTCCAGTTCTGTAATTTGATTGCCTGGCAATTCAATGTTCAACATAACATAGTGTGCCTTGCGATTTTTACGGATGACATATGCCAAGTTTTTCAAGCCCCAAAATTCTGTTGCTTTGACATCACCACCCAGTTCTTTGATGATTTCTGTAAATTTTGCCGCCTTTTCTTTTACCTGCGACTCGGTCAAGTCCTGGCGAAAAACCAAGACACTTTCGTAGTAAGCCATTTTTGTTTTCCTATGGTTTAATCAGCCGACAACCCCATGTCATCGGCAGGAACGTCCCCAATTATGGCAAAATTCAAACAAAAATCAAGTCTTTTTTACACTTATACATATCCACTGATACAAACCTATTGACACGATTTCCAATTTTTTACTATTCTTATGAATAACAGGGGGAACTTTATACATGACCAAGCATTTTCATGGTGCACTTAACCGCATGACATTATTTACTGCATTATTGACTGCGGGCATTCTGTATTTTTGGGCTGAATTCATCCAGATTTCCATTGCGAACATTTGGTTAAACGGGGTTATTATTGGCACTACACTATTTGGTATTGGCCTGTGCTTTGTCCAAATATTCCAGTTATTACCTGAATACAAATGGTTACATGGATACACATCTGGCAAACGTCGGCTGGCCCTGCCCCCACATTTGTTGCGTCCTGTGGCCCAAATGTTATCATCACGTCCCCGCCAGATTTCGGCCAGCACCCTGAATGGCATGATGGAAATGATATTATTGCGATTCGAAGACACACGTGAATCTAGCCGCTATATAACGAACACATTAATATTTTTGGGATTACTGGGGACATTTTGGGGACTGATATTAACAGTTGGTGGCTTTGCTGAACTGATTGGCAACCTAAATTTTTCAGACGAGACTGTACTAAACTCTATGCAGGCGGGCCTAACCCGACCATTGGCAGGTATGGCAACTGCATTTACCAGTTCACTGCTTGGACTGGGGGGCAGTTTAACGATTGGATTTCTATCACTTCAGGTACAATCGGCCCAGAACACAATTTACCATGAACTGGAAGATTATTTATCTGCCCACACACGTCCTGCAACAACGGTTTGCGAAACAGAAATTTTACCGCAAATAAATCTGACGAACCACGAAGTAACCAGACACGTTCAGACCAAGCAGGAATAACAACAACCATCATAAGAGAGAGAACCACATCATGATAAACATTCGTTACCGCAACCAAACAAATGCATGGCCCGGATTCGTAGATCTGTTTTCGAATTTGGTTATTATCCTGATATTTTTACTGATTGTATTCGTATTTTTATGGACAACAACCAGTGTATTTAACAAAGCAACTGGGGCAAAAACGGTTGCTGAATTACGTGCAACAAATGCCGAACAGTCACAAACGATTCAGCAAATGATTGCGGACGAGCAAGAAGCCAAACGTCTGTTGATTTTGGCACGCAACGAATTGGAAAAATTGGAACAGAACAACATTGACCTGAACAACGAATTAACTGAAATCGATGCCAGCATCGAAGATCTGATTAACGCATACGAATCGAAAGTTATGGAACTGCAATCCCAGGGCAACGACATGCAACAAATGGTTGCCGACCTGACCCAGCAATTAAACCAGGCAACAATTGACAAAGAACACGCAACAAAACTGGAACAAGAACGCAAAATATTACAAGACGAATTGGAAACCCAACGCGCAAAATTATCCGAACAATTGGCCCAGCTGCAAGCTGCCTTGGATGCTGCCGAAGAAAAATCCCATAACCAGGAAATTCAGTATATCGAAATGTCAACCCGGTTAAATCGTGCCCTGGCGGACAAAGTTGCGGAACTAAAGGACGTTTCCCAATATCAATCTGAATTTTACAAAGCCGTAAAAATTGCCATGGGCGACCGCACCAGCATCCATGTTGACGGCGATCGCTTTATTGTCAACAGCGACATTTTGTTCCCCAGCGGCTCATATAAACTATCCGCCGAAGGTAAAAAGCAACTGCACCTGATTGCAAATGTGATAAAAGACATGGAAGAAAAGATTCCAACGGACATCAATTGGATTATTCGCATTGACGGTCACACAGACAAGAAACAGGTTATTGCCGGCACCCACGGCTATAAAAACAACACAGAATTATCCCTGTTACGTGCCACGGCGGTTGCCAACGAACTGGCCAATGCAGGTGTATCAAAACGCCGTCTGGTCCCCAGTGGTTTTGGCGATATGCATCCGGTCGAATTGGGCAACACCCCCGATGCATTACAGCAAAATCGTCGCATAGAATTACAATTAACCAATCGCTAAGAAACGGGGGGACTTGCCCCCCGTTTTTTTTTCACACCTTGAATTCTGTTGAATATTATCCCATAATACATACATATAAATGACAAAGGTTTTATCCATGATAAAAATAAACACAGATAAATTAAACGAAATCATAACACAATACAAATCTGAATTTGCCACACGCTGGGAAACTGAAAAATATAAATGGGCGGCGGTACAACATTTTCAAAACAACTGGAACATTGATGCACCCGACTTTCGCGAAATGTTTAAGACAGCAACAGAAAAAACCGTCAATCTGTTGGGCTCGGGCAAATTTTTACCACGCAAAATGATTTTAGACATCGCATCACATGCCCCAGAAACCGTTCGCAAAATGTTTACGGATTTATTTGATGAAACCCATCCTTTGTACCAACGTATAGAAAAATTCCGAACCATGTCGGACACATTAACTGCAAAATATTTCCCTGGCATGCAATCATATCAAAAATCCAATGCCATAACAACCTACCTGTGGTTACGCTTCCCAGAAAAGTATTACATTTACAAATTTGGCGAAATAAAACCTGCCCTGGAATTGCTATCAGATACAGAAAATAAAATTAAACGTGGCGCAGACGAAAAAAACATTGCCCTGGCATACGAATGGTTAAATACCGTTAATGACACGGTAAACAAAGACCAATCACTACATCAAATGCTGGCAAATGCCATCGGAACAGACACAGACCAATACTATCCCGACAAAAATCTGAAATTGATGACCGGTGACATTGAATTCTTTATCAGCAACCGGAGTTCCACCCATTTGCCTACAACCACACCAAACAAAAATTATTACCTGTTGGTCACAAATCCAAAGCAATGGGATATAAGCCAGATAAATGTTGGCGACACAGAATTCTATACATTTCGCAACGAACAGGGCGAAAAACGTCGTCAATATAGAAACTTTGAAAGCATCTCGACAAATGATGCCGTTATCGTATACCAATCTGCCCCAACATGTCAGGTGGTTGCAATCGCCACGGTTTCAGACGTTATCCCCGATGACCGTGTTTATTTTACCAAAACAGCGCATCTGAACACACCGATAAACTTGGCAGATTTACAAAACACACCCGAATTAACTGAAATGGAGGCAAACAAGAACAACCTGCGTGGCAGTCTATTTAAACTGACTGCATCAGAATACAATAAAATTATCGAAATAATACAGACCCAAAATCCAGAATTGTCTGTAACAAACACAGTATCCACAGGCAACACAAAACCACTGGACAAACCATTTATATCAGAATCAGAAATTAACGAATATGTTAATCTGTTAAAATATAAACAAAACATTATTCTTCAGGGTGCGCCTGGGGTTGGCAAAACATTTATTGCCAAAAAACTGGCATATGCACTAGGTGCCACCGACAACAGCATACAAACCATACAGTTTCACCAAAACTATACCTATGAAGATTTAATGATGGGCTATAAACCGAATTCCGATGGTGGATTTGATTTTCGGTATGGTGCATTTTATAAATTCTGCAAACGTGCCATAAACAATCCAAACACACCATTTGTATTTATAATTGATGAAATCAATCGTGGCAACATCAGCAAGATTTTTGGCGAATTGCTGCAACTGATTGAATCAAAGTATCGCAGTCCAAATGATACCATATCATTGGCATATGATGACACAGAATTATTCTATGTCCCAAAAAACGTATACATCATTGGCATGATGAACACCGCAGATCGCAGCATCGCCATACTGGATTATGCCATACGACGTCGTTTTGCATTTGTGACACTGACACCTGCCTTTAATTCAGACGGCTTTATTGCCCACATGAATGCTGTCAATGACCCAAAATTCAATGCCATTGTTGCAAAAATCCAAGAACTGAACCAAGCCATTGCCAAAGACCCATCACTGGGCCCAGGATTCTGCATCGGTCACAGTTATTTTTGCGATTCCACCCCTAACCTGTCAACAATCATAAAATATGAAATCATTCCAACATTGCAGGAATATTGGTTTGACACCCCTGACCAGGTATCATATTGGCAATCTGAATTAACACGCATCATAAATGACAAGCAATAATAAAATCTTAATCAAGAACGTTTACCATATGCTGGCCTATGCGCTGCCTGCACTGGCCGGCAACGGGTATACCCGGGTCGCATCAGAAGACTTTGACCACATCCATGATTTAATGGCATCAATCCTGATAACAGGCCTGTCACATCTGTACAAACGTGGCTTGCACCACGATTATATTTCCGTATGCGACAATTTAACAACGATGCGTGGCCAATTAAATATTTCTGAAACGATTCGGAACAAGATTTTACTTCGTCACAAACTGGCATGTAACTTTGATGAATTTTCAGACAACAACATTAACAACCAAATCATCAAAACAACATTAATCGAACTGTTACAATCTGCAGATGTGTCGACCGAACACCGTAATACAATCAAAAAATTATTACGTCCATTGTGGCACATTAACACCATTTGTCCATCTGCCATAAATTGGTCTGGCACAGCATGCAAACACCATCACAAAAATTCTGAATATTCTGCACTGCTGACCATATGCAGATTCGTCTTAAATGACATGCTGCACACAACAGCCAGTGGCACAAACACAGTCCTTAACACACACGATTTACTAAATGACACATTGGCAACAATATATCAGAAATTTGTTTTATCGTATTATCAATGCCACTATCCACATCTGCATCCTTATGCCCCGTATATCCGGTGGGCCCTGTCATCATCTACGGCCCCAGAATACTTGCCTGGCATGCACACAGACGTTGTACTGACCAACGGATTAAAAACACTGATAATTGACACAAAGTTTTATAAAAATATTTTATCAAAACACTATGACAAGGACATACTTAATTCTGGCAACATATACCAAATCATTACATATGTTTTGAACATGGCGACCTATAAACCAAACGTATCTGGCATGTTACTATATGCACAAACCGACAGTAATTGTCCACCACCCAACAAACACCAGATATTAAATCACGAAATTGCGATTAACATACTGGATTTGAATCAAGACTTTATACAAATCCAGCATCAGCTGAACACAATCGCCGACACATATTTTTCCAATTAAAAATCCCCCGAAATGGGGGATGAAATTTTATTCGACAATGTCAACCAGTTTTACTTTAAACACCACTGACTTGCCTGCCAATTCTGGCACATACTGTTCTGGGAAAGTGATATTAATATCACGTTCTTCACCTTCTGTCATACCGATAACCTGGTCTTCAAAACCTGGCACGAATTGGCCGCTGCCTAATTTCAATGGGAAATTCTCGGCTGTTCCACCTGGGAACTGAACCCCATCCAAAAATCCTGCGAAATTGATGATAACATTATCACCATTTTCCGCAACAGGTTCACTGTTGCATGCAGTCAGACCAAATGCCGCACAAATACCCAAAACAGACACCATTTTTTTCATTTTTTCACCTTTTTGTTAGTTATTATAAACGCATCTAAAGCCATATTCACGCATTGTTGAACCTTCGGCCTCTATACGATAATCGAAATATGGTGTTGGTCGCATAGCATCAAAGGACGGCCTGTCATAGACCATAACAATACTGTCTGCATTACGTCCACACACACGTTTCATTTCAAAGTCAGCGACCGCCGCCAACACCGTACGTGAATCCCCATCAATATCCATACCATCTGCATTTTGCATCAGGCGCAAACGCATTTCTCGCACATCTGTATTCCCCAGCAATATTTGCACTCTGACCATTGCGCCTTTGTACTCCTGCCATCTGGTTTCCATACGTGACGTATTCCACTTATTGCTGGTCTGTTCTTTTTCTGCCGCAGTCTTTGGCTTATAAGAATCAATATTCGCATACTGATTATCAGATTGCATAAATGTACTGGTGCGTTCATTATACAGTGGCGCATCCGCCCCCCCCTGCTGAAAATCTGCTTCATTATATGGCACATCAGTATCCGTTGCGCACCCTGCCAGTGCCAACACCCCTATCATCAAAAACAAAAACGATTTCTTCATATTCGCTCTCTCTTTTTTTTCATTCTAACAAATAAAGCTTTTTGATTCAAGTCAGGATTTATGATAAAATGTTAACAATGTCAAATATAGTCCTTGAATCTTTATTAAAACCACTGGCGGAATTTTACACCCCATCATTTGTCGAAGAAATTGCGATAAATCATGCTGGCGAAGTGTGGTTACGGCTGCACGGTGCCCGTGTTCCCTGGGTATCATACCAGGCCGAAGTTCTCAGCAAGCAATACTTGGTCGACTTAATTCATACCGTTGCCAATATTTACGAGCGTCCATTTGATCCAATCCACGGTATACCTGTTGTATATGCGACCTTGCCTGGCAACCATCGTTTTACAGCGATTGCAGGTCCCAACGTCCAATATGACGAACGTGACGTAACAGGTGGTGTTGCATTAAACATTCGTGGTGGCGGCGCCCCAGACACCAGCTTTGAAAATTATCACTTAAAACGTGGTCACAAATTATTACAGATTAAACCACGTGAACACACACGTCCCGACGATGCATATGATCGATTAATGTCTGCCATCAATGACGGCAGTCCAATTATCATATCTGGTGCCACGGCAACTGGGAAAACCACATTTTTGAACCACATGTTAACATTGATTGACAAAAACAGTCGTGTTATCACAGTCGAAGACGCACGTGAAATCCGTGTCCCACAGCAAAATCGTGTACACTTTGTTTTATCCAGAACAGAACAATCGAACGATTTTAATTATGCCCGTCTGCTGGATCTGGTTGTTCGCATGACCCCAGACGTAATTATCGGCGGCGAAATTTCGACAGACAACGCATCTATTTTATGGCAAATGTTGGGAACAGGACACGATCATTTTTATACGACAATTCATGCTGAAAATGCCGATGCGGCCTATGCCGCCTTTGCAGATCGGATTTTATATACCCAGCCCGCATACAACCGAACAGATTTGATTGCTGAAATGCGCAAAAAGATTCGTGTTGTTCAATTATCACGTGATGGCTCGCTACGTGCTGTCACCGCTGTCGTATAAGAAGTTAACTAACAAAAAAAGGAAAAAAAATGAGTTCAGATAAAATGTCCAAGCAACTAAGACAATACGAAGCAGAAAAATTAAAAGCCGCTGAAAAACGAGAAGAATTAATGTTAAACCAAGAAACCTGGTTCGATAAATTTCTGGACGGTATCAGTCGACTAAAGAAAAAAATGAATCATCACCGCAAGCAACAATCACCCATTCATCAGAAATCAGAAAAAACACACTAGAGAAAAAAAATCCGGCAATGCCGGATTTTTTTTATTTCACCTGAAAAAATTTATTAAATATCTTTTCATTGACCTGTACCGGATATTCACGTTGCAAGAATGAATTATAATCATCCATAATACCATTTTTGGACATATTCTGCAATTCTGCCCCCAGCGCCTTAACCTTTGTTTCATCCATATCCGGCATCACAACATCTTTCACACTTAGTACATAGAACGCATCATCTGCTGGAACAATTGTATTTGTCCCCATTTCATTCTTAAATGCCGCAACCAAGACATCCACAGGCGCCCCACTTGCACGTGATACCTTGACTGATTTTTTTCCTGGTAATTCACCATTTTCATTCAGATTAACCAAAATTTCATTTGCACGAACATATGCCAACTTTTTCTGTTCGTCTTTTTTCCAATCTGCCACCAATGACGTTTTAACATCTTTGAAATCTGCGGCATGTTCTGGGTTAATTTTATCAACCATCACGAACAAGAACCCATCTTTGGTTTCAATCATTTCGCTTTCCAGTCCCTCGTCCATATCAAAAACTTTGGCCATCATTGCATCTGTCAGTTTTGTATCTGTCGACTTACCTGTCCGCTGCAAGTCCTTGACCGATACATATTTTGCACCGTGTTTTTTCGCTGCATCCGCCATTGACTCACCTGCGATGATATCATCTTCGACCTTAACAGCTGTTGCAAACCCCTCATCATACTTATCGGGTTGTGTCATTTCCGCAGCGATAAACACATAAGAAACATTTCGTGTTTCTGGCAAGATTTTTGGATTTTTGGCATAAAACTCGCCCAGCTGTTCATCTGTTGGTGCTGCGACATTAAATTCTGAAAACTTAACTGTCGCATATTCAACATTACGCATGGCATACCGTGCATTATATGTGGCCACCTTGGCGAATTCTGGTACAGGCACAGGAACCGCCATCGCCCCCAGCACCATTGAACGTGCCACCTGGCCACGCAACACATCTGCAAATTGCGCTTCGGTATATCCTGAATTATTCAACACAGTATCAAATGCAAAGGTCGAGAATTCACCATTTTCCTGAAATTCGGGAAATTCACGAATTTCCCGTGCGATTCGATGATCACTGACCACAAACCCCAAATCATTTGCACGATTTTCCACCATCTGTTCTGTGATTAAATCTGCCAGCACCTGTTGTGCAAATTTATTTTGGCTGTCCACATCAGCATACACATTTCGTTGTTCTTCCTTGGACAATTTGGCCAACTCACGTGATTTTTCTACATTAAACTGTTGTGCAGACACATCTGTATCCCCGACTGTCACGATTGCGTCATCACCAACACCGCCGCCCAAAATCCAGTCAGCCACACCCCATCCAACGAATGAAAACGCCAAAACAGAAATTAAAATTTTGGCAATTGTTTTTTCTGATGCATTTCTTAAATATTCTAGCATTTGTTCCCCTTTTGCGATACCATAGCAAATCGAAACATAAAAAATCAATGAAAAAAAGGGGAAATTTCAATGAAAATTATTGCCGGCAATTGGAAGATGAACGGCACACGTTCTGACCTGGCCAAAATGTTATGTGCACTGTCAACTCTAGACACAAAAAACCGTATTATATTATGTGTACCATTTACAATGCTGTGTGCGGGCAACGACATTGTATCCATTGGCGCCCAGGACATCAGTCGTCACACCCACGGTGCCTTTACTGGCGAAGCATCTGCCCAAATGGTTGCAGAAACTGGGGCAAAATATACAATCATTGGCCACAGTGAATGTCGTGCATATCATGGCGACACCAACTCCACAGTCCGTCAAAAGGCGACCCAGGCCCTGGCCAATGGGCTGATACCAATTATCTGCGTTGGCGAAACCATGGACGAAAAACAGGCAGGCAAAACCATGGCAGTCATTGAATCTGGCATCCGTGAATCAATCCCATCAGACGTCAACACCGATATTATTGTTGCATACGAACCACGCTGGGCGATTGGTGCGGGCCTGACCCCAACAGCATCTGAAATCGCCGAAGCCCACACACTGATTGCGAACACACTCTCGGACATGGGATTGTCTGGCACACCTGTATTATATGGTGCATCAGTCAAAGGCAACAATGCCGCCGAAATTATGTCTATTCCCCACGTAGACGGTGTATTGGTTGGTGGCGCATCCTTGAAAAGCGATGATTTCATACCTATAATAACCAGTGTGAAATAATTATATAGTGGTAAAAAAATGGAAAACAGTATGAACAACAAAAACACAGACAAAGAAATCGCAGTAGAATCAGTATCTATTGACGATGCGACAGCAACTCACCCCGGACAAGAATCCGACGCACCATCTGAATTGGACGTATTAAAAACCCAGCTGACAGAATTAAATGATAAATACCTGCGTCTGGCGGCAGAGCTAGAAAACACCCGCCGACGTTCCATGTTGGATGCCGAATCCCGTGCCCGCAATCGTGCAATGAGTGTGGCCGAAAAAATCCTGCCCGTAATGGATGCGGTTGATGCTGCATCAAAGCATGCCCCAGATGATGAAGGCATCAAATCCATGGCCCGTGCACTGGAATCTGCCTTTGCCCAGATTGGCATAACAAAAATCGAATCAATTGGGGAAACATTAAATCCAATGTTTCATAATGCAATCCAGGTTGTTGAATGCCCTGACAAACAATCAAACACGATTGTCGAAGAAATGCAATCAGGATACATGTTTGGCGACACAGTCATGCGAACTGCAATGGTTATCGTTGCAAAATAAAAACACCACCAAAAAAAACGTCAAATTGACGTTTTTTTATTACCAAAGTGTTGACTTTTTGTTTTTTTGTACTATATAAGTTCTGTGTTGGTTGGCAACAGCAGATAAATTAGGAGGCAAAATTATGGTCAAAAAGAACACTTTTAAGCGTGCAGCATACGCCGTTAAATACGGAACGATTGGTGCGATTGGTGGCGCATTAGCCACAACTGTCGCAATCTCTATTTTTGGTGTGGTGGCACATGGACTTGGTTATATTGGCGAAGACACACGCAGTAATTATTCATTAAAAAACCGTTTTGAAACCGCGTACTGTCTTGACACACCAGAAAACCATAAATATTACTATGCAACCCCAATTATCAACGGCTATGAACATGGCAACATGGAAACCAAGGAATATTACCTTGCATCTCCATACACAACATATGGCACAACCGCTGCTGGGGCAATCGCAGGGGCAATTTTATTAGGCGGTGCAGGAATCGCATTGGCAAAACGCAAAGAAAACACAAGATAAAAAGAAAAAACAATGAACAAACAGAATTCTTTTAAATTGGCAATATTAACACTGTTGTTAAACGGCGCTGTGGCATGTACGCCAAAACAGCCGACCCAGAATCCAGATTATAACCCATCCGCCCCAACATACAGTGAATTGATGAAAAAACTTGATTCCCTGTCTTTTGAACAAAGCAACAACGACAAATATTATTGGCAGCAATCACCAGAAATTATCGAAGCCATGCGCCAAGACACAACCAGTTCAACCCTGCGCGAAAAATTAAGACGCGCCTATGAAACGACCCAGCAAAATGTACGATAAAAAAATCCCCATTTTTGGGGATTTTTTTATTTATCAACAATCTCAGAACACAGCACGAACACACCATTCGCCACATCATCAAACGTAAATTCACGACGTTTATCTTGGTACGTACACCACACAACATCCGTTCCAATCTTGTTGCAGTTATTACCACAACGCAAATCCGCCTTTGCCACACCCCATTCCTGCGACAAAACATTTTTTACCATATCATGCGCCATCTGTGGATTTTTTGTTTGCGTTTTCTCAAAACGTCGATCGATATTGGCTGCAATCTTTTCCTGATGCAGTCGCGATCCCATATCCGCTGCAAACTTTAGATGTTCGGGCTCATCATCCCCACCACCATCCATACTCTGCAACGTTGCACGTAATTTATTCTCTAAATTATCATCAGGCACCGTTTCTTCACGTATCATCCCAAACAAGAAATGCCCCAACCATTCCAAATTTACAATTTTTCCATCAAACAGAACGCCATTTGTATGACTGGCGGCCTCGCCCTGCCCTTCAATTTTACACTTATGGGCCAAAGATCGCTTTAAATCATATTTACCTGCATCACCTGCCCCTGCGACCGTCCCCACCATGTACGACGAATCCGCCATTGATGCTGCACCACCCGTCAAGCGTCCTGCAACCACCCCAAAGGCCTTGCCCTTGTACGAATCTGGGAACAATTTTATTGCGGACGTTATCGAATACCCTGGGGCCCCACGCCCAGCATTAAACATCTGCAAGACATCATCGGTCACATCTGCGTTCATGCAAATAAAACTGTGATTAAATATCCCCCTAACATCATTAGACTGCATCGTATTTAAAAACATATCGTTGGTTGCCGTATGGATTGCCATATCGCGCACAGTCCCATCCTGCATCACTTCCCAAACACGCGTATTTTCTGGCGCAGTATTTACATCCTGATTTATCACCCAATTTTTCTTGTACCCATCTGCCAAAACGACATTGATAACCGCATACATATCACCACCAAACACCCGCGTAACATAGGTGCCTGCATATTTATAGTCAATATCACGTCGCATCACAACAAACTGTTCATTCATCAAATTTTCGATAAACAAACCACAAAAATCGCCCAATTCACCATACGCCGCGGTCAAGTTCCGCGACATCCCTGTATTTGGCCAATTCAGTGCCGTCAATCCAGCATCACACCCATCCACAAACGAAACAGCAGAACGCGATAATTTTGCACGCGCCACACGCTGTGCATCTGCATCCCTGCACACCGCGACCAATTCATCCAACGATGCATGTGCATCGTTATCAATCAAATGATTCACCATCGGCACCAAATCTGGCAAAGACACAGGTTGCCAACATTTATACATTCCATCCACAACATTTGACAACGCGGCATATATCCACTCTATTTTTTTTGCCCTATTTTCTGGCAAAGACGCATTTAATACATTCGTATTCTGCGCCACTGCCACACCTGCCTGCATCCAGAACAACAAACAAACCAAGAACTTTTTCATCTTAACGCCTCTTCACACTCATCCGCAACATTCGCGGCACGTTTTATCGCCCCAATTTGCGTTGCATTAAATACAACTGCAACACCACTGGCGACCGTCGTCCCACTGGCCAAAACATTTGACGCTGTATTTAAATTCTTTTCTTTTTGACTGTCCCCCATTCGCACAGAATCAGAATTTGCAGTTGCCGACGTAATTGTCCCCGCCAGTCCTAATCCAGCCCCAACACCACTGGCAACTGTTGCACCGGTGGATTTGCTGTTTATACTGCCCACATCAACCGTTGACCATGCACCACACGCCCGAACAATCTTTTCTGCCTGCGCCAATTCCGCATCATCATAATCACCAGCAACACGTACCTGCATACGAACATTTGACAAGACATTAACCATATTCAGACATTCATTAATCTGACTTTTCAAATCCCCCTTGACCCGATTGTTGCCTGCAATAACTGCACCGGCAATATTTGTCGCCGTTGACGTTGCCAACATTCCTGTCCGCCAATTTCCCAGATTCTTGGATTGTTTTGTTTTTTGTGCCAGATCATATTCAACATCTGCAATTTCAACATCTGTGGACATATCGCCACCAGAACCACCCACAACTCCGCCCTGCACATCACCAGAAAATACCAACGCCGTCGGCTGTTCAATGACCTGCGCATTCGCCAATTCGCGCAGTTTATTCAGTGTTGCCTCTAATTCATCTGCCTGCTTGTCCACCTTGACCTTGGCCAAACCAGTTCCCAACGCAACACCACCTGCAACGGTCCCAACACCTGTTATTGCTGTATTAATCCCCGCCATTGTCTTCATATGCGACAATTCATTTGAAATTCCACCACAGGCGACACGCACATTTTCAATCGCAGCCACCAGTTCAGTATTTGCCATCGCCACAGATGGTGCCAACATTCCAACGCATAACAACAACGATATTGTCCGCAAAACTTCCCCCATACTTCGTGCGAATTATATCACAAAGTCAATCAATTAACAAAAGAAATCAACCATAATGGTTTATATATGGGATGGGGCCGACAACGTAGTGTACAAACGCTACATGAGTTGTCGGCCCCGCCCATAGATGTGCCATTAGATTTTATTTAAAACTGGGTACGGAATTTAATCATACCAGTCTGGGATGTATAATCCTTGTGCAAATCCAGGTCATACATCACTGATAATTCCATGCCCTTGTACAGTGCGGTTAATCCGATACCGAATTCACCACCAATGCGACTTAAACGTTCTCCACTGACTTTATAGGATGCAACACCCGGCATAACAACAGTTGCAGATGTACCATCAGTGATAAAGTCATATGTCATTGCGGCACGCAATTCTGGGCGCAATTGAATTGCCCAATCATTTTCGACTGCGAATGCATATTTCAGACCTGCAACGCCCGACAAGAAATCTGTATCTGTTGCCATAATCTGGGCATCACGACCATCAACATATGAATCCTGAGAAATGTGCAGATAACGCAATCCTGCTTCGGTTGTAATACCCGTTGCAAAGTCAAATCCATTCATAACCTGGGCACCATACGAATCAACATCATACGAACCACCAAATCCAGAAACACCTGCAACGGTCTTATTATCTGTATACTCGGACATATTGTATGTCACAGTTGCATTTACATACCACTGGTTTGGTTTATACTGGCCATACAAGAACAGAGTTTTACTGTCAATTTCTGTATGTCCTGCAGCTGCATGGATATCAGAATTATTGAATGCCAAACCACCACCAATTGTCCATTTTTTATCAATCAGTGTATCGGCCCCCAGCGCAATCCCACGTGTATATCCATGGAACTCGCCGGCCAGTTTAGATTTGTTAAACAGTCCCTGCATCCAGAATCCATTTTCCTGTGGAAAATCATCACCACCGGCGCGTCCAACGGAAATACCGCCCGCCATACGCCCTGACGTCAGCGACAAAATCTGGTTTTGAACAGATGCTGCCGCGGCCTGGGCCACAGGTTTATCTGTTGGATTCAATTTTTTTGTTTCAGATTCAACAAATTCCACATCACCTGCACTCAATGCTTCCTGTAATACCAAGGATACTTTATGTGCTTTGTGATTTGTTATATTTGCTAAACCTGCAACCGCTCCTGCCGCCTGAGTTGAAATTCCAGATGCATCTGCAATATCCTCAACAGATTTGGTCACGATATGTATACCATCTGCATCGACACCTGTGATTTCATAGATATCGCCAACAGACACATGCCCCAGGTTAACATTTGAATCGCCCCAAACATCATAAACACCAACAGCACCAACATTCAGTTCAATCATTGCATTTTCACCGACTATGATATCACCAATCAGACGACCATACGAACCACCACGCGCAGAATCATTCAACAGTGACGCAACCACAGTCCCCTGCAAATTAATTGTTTTCTGTTCTACTAATGCTGTACCGATATTTAACACTGCCCCTTCGGCAATATTCAGTGTACCATCACCGGTAATACCACCATCCAGCACAGTTGTTCCAGACACAATATCCAAGGTTCCGATATTATGGATATCATTTGGTTTCCCGCCTGATGCCCCACCCAACACAAAACCATTTAAACATTTTTCATCTTCAATAATCGCGACATTCACACCATCTTTATTACCAGAAAACACAACATTTCCATCAAAGGTAAGATTTCCATTATTATAGATTGCCCCACCCAAACCTTCTGCATAATTATTCGTAAAGGATGCATCACCTGCTATAACGAATTCACCGCTGTTAAGGATGGCACCACCATTACCGCCATTTTTTTTATAGCTGTCCCCCCATTCCATATCTTTGATAAAATGTTCCCACGCATTATACGACAGATTTGATTCAAACGACACATCACCGAATTCAAACGTACCAAATCCAGAAACCGCCCCACCAAACGAAGAAGCATTTCCAACAAAATATGCACCATCATCAAAAGTGGCTTTATCATTTGCACTGCCACCAATATAGACGGCCCCTCCTCTTAGAAACGCTGTGTTATTTTTAAAAGTGGCATTTTTACCAACATCCATCGTATTGATAAAATCATTACCGTAAAATGCATCATAACCGTTTAACACGATTGCGGCACCGCCATACGAAGAAAAATTATTTTCTACAATCAACCCGTCACCAATTGTTATCGTATTATAACCATAGGTATATATTGCAGCACCATCAACGGCCGAATTACCACGAAAAACAACATTATCGCCCATTTCGAAAACATTTGCACCACTTGCCCCATCTTTACCACCATCAGACCAGGTATAAATGGCACCACCCATCCCCTCATAATCAGGCGAAGTCCCTTTTAACGAAGTACCACCAGAAAATACAACATTATTCCCTATTTTCGTGTATGTTGCATTTTTATTAAACACATAAACAGTTGCCCCATATCCATTTGTATTATTATCATCAAAAACCAAACCATCGCTGATTATCAAGTTTCCATTATTATGAAAAACCCCATTTTCTGCATCTGAATACCCTTCTGTGGCCACCAAAGAATCCCCTGCTTTCACAGTATACGGATATTGTTCTATATCACTGGACGTGTATTCTGCAGCCATTGCGGGCATAATCACCAACGCTGGCAAAATACTGCAGACCTTCAACAAATCTGCCAGATGTTTTGTATTGGACATGATATATCTCCTTCACTTGATTTGAATTTTTTCCGACATGGATGTCATTATTCATATCACATTTATTTTTTTATTCAACTAAAAATATTTTTACATTCTTAATTCAAGTAACAAATCCCGCCCCTGTTTGGGGCGGGACTTCAACAACTCTTTATACAAAACAAACGATTAAAAGTTGTATCTTGCCTTCAGCATACCGGTTTGGGAAGTATAATCTTCACGAACTTCGATGTCATAGCTTAATGACACATCCAATTCGTTATACTTCATTGTCAACCCCATGCCAAATTCAGCACCGACACGTGACAATCTTTCACCGTCCAGTGTATATGCTGCCACGCCTGGCATTGCAACAGTCGCAGATGATTTATCAGAAATCATATCATATTTGACCGCATAGTGTACTTCTGGACGCAACATCAAACCATTATCTGTTTCAAAGTCGAATCCATACCGTGTACCCAACACTGCTGTTAAGTAGTCTGCTGAATCCAGCTCATTCTTGATACCAATGCTGTTGGTATAATCAGCGCTGTTAATATGCAGATAACGAACACCAAATTCTGGTGTAATACCGCCTTCAAAGTCATATCCTGCTGTGATTTGACCACCAAACGCATTTGTTTTATAGTCAGCAGCCAACGCGATTCCCAATGTATCACCAGTTTCCGCATAGTCTGACATTGTATAGTTCAGCATTGCATTTACATACCACGCTGCTGGTTTATACTGTCCATATACAAATACAGAATGACTGTCGATATCTGTATCGCGACTTGCCAAAGCGACATCACTGTTGTTAAAGGCATACCCCACACCAACTGTTATATCGCCATTGATTATGCCATCCATACCAGCTGCAATCCCACGTGTATAACCATTAAATTGGCCATCCAGTTTGGTCTTGTTGTACAATCCCTGTGCCCACACACCAGCAGCCATCACATCAACATCACCACCACTGCGACCAATACTTGCCACAGAAGACATACGATTTGATGCCAACGCAGACACCGTATTCTGGATAGATGCCACTGTTGATTGAACCATTGGCTTATCTGTCGGGGTCAGTTTTGCGGTTTCCTGTTCCAGCAATTCAACATCACCATTATTCAGCACTTCCTGCAATGCCAATGACACCTGTTGCGCCTTGGAACTTTCAGAATTTGCCAATCCTGCAATTGCACCTGCAGTCTGTGTTGAAATACCTGCATCAGTTGCGATATCTTCAACTGCCTTGGTTTCAACGACAATGCCATCCAAACCATTGTTGGTTACGATATATGCCAAACCTGCATCAACGTCCATATCTGTTTCTGTATCAAAAATCTTGTACGTTCCAACAGAACCGACATTTAATTTCAGCAATGCATCATCACCGGCATCAATTGCCCCAGACAGACGACCATAAGATTCACTATTTACAACAGATGCAATAATCGTACCATCAATTTCCATATTATCGAATGTGATGGCTGATGTACCGATATCCATTGTTGCCCCATTTGCCAATGTCAGTGTTGCACCTGTGCCCCCCAGAACATTGCCCGCAAATGTTGTAAACCCAGAATTAACAGCGATTGTTTCGTTAACATTCAGCATACCGCCATTAAACGTCGCATCATTTGCAACAATACGATCAATCGTGATACCACGTTCTGTATCCGCGATATTTACCGTACCATCATCAATGACCAGGTCATTTAATGCTGTATAATAACGCCCCTCAACATCTTCTTTGCTGTCTGTGATTTTTGTTGCGTTCCAAACTGCACCATCTTTCATGGTCAATTTAGCATTTGAAACCACTAACAGGGATTCATCTTCAGGTTTTCCAGAACCGTATGACACAACTGTATTACCTGTCCAGAAAGATTCTGCCCCCGCCAATGTAACATCAATATATGCATCAATGCTGGAACCAGACGTGTCCTTGTCATAGTCAAAGTCAATATCACCCAACATCTTTACAGTATTTTCACCAGATGTGTTGATATTAACATATGATTTTCCACGTGCCAATATCGCATTATCCGCTTTAATTGTTGTATTACCTATGATATCAACAATACCCTGGCTCATCGCAGAAACACCATTTCCAGCAACTGCATCATTCGTAATTACGATATTATCGCCTTCAATACTTACAGCCGCCAGTTGTTCATATTCGCGTTCCAGCATATCATTCACGCCCGCGTGAACCGCCCCAACACCTGTTGCATTATTGGCAATATTAATACTCTTACCACTAATACCAACCTTAGATTCTTGATACATTGCCATAACTGCATAATTATTACCTGTGGTAATATCAACAGTTTCTGTCTTGGCATTACCAACATTCAAAACAGACCCATATTCAGCACGTAATGTTCTGCCCGATTCCGATACAATTTTGATTTCTTTTGCATATTCTGTACCAATATTGGCAACGGCACCACCTTTTGCAACCACCCCGAAACCATCAGATTTAATATCAACATCCCCCAGAACTGTTAATCCAACATCTTCTTCTAACTTTTCTGCCCAAATACCGGCGGTATTTTTTGTATCACCACCCTTTGCAATGATTTCAGTCGTTGAACCCTCTGAGCCAATAACAACATCTGTTGTTTCGGCCTTGCTCTCATCCGCCACCTTGTCATCTGTTACCCAGATACCTCTGGCTATTTGCTGGGCTGTGGCAACAATATCTAAATCCGCGATATGTGTAGACGCCCCACCAAAATTCATCAGCCCATACGCATTATCGCCACTAACATCGATATCTATTTCACCCTTGCTGTCAATAGTTCCCGTAGCGTTTGAATAATAACCACTGACAACACCATACGCATCACCGTCTGTTGCGGTTGAATGAATATCTACTTCGGTATCCTGGGCCATATTGATTGCGCCACCATATTGGGCATATAAACCATAAACCTCGCGCACACCAGATGCATTTATTGCTAAATCTTTGCCCTGGGCCAAATCGACACTTTTTGCACCACTGGATAAAATACCAATAGTTTCCGCTGCGTCTTTACCACCTGTTAAATTCAACACTGTGTCATCATTCAACGAAACATACCCGCCATCCGTTACATCAATCGCACGCAACATTTTTGTCGAGTCTGACGATACATTAATTTCTGTTTCACCATTTAAATTAACAACAGATCCATTGCCATTTACACGTACCCCCAGTACAGAATTACTTGATCCCGTTGCGGACAAGATTGTCTTATCCGTATTAAAGTTTAACACCGTCCCCTTGCTGTTACGGTTAAAGACCGCCGCACTATATTCCGCATTTCCTTCTGCATTAACAGCGATATTTGTTATATCACCATTAAAATCAATTGTTGCCTTGCCCTGTGCATCCACCCCCAGTGCATTATCTGTCCCCGTTGTCGTATGTGATATTTCAACATCCGGATACGATAAAGATGCATCACCAGTTACAATATTCTCGCCTGCCATTGCGGGCATAATCGCCAATGCTGGCAAAATACTGCAGACTTTCAACAAATCTGCCAAATGTTTTGTATTGGACATGATATCTCCTTCTTTTCAGATTATTCCAATGTGGACACATTAATTCATATCACATTTATTTTTATTATCAACAAAAATTATTTTTTTATTCCCAATTGGAACTACCAGAAATTACAAAAAAACACCCTTCAGCGGCCTAAAATTTTGGGCGAACCCGCTGATTCCTCTCTCGTAAATCCCTATAGCACATTCACCAGCAACCGAACTTCACCACATTCGTTTTTATTTACTCATTGTTGAACCAATTTGGTTCTCATCTCGTTACCACATAAACAAAAATAAAAATGCCCACAAAGGGCATTTGAAACTATGGTTGTGCCCGTCATGCAATCTGCGAACCGAATTATTGGAAATCGGGAAAGAAATTAACAAGTCAAAAGAATATTCAAATATTGACAAACAATAACATTGTTTATACCATCGTCATATAACCAGATAAAAGCGAACAAAATAATGCATTATTATTATCAAAAATATCCGTACTTGAACTATAGCTATCGTGATACAGATGGACCTTGGACAATGTTTTCAATACCACCTAAAATGTTGATGACGGAATTTGTAAATAAGTTTGGTCAAAAACCCAAAACCTTTTTTGATTGCGGTGCAGCCATCGGTGTTATTGTTATGATGGCACAAAGGTTGGGTATGGATGCACGTGGCATAGATATAAAAAATTACCCATATAAACCCAGTAATTTAGAAGAATTGTTCCACCAGTGGCAAAATACAAATTAAGTCTATTCTTGATTGCGAACCAATTATGGCGGATATCGTTTTTTGTAATGGCACACTTACTTATTTTTCTGAACAAGAATTGCCAAATGTGCTTGATAAGTTTCGCAACAGCAAAATGATTTGTGCGATACATAATACTACCGAAGATGTTGCAGCAGCGGCAGCCAACGGTGACATATTGACCACTTGTAATAAAACCCGTCTTATTAAACCACAAAATTGGTGGATGGATACATTTACAAAAAACGGTTTCAACGTAAAATACGCAGAACATATACGATGTTTTTGCGCTATCCCAAGTCGTAGTAAATAAAAAAAATTTGAAGGTGGCGATTTTTTGCCACTTTTTTATTTTCAACCTTTCGAACTCGCTATAAACATTAGAAACAAAAAGAAACCCCGCCTTTATCGGCGGGCTTGTCTATCTTGGTTGCGCTATCTGTGCAATTCGCGAACTGAACTAGTGGAAATCGGGCAAGAAATAATAGATTTTAGAAACAAGTTTATGATATTATAACAACAAACACAACAAAGGAGATTGTATGAAAAAATTATTTTTTATTTTGCCAATCATCACATTAACTGCATGTGCCCAGGATTACAGCAAATATGATTCTATTTTTGAAGGTTGCGAAAGAATAGAAACAACAGAATTTCATCTGGTTTATAAATGTCCAGCAGAACAAGAATGGGCACAGCAAGTAAAACAGTTGCAACCAAACGGCAAATTTCGTGCTGGTGGGCATTTGAATTTGTCTGAATTATACGCAGACAAAGAACATGTTTATGCAGAAGTCTCATTTGACGACCCAGGAACATGCAAAGAAAACTTTACAATCCGCACCATGATTGCAGAACCTATCGAAGGTGGCGACAATTGGGCTTTTGTTGGTTGTAGATAATTATATTGCAAAATAGTTCGAAAGTGGTGATTTTTCACCACTTTTTTATTTTCAACATTCGAACTCGCTATAAACATTAGAAACCAAAAGAAACCCCGCCTTTATCGGCGGGCTTGTCAATCTTGGTTGGGATATGTGTGCAATTTGCGAACTGAATTGGCGGAAATTGGACAAAAGATAAATAGATTTAAACACGAATTTATGGTATAATTATGGTGATACAAGGATTTAATATGGAATTTGAAGCATTCAGAAATAAAAAAATCAAAGTCGGCGAATACGTTCTTATGATTATTCCTGCAACTATGGAATATGCAAAAGAGATTTTTAAAATTGTATCCCAAGATGAAAAGAATATGATTTTCTGGATGCCAGACGGTTTATTTGAATCCCCGGAACATGTTTTGGTAAGTTATTACAAACGCAATCTTGGCACAAGAACAATGCTGTTTGGGATATTCAAAGATAATAAATTATTGGGTGAAATCGGGTTCTCTAACATTATGCAAAAATCTGGCAAGGTTGAGATTGGTTATTGGTTAAGAAAATCTGCCAGAGGCAAAGGAATAATAAATAAACTGATGCCCAAAATAGAAAAAATGGCATTTGAACAAGATTGGTGTCATAAAATACAATTGCATTGTGATGCTAAAAACATTGCTTCTAAGACCATAGCAGAACATAATGGGTATACTTTGGAAGGTGTTATTCGCCAAGATGCTAAATGGCCTAATGGTTCAATACGAGATAAATTATATTTTGGTAAATTAAAATCAGAATGGAAGAAATAGTTCGAAAGTGGTGATTTTTCACCACTTTTTTATATTCAACTTTCGAACTCGGTGAAAATATTAGGAACCAAACAAAAACCCGCCTTTACTGGCGGGTTTGTCTATCTTGGTTGGGGCAGCTGGATTCGAACCAACACTGACGGAGTCAGAGTCCGGAGTTCTACCATTAAACTATGCCCCAATGCGCCGTGGATTATAAGGCTTTTTTATTTCCAATGCAAGCAGAAATTTTTTTCTATGTAAAAATTGTGTAAAAATTCATACAGATATATGATACAATACCCATGACACAGGCGACTGTGTTGGGGCCTCGAAACCCAGAAACTAATAGTGTCCGCGGGGACAATAAATACCTCCAACAATTGGTTGGAGGGGTGCTGAATAAATTGAATAAGCCCGCTATTTTCTATTAGTTATAGTTTCGAACCTCCAACCGTCCGCTTTGTGGCGGTTTAATTTTTGCATGGAGAGATTGTGCGGTTCGGCTTTTTAATTTTTATAATTTTTCCATTTATGGCATCGGCAAATATATTGCCGTTAGATGATGCGTTGCGTGCCACATACACAGCATGCGTGGGAATTGATGATGAATTGAGTGAGTTGAAAACAATGGCCGGCATAAACACCGCGATTACATCTGTTGGAACAGCGGCCGGTGTTGGTGCAACCGTAACAGGTTTAGTAAAGGCGGATAAAGATAAACAGATTGAAAAACTGGAAATGGAACGCCTGCAAAAAATATCAGAATCAAACATCAACAGTGGGACAAATAATGGCAATATGTCCGACAACCTTGCAGCACTAGATACATATTATCAAAACCACAAAAACGATTCCTATAAAGATATAGATTCAGAAATAGAAAAACTAACCAAACAATCCAAAAATCTGGGCAACTGGCGTACCGGTTTAATGGCAGGTGCGACTGCAACGAATGTGGCCGGTGCAATTATTGCCGGCACAAACAAAGTAGATGGCGACCTGAAAACACAAATAGATAACTGTATCAGCAATGTAAAAACCCTGCAAAATTCCATTATGCAGGCACGCATAAATGGCGAAGACGTATCTGAGGCACAGTCTATCGCATCTGCCTGTGGCGAATATGAATATGTTGATGTATCCAAGATAAACAATCGCGGTCGGGGCGCAATGATTTCATCCACCGTTGGTACTGCGACTGGATTGGCCGGAACCGTCACATCCGCAATGGCAAACACGGACAAAACACGCAACGATAATACAGATGCCGGAAAACAGAAAGAAAAGAATCTGAATACTGCGGCAAATGTACTGGCGGGTGCAACAACGGCGGCATCAGCCACCGCAACAATATTCAACGCAACCCAGATATCCGCAATTAAGAAAGTGGCCGCAGTCGCTGAAAAATGTACGGGGGTATTGAAATGAAGAAATCCCCAATTGCATTTGTGATGTTTTTTATTTGTGGTGCATATGCAGCAACACACCTGGATACAGAAAATCGGCTGTGGTTCAATGCAGATGTTGTAAAAAACGCAATTGTTGAATTTGTTCCTGAATCCAAACAACAACCTGTTGCAGACCTGTACCAAGATTTAATGGACCAAACCACTGGAAAAATATCGGTCGACAGTTTATTTAAAGTCTGCCGCAAAGCAGGATTCAACACATATAAGTACGAGGGCTTTACCCAATGTAAATCCTTTATCCAAAAAATGTTGATGGATGCCGAAATTGCACAAAGTGTTGACTTGAATGGTTTTTGCCCAGGATTGGACGAGAAAGGAAACAACCCAAATAAACTGCGTTCCATTACAGAAAAAACACGCATTGGTGATTTTTGTTCATCTACTAATATCCGCATGGGTCAGGTTATATTTAAGCCAGGCTATAATTGTTCATGCATGGCATCTGTTTGTAATCCTGGTTTTGAATTCCAAGGTGGCGCATGCGTAACCCGTATTGCGGACGGAAATGGTGATTGCTTGCGTGAAGCATATCCAAAAACATCCGAAAATAACTACCTTGAAAAATGCAAAAGTTTTTGTGAAAAGAAATATGCAGGTCGTGCCTGTAAATATACATCTGTTGTAATGTCGCACAGTACAAACCAATGTATCTGCAACCCAAATTCTACAGAAATTGATGCCGCCTATGAATCTATGCACCAGGCCAAAGAAAAGCAAATCAACAACCTAAAATATTATGAGGTATGCGGCGACCACAAAGGTAAATCAGGTGGTACCGAAGTATGTGTTGAGGGGGTGTTTAACTGGGTAAATATTGGACGACTTCAGGCATCTGGCCTGGCCGAAGAATACGCACGTGTACGTTACAAAGATACAGTACATTGCGACACTGTGAATATTCGAACAAGTTGGAATGATGATTATGTAAAATGTACCAGTATGAATTCCAAAAGGTATTACGAATTTCAATTCGATGATGTCAAAGAAAGCATTGATAGTGCAATTCAAAAAGCTCTGGTTCTGGGGATATGCAAAATACACAACGTATCATCCGGTATCAGCAAGGTTCCTGGTGGTTATTCGGGTTCCTTGAAATGCAACACCGCATGCACCAGCGACATGACCAAGACTGCACGCGTATTTGGTCTGAATGCAAAAACCTCTGGGAACACATGTAATTTTTCTGGACTTAGCATGAATGCATCCGATGCAGAATCAAAACTGGCCAAGATTGATGGTATTGATAACTATGTTTTCTTCCATGGGATACAAATTCAGGGGTCGCAGAATGTTATATCACAATTACGCCAATATATAAAATCAACCGGCAAAACTGTCCGCACATTCGATTGCAATAAAAATGTCGGTGAAATCAAAAACAGTCTGCTGGCCGGCGATGATGATGTCCTGCGTTGCAAATTAAATGGCCAACCAATTGACTTTGTATTTGATGATTTTTCTGAAAGTTGGTTGTATGTCCAAGAAGTTGGCGAAAGCAAAATGCAGTGTATCGTCAGCGGTGGTAAATTTGCAGGCCAGGAATGTTATGGCTTAACCCAAAAACAATGTACAGATGCCAATGCAATATATCTGAAACAAAACCCAGGAGCATCAGGATTTCGTTGGGACGGCAAAGAGTGTGTATCAATTGATGCAAACGAAGCCCAAGTCTATGATGGTGCAATTCAGGTTGGAACCGGTGCAATCGCATTGGTTGACTGCGTTGTTGGTACACACGTGGGCTGCGTTCTGGTTATGGTTGAAACCGCTGGTCTGGCAGCCGAAATGACAACTGGTGTTGCAATTGAAAACCGTGCCGGGGAATTCCTATCAGTATCCACCCGCTGCAAAAAACGTGATTGTGCAATCAGCACAATACAAAATGCCGGTCATGTACTTAGTGTTATGGGCGCATTGGATGCAACGTCCCTGGATTCAGTTGACAAGGAATTGGCACGATTGGTTGGCTATCTAGAACCCGAAGATTTATCAGGTGTATCGGATGGTGATTGGGATGAAATCGTTCGACAGTTGGGTGGCGACCCCGAAGATGCAGGCGGAACCGCACTGGTATGGTTAAATCGTATTGGATTAGGCGCACAATTCCTATCCATTGGCGCATCGGGATTACGATTGACCGCCCAGGCAATCACAAAACTGGCCGGCAAAGGGTCACGCATTGGTCGTACCGCATCCACGGTTGCACGTGCACTGGATACAACAAGTGATGCCGCACGTGCTGCAAACAACACAGCCGATGCCACAAATGCTGCATCCGATGCAGGTCGTGCAGCCAATAACGCAAGCGATGCTGCAAACGCTACATCCGATGCAAGTCGTGCAGCCAATAACGCAAGCGATGCTGCAAACGCTACATCCGATGCAAGTCGTGCAGCCAATAACGCAAGCGATGCCTTGCACGCAAATATTGATGCGGTTCGTAATGCGTCTAACAAGAATCGCGCACGTGCAATGTATCATCCTGATATGTATGCCACATCATCCGCCTCCATTCAGTCTAAAGCACAAGATATATTTCAAAAGCTAGACAACATAGACAATATGTCCGATGACGAGCTGCGTGCACTAAGTCGATTGATGAGTGAATTTGATGCCGAAGTGGCTGCCGAAGCCGCAGCAAAAGCAACGGCCGCAGCAGCTGATGTATCACGTGCGACTTATCGTTCTTTAGACGAACTTGCCGCAACTGATGCCAACACTATTTTGCGTAATGTTGATAACATGTCAGAATCTGATATTAGGGCATTAACAAAAAAACTGACACCGGCAAAACGTGCAGAAATCGCACAATTAAAAATGGGCATGAAACCAGGAAACATGACCGTACAGCAATTTGCAGATTCTGATGATTTGTTGTTTATACGTGGCGAATTTTCAACGTTTGACCCAGAATTATCCAGACTAAGAAGAGCGGCAGAGGCTAACAAAGATGCAATGGCTGACCTGCAAAAATATGCGGCAAACGCAGTTGATGTAGAATTGTTAAAAAGCAACGCAGCGTTCTATCAAGAAAATCTGCTAAGAATACTGGCATCTGATGAAAGTTTATTAAACTCATACAGAAATTTTGATAACCTATCAAGCACACAAAAACAAAGATTTTTATTCAATCTGTTGAATAAACATGGTTCAGACCTGGGGATTGCAGACAACGTAGATATTAAATTTGTTTCCAGTTTTCCAGACAATCCAACTGGCGTTGCCCTTTATAGACCCATCAACGACAAACCTACGATACAAATATCAGAATCTATGATTAAGCAGGCAAACGGCAAAACATCTATGGACATGCTGATGGAGGCTGTAACCCATGAATTCGGTCATTTTGTTGACGATGTTTCCACAAAAGGGGTAATAGGTTCTCAGTTAACAGATGCCAGCCGTTTCTTTCCAAAAAAAGCTGATGACCTCCAGGGACATTTGTTGTACAGAAACAGCCCCAAAGAACAAAGTTCATTTGTAATAGGCAGTACAGTGGGCAACCGCTTTTCCGACATGCTTCAGCAAACACTTGATACTGGTAAAGTGCCAACGACAACTTTTTCCAAAATTGATGATTTTAAGATTCAACACGCCCTTGCTGGACAGGATATTGATATTACATTGGTTGACAATGTTGATGATGCTTACTATTTCATAAAACCAAAAAAAATAGAAAACATTTCAGGACTATCAGATTATTTCAAACAAAAAGGCCTGCGAGTTGAAACAACAGCAGACGGTGTAAAGATATTTGAAAACATAAATCCTATAACCGATGCAACACGCGCGACAACAAATGCTGCAACAGACGGCGCAAGAACAGCAAACGCAACCGCAGATGCAGCCAGAACAACATCACATGCAACAAATGCGGCAGCGGACGGCGCAAGAACAGCAAATGCAACCGCCGATGCAATAAGGGACACACATAATGCGAGTGATGTCAGTACGACAAGTGAGCATGTGCCAAAACTTTGGGATATCTCAGATATTATAAAAGAAGTACATCCAGATCTTGGACAAAAAAATATCAGAGAGGCATTAGATGAATTTATAGCCGCACCATATAGCACAAAAATAAAGGGCATGGAACATTCTATGCGCCCAGACGTTATGAGTGCAATCGCACGCGAAATGGCGATTGAAGATGGTGTATTGTTTCTTGACCCATATTTACTGGAAGACCCATTGGAGTTTGCGCAAGAAATCGCAAAACAATCAAACGCTTTACGTTCTGGCAAGGCAATGACAGCCGCAATAGAGATGAAAGATAAATTAGACGATTTGCTGAATAGCCAACAAACGCTTACATCGTTAATAAAAAATATGAATGCCAATGGAATAGAGCGAGCGTCTATACCATTTTCCTCCACAAAACACTCAATGCTTCTTGTTAAGGAAGGCGACAAATATACAATCCTGGACCAATTTGGGAATATTCAATCTGCAGATCTGTTTACAGATGAGCTTGCAGTAAAAAATAAAGTTGTTAATGCATTAAAAAAAGCAGGTGTCAAACAAGATAATATTATTATGAATGATTATAATATGTGTAGAAATGAAACTGGTACATGTGCCATTTATACAAACCTATCTGCCCAGGCAGCTTTGGATACTGATGGATTATTTGACCTGGTTCGCGAACATAATCGCACGGGAGGTCAATCGACACGATGGGGCGGAGATATAATTGAAGGTTTAGTTATGGAAAGCGCGGACTTGTTAGTCGAATACGCAAAAAAAGCACTGAAACGTTTTTAATAATAATCTAAATCTCTTAAAAGTATTATAAAACACCACATTTTTCTCACATCTATTGAAATTTCCCACCAAATTCCTGTGTAAAAATTCAAAAATCAATTAAAAACTTTTGGCATTTATGATATAATACCCGCCATGGCGATTTCTGCAGATACCATCCTGAAATTTCATCACCTGCGTACCAGCGCACATATCCAGTGCCTGAATTATTTTGCAGGATTGTTGGGCTATCATTTTCCCGAACATGACAATGACAAGATGTCCGGTCCAATCTGCATGGGCTATGCATATATCAACTATGCGAAATACCACCCAGATTGTAAATTAACCCCACCCCAACTGGAACTGTATCATGACAAACATGCCGAGCATCACCATACCCAGCCCCATCATCTGGAATACTATTCCGACACAACGACCATCCCCGATGTTATCCTGATTGAAATGGTCTGTGACTGGCACAGTGCGAATTTCGAACAGCGCTTTATCACCCACGAAGATCCGCACGACTGCACTGTATCTGACTTTTTTGAAAAACATGTTTTACACAATCCACGATATAAATGGTTGCCATCTCAAGTTAACCTGGTATACGAATTGATTGACTTTCTGAACATTTATGCCGACCACACCGCCATAATGTCCATATGGCATCCTGTGTTAAACGACCAGTTATATTAATCTTTCCCCCTGTCAATTATTCTGTATGGCAATGGTTCCTATTGCCCAAACTCAACAGGACATAAATAATTTGTTTATATCTGGAGGTACAATCACATGAACACACGCAAAACAATACTAACCACTGCCGCAGCCATGTTTTTACTGTCACCTGCGGCATTTGCCTGCACAGGCATCACAGTAAAATCCACAGACGGTGCCACAATTGCGGCCCGTACGATGGACTGGTCTGGCGCAGAAAACAACAGCATGTACACAATCGTCCCCCGTGGCCATGCCCAGCAATCATTATTACCCAACGGTGAAATGGACGGTCTGTCATTTATATCATTGTATGGATATGTTGGTCTGGCGGTCCAGCAACCAGAATTTGTGATTGACGGCACGAACGAAGCCGGTTTATCTGCGGCCTTGTTTTACTTTCCCAACTATGGCGAATATGAACCATACAACGAAAACGACCAAGACATATCTTTGGCCGATTTCCAGGTTGTATCCTGGATACTGTCTCGATTTTCCAGCATAGACCAGGTAAAATCAGCGATAAACAATGTTCGCATTATCAACGTAGACCCATCCGCAGCGACTGTCCACTGGCGCATAACCGAGCCATCCGGCCGCCAAGTTGTTATGGAAATTGTTGATGGTCGTCCCAACTTTTACGAAAATGAAATTGGTGTATTAACAAATTCACCGGGCTTTCCATGGCACATGACAAATCTGAACAACTATGTAAATCTGCATCCTGGCGGTGCAGGCCCAACCAAGTTCGGCCCAATAACATTGCGTGCATTTGGTTCTGGGGCTGGATTTTTGGGGTTACCTGGGGACTTTACCCCACCATCACGATTTGTACGTGCTGCATTTTTACAAACCTATTCACTGCCCCCCAGCAACGCATATAACGCAATGCAACAGGCATTTCAGATATTGGACAACGTCAACGTTCCATTGGGCGTGCAATTTGCAGTCGGCAGGGCCCCCAACGACATGCCCGCGGCAACCCAGTGGACAATTGCGACCGACCTGCAGAACATGCGGATATACTATCACACCATGTACAACCGCACGATTCGCAGCATCGACATGCACGACATAGACTTTGTTGCCGTACCATTTCAATATCATCCCCTGGACACGGTCAAACGTCAAACCATCACACCTGTCCAGATTGACTAAAAAAAATCCCCCGATTTGGGGGATTAGTTTTTTATTCAGATTTTTTCAACATAGTCTATATCAATTTCAGTCTTGAATATTCCACGATCAACTTCGCCATACATTTTTACTGTATCAGTTGGTGTAATTGTCTGTCCCCGCCAATCGTCATCATCAATTTCAACAGTGATTGACCCCGTTGCATCTTCGAACAGATATTTTTCATCGCCCATACGTTGAACAATATGTCCCTTGATAATAACCGGAACATCATCCCGCATTTCATTTACCTGCTTGACAGTAACGATTGTTTCTGCACCGCTGACGAATCCGCCCTTGGAATTTGTTGCCACTGGTGCGGCGGCATCTGGTCCCTGGAAATTTGCAGACGCCAATCCAATCGTCAAAACGGACATCAACACAGACATTGAAAATATTTTCATTTGAAAACTCCCTTGGTTAAAGTTAATTGCAAACAAATTATATCATACACAGACCAGAATTTGTCCAGGATTTTTTACCAAAAAAGACGGGGCGACTTTGCCCCGTCTGAATGCTACATTTGAATATCTTCACAAATTGGGTCTTTTGTTTCTGTGGTACAACTGGTGTTCTTTTTCCGGAACCAATTTCCCCCTTTGACCGTACAACTTTGTGTTGTAATTGTTGTACACACATGACAGATTCTTGCATCACGATTAAAGACCGCAGTTGTTTCTTTTGACATACCACTGCCATTATCGCTTTTGAATGATGTTTCACCTATTCCGCCTTGTGTCAAATCCTGGGCCGTCAACCCTGTCCCAACATCATATGAAATTGCGTATGGTGGTGCCAATGGTGTATCAACCCCAACTGCCCCGATTGCCAATCCGCCACTTTGTGCAATCTTATGACACATATATTCTGCCAGATCTGCCGATGCATCCTTGGTCGCATCTGCAACTGCGCCATTAAACTTTTCATTATAGTTATCTTGTGCCTGACGCAGTGCCGAAATTGCAATTTGCATTTTAACCTGGTTCAACAGGTTCGGGAATCTTGCCGTTGTCTTCTGACCACTTTTGCCGGTAATTTGTGACAAATCACGTCCCGACACACAGAATTGTACTTCTGGGTCAGATTCAATCATTTCAATTGTACGATTAATTGTACCTGCGATATTATTCAATTCCGCTTCGATTGTTGAAATGATTGCTTCTGCATTTGCAACATTTGCATTACGTTCACGAACCTGGGCCAGGTATTCCTGGACACCGATTTCACCCGGCCCCAGTTTTACAGATGCATCATCACCAACATCCTGGGTTTTTCCAGATGCATCGCCCATTTTAATTGAACCGAACGAAATCATACCTGTAACCCGATAGACATTTCCATCTTTCTGGGAACGCAAACTGCCTGTACCGATTGTATCATCTGCAGCAAATCTGTTACAGTCTGTTGTACTGCCGCAAATTTCAGCCATTTTTCTGTCGACAATTTCCTGACACTGATCCAGTGCAGAATTATCAATATTCAGATACAGTCCCATCAACATCGAATCTAAGTCATCCATCGAGAAATTTGGATTATTGGCTTTACACACGACCAGACTGTCAATCGGACAAATCTCATGGATAAATTCATAGTCCATACCAATACAGTTCTGGAAATTTTCCCCGCAACGTGTATCTGCGGTAAAGCAATCTTTAACCTCCTGGGTACACGCATCGACACGCATTGCGGCCAGTTTATCGACAACATACCCCCAAATCAACGGCTCCATCCTTTCACATGGGTCAATTTCAACTTTACAGAAACTGCGTGCCATATCTGGTCGTGACAGACATGCATCCATTGAATCTACCCCTTTACCGGCAATATCATCTTTACACGCCCGTTGAATACAGTTTGAAATATTTGTCAGACAAGACTGACGGAATTTTGATTCTGCGGCCGCTTCTGCCACTTTAATTGTAGGTGCTGCCTCGCGCAGGAATGCTGGCCAAACCATGTCCCGCACTGCCATGCACTGTCCCAAGACATTTTCACAAATTGTACGTTTTGCGGTCATAATTTCCATTGTTGATTCCGTAATATCATACTTATCAACTGTTGCAACCTTGGACCCAGCAGTACTTTTTGCCTGATTATTTTGCATATTTTCAGATGCAATTACTGAAACACAGTTTTCCCAATTATCACCACAGGCATCCTCGGTCTGCATACACTTTTTGAACTGAACCATACACTGTCCCAGATCATATTTATTTGCCTCGTCAAAGCTTTCTTTTAATGCCGTACGGACATCTGCATTTGCATTTGCTATTGCCAATTCTGCCTCGGACTTTTTTGCGGCCAAACTGTTTTCGAACCCTCTACAATCAGATGTAATTTGTCTGGAATACATATTGCGCAACAAAGATATATCTCCATCACATTCTTCTGGCACTTGTTCCAAACACAACTCCTCTGCCGCCTTGTACAGTGCACTGCCAGTCAGGTCAGAAAAATCAATACCTTCACTGCCCCAAATATCATCATCCTGATCTGCATCAAAATTATTTTCCCACAGCGCCATTAAATCTGCACGTTTTTTTTCTTTTTCATCTTCAACCGATATATCATCAACATCGACCAAGTTACCATTTTCATCATATTGTCTGGTACCTGTAAAGATAATATCCGCCTGTGCACCTGCCTTGACTTTTTCCACTTCGACCGTTGCGATTCGTTCGGCCTCGACCATCATTTCTTGAATTTCTGCGAATTGTTTTTCGTATTTTTCATGTAAATCACTGCATGCACAACTGCCACCACTTTCATTATCAGAAATACAAAATTGATCCATACATCCATAATATGCATCATAACATGCCTGATCATACAGCCCCTTGGCATCGGCCTTTGTTCGAACAGATGTTCCCTTTTGAATTGCAGACTGTTTACTGACTTTCTTTGGCGCTGCCACCACACTATATGCCGGCAACAGCATCAATCCTGCCATCACCGAACATAACAAACCAGACTTATATTTCATACTTCTCTCTCCCGTGGGTTGACTACATATTTATATCTTCACAGCTTTCAATTTCCTGACAGAAATCTTGTTGACCTGCACCACTGCGTCCCGCAAAGAATCCACCAACTGCACCAACAATACCACCGATGGCAGTTCCCCATCCTGGTGTTACCATTGTACCTGCCGCAGCCCCAGCAGACAATCCGCCTGCCAGTCCCTTCAACCCTGCAGTTCCCTTGGTTTCACCACCTGTTTCACAAACCTGCTGCATACGGCACACATGACAGTTGCGTAAACTTGGTTCAAACGAAACACTGCGGATATAGCTATAATTTTTATCAGACTCATCTGGTGTTTCCACCTTGTACGTGGCATAGCAGTTTGCTTCTGCAGCCGCCAAATCCTGCTGGCGCGACAGTTCTGCAATTTTCGATTCCAGTTCACGCATTGCCCGATTTTCCGCACCAATTTCTGCAATTAACTTTGCCGTATTAAAAACACTATCCCCCAGACTGCTACGTCCTGCTGGTTTTTTTGCATCTGCACAGGCCGCGACTGTTATATCCTGTTCAAATTGCTTAAAGAATTCATCGACTGCCAACTGGGCATTATTACGCACCCGTGTTCTCAGTTCAATCATACTGGCTTCATCTGCTGGGATTTCAGTCAGCCCCATAACCGTATCATCAGACGGCAAACAAGCCATATCCGTTCCGCACGTTTTACCCAACTGTTCCCCGAAATAGTTAATACATCCCTGCATCATCTGATAATCCATCTGCAGCACCGCCGCCGACACAATTATATCGAACTGTGTTTCATTTTTACATGATGGGAACATATTTTGTGGACACATTTCAACAATTTCAGAAACCTTTTTTCCGACGCATTCTGGTGCAGTAAAGTTTTCACCACACTTATCACGCAAACATGCATCGATATCGTTCTGACAGAATTGCGTACGCAGATACCCCAACTTGTCATTTACAACGGCCTTAATTCCTGGGATAATTTCATTACATTCGTCAATAATTGGACACACCCCTGCTGCGACATTAACATCTGTCAAACACGCAGAATTTGTTGTTGTTGAACAACCATCTTCCAAACAAACTTGAATTTGCGCCAGACATGTCTGTCTGCGATATTTATCTGCATACTTTGCCGCATCTACCAGTATTGATTCTGCTTCGGCCGCCCAATCTTGCAACACATAATCTTTGACTGCCAGACATTGATCCAGCACATTTTCACAGGCATTCGCACGCCGCCCCAGCAAATCAACATCCAAACAGTTTTCAAAGTTTGCGCCGCAACCACCTTTATCTGCAATACATGAACGATATGCCAACAGGCACTCACCACGATTATACCGGTTCGTTGTGTCCAACATTGCTAATCTGGCCTGACGCACAGCCGCCTCTGCGGTGCGTTTATTTGCCTGCGCATTTGCCTTTTGCTCTGTCAGATATGAACTAAATCCCTTACAGTCCGCAACAATCTGACGCGAATACAGCATTTCTTCCATTTCTGCCTTGGTTCCGCACGATTCCAGTTCTGACGCACAGTATTCTGATGCCATTGCATACAGCCCATCACCAATATCTTCATCGGCATCCAGCGCTTCATCATCTGTTTCGTTTCCACTGTTCAACCACTCAGTAAAACTAAGCCCTGATGCGCGCGAACTTTTCTTTGCTGCTTCACTTTCACCGAACACCAGTCGAACTTTCGCCCCCAGTTGTTCTCGCTCTACACCTTCGGTATACAGTTTATCTGCCTCTTCCTGGATTTTCTGAATTTCCTGTATCAGCGACTTTGACTGATTAATATTTGAAGAACACGCACATCTATACCCTTCGGATTCATCCAGCAGACAAAATTCATCCATACATGCCCGATATGCCTCGCGACAGTCCTGACTGCCATTTGGTTTCTGTTCAACATCATCTGTTGGCTGATTAACACCCCCTGAATCTGGCTGAACAGGTGGCGTTTGCCCACCATTATTTTCAATTTGTCCACCACCATTCAGTGGCAAGGTTGCCTGAATATTTTTCGCCATATTTGGCCCCCGCACACCCGCCATTGAAACACGCTGTACACCGACACGTGCATTTGCATCACGTTCTGCTGCGAACGCCGCCCCAGGAATTAAAACCAATAATGATGCAAGAATTCTTATATTCATTCGACTCCACCCTACATAAGTTATGTATTATTTTATCAGATGTTCGCCCCGGGTGCAAGCAGATAAAAACCGCTTGCATTTTTCCAGTATTTATTATAGGATATCACGAATAAAACACTTAGGAATAAACAATGGCAAAAGATGATGTAATCGTATTCAGTGGCACTGTCGAAGACAAACTGCCCAACACAATGTTCCGTGTAAAGCTAGATAACGGGCATGAAATTTTGGCGACTGTCTGTGGCAAGATGCGCAAACTGCGCATATGGGTTAACGTTGGCGAACGTGTTCGTGTTGAAATGACCCCATACGATTTGGACAAGGGTCGCATAACATTTGTTGAACGCACCCGTCCTGGCACCGACACCGCATCAAATTAATCCCACCAATCGGTGGGTTTTTTTCTGTATTTTTCATTCATTTTTCTTGTCTGTGATTACATTTTTTGATAACATATACCTGTACAGTACACTCGGATGAGAAAGGTTTATTATTTTATCCTGACCCTGATATTGGGCATTGGTATATCCAATGCCGCTGTTCGCGATGAAAATTCACCTGTACGCGGCCCCCAATCCAAACAAACAGTCGCACGCACCGCCAACAACAGCAGCAGCACCGTCACCCGTCCATTGATACCACGCACAGTTGCACGCACAACAATTGCGCGCACAGCCACACCCCCATCCAAAACGACATCACGCACTGCAACAAATGACCGCAGTACCACAACCACCATTGCCCGCACAGCAACCAAAAAGACACCTGCCCCCCGCGCTGGCGGGATAACTGGCACATCACGTTCTGGGGCAGTAAACGCATCTGCTGGTCGTGCGGCCCGATCTGCGACCAATTCCCGCGCAACAATTACCATGTCTGCGCACGATTCCATAACATTTGGCACTGGCTATAACACATGTCGCGATGCATATTTCACCTGCATGGATCAGTTTTGTTCAACAGCAAGCGATACGTATCGCCGGTGCATATGCTCATCAAAACTAACCGAAATTCAATCACGCGAGCGTGCCCTGTCCCAGGCATCTGATCAATTACAAGATTTTACCAACCTGAACCTGGCCATTATTGACAAGACCGCAGGCGAGGTAAACGCAATGATGTCCGCATCTGCCGGCGAATACACACAATCCATAACCCGCGATAAATCTGCCAGTGCATCACACTTGTCCGGCATCAGTGAAATCCTTTACGATACAAAAAAGAAATCATTATCAACCCAAGGCACCCTGGACATTGCCGGCGACATCAACGCGATTTGGGCCACAACGGATCTTGCGGGTGGTGTCAACATCGCCAACCTGACAGGCGAAGCATTATACAACGCAGTTCACGCCCAGTGTTCCGAACTTGTCGCGGACAAATGCCCCAGTTCAGAAACCCAAACAATGGTTGTATCTGCATATGGCATGTATATCGAGAACGACTGTTCACTGTTAATTGACAACCTGGATAAACAACTAACCAATGCCAACAGCAACATCCGCAATACCGAACACGCAATGAACATTGCCCGCCTGGAAACCTATAACGCACACAATTCCAGCACAATCCACGACTGCATCGCCCAGGTTCGCCAAGACATCACAGCCGACACTGCATGTGGCACAGATTATATACACTGTCTGGACATAACTGGGTTATACTTGAACATTGAAACGGGCGAACCGATTTACAGCCCAAACTTTTATCAGTTAACATCACAAATATCATTATCTGGTGATGTTCTGACGAATCAGTCGAACCGTCTGCTGGTTGCCGAATTAAATCGCAAGCGTATTTTTGCCGAACGCGGACTGGACACTTGTCGTGACATTGCAGACACCGTCTGGGACGAATTTCTGCGCCAGGCAATCAGCGAAATATACCAAGGTCAACAAGATCGCATCCGCCAGGTCAAAACAGAGTGTCTGGACGTTGTAAACAATTGCTATGACAGCCAACGTCAATCATTAAAAGACTTCAGCAATACCGATGAACAGTTACTGTTGGGCACCCAACTAGAATTATCCGAAGAAATGTGTCGTGAAAAACTGGACGCCTGCAGCAACCTGTACGGTGGCGGCCCAAATGGTTTTGCCGAATTATTAAACGCGATGAAGAACATAACCACGCAACAAATTGCGAACAATTGTGCCACAGCCCTGCAAGATTTTGCAAACACGCTGTGTATTCCACCCGACAACGATTCTACACACGGATACCCATACGCATGTCGCATGTATGCCCCCGGCGAACAAAAATATGCCCAAATTACTATATGCAATGACATAACCAAGAATGAAACCACATCGAACACCATTGGTATCAGTGGTGGTGGCGAACCTGTCCCAGATTCGACATTTACCCCAACCCGCCCTGCATACATGTGCCCGGTTGGCAGTCGCATATACACATCGTGCAAAGCCGGATATTTCCTGGCCTATAACAACGAACCAGATCCAAACAAAAAACCTGGTAACCAGTGCTTAGAATGTTACACTGGGTACAGATGCGATGGCGGAACCGCAGCGCCAGTTCTTGAAAACAACATAAACAAATTCGAATACGGTATATGCGGTCCCGACTATGTTGGCAGTATGTATCACAAACTGGTTCGTCACGCACGTCAGGCATGTGCCCGTCCATCTGAAAATACAAACGAATTACCTGCCACAGTTATGCAAGACATAAATATGGTCATGGACAAGTTCCGTGTATCAATGGCACAATCATTATCTGTCGAATGTGAACGTTGGGGCGGCATTTGGGTGAACACCGTATGGATTGACAAAATCAAAAACTGCAACACAATAACCGGCAAAGATGCCACCGACACCGCCAACCTACAGCAGGCATGCGAAAAGGAAAACTCCACTATTCTGGGGCTAAACCAAACCAACCCCGACCTGAAACATGACGACACCGGCCACACACAAAACAAGGCATTTTATGATGAAACCGGTGCAAACACAAAATGGGGTTTCTGCGCCACAGATCCCAACGCAACCACCACCACATCTGCATCCGCAACAACTGGCACAGGCAGTGGCACAGGCAGTGGCACAGGCAGCAGTTCCAGTGGCAGCAACAGTGGCCCCAGCTTATCATGCACGGCTGGTGCGACTGTCACTCTAACACTTAACAACACAACAAACGCAGGATGTTGCCCAAATGGTGCCATAACGCCAACGACTCAAACAGTTTCTGCCATATGCGGCGAACAACCAACATGGCCATCCGATGTTGCGCGCGCAACCTGCTCGACAAACCCATCATGCAAACTTGGACTATATTCAACCCTGCAACATACAAGTTCTGACCCCGCAGGCAACTTCTTTAACATCAACGATGGAAAATCTCCAACATATGCCACCATGAATAACCAAACGATATACTCATTTTGGTTCGATGGGACAACCGAATAAAAGACTGGCAACACAGGGGAAAATCTGATAAAATGACGACAACCAGGAAAGGAACCATGAAAAAACTAATATATCTTTCATTTTGTTCATTATGCATTATAACGGCATCACACGCAGATGTTGTACCATGGTGGTTACGTCCAACCGTATGTCGTATAAATCCAGCGAACTGCTATACCAACATGACCGCAGGTTATTTTATTGAAATGGGCAATCCCGAATCGTGGGACAAATCTGGAAACTGTTGGGGATTAAAATTAATCTGCGCAGACGCGTTGAAAAATCCGACTGGCGACGATGCTGTCGCAATGGAACGCAGTGCGATATTGCGTGGCGAAAACATCCGCAATGATTTTGACGTAAATGAATTATCCGAATACGGTGATTGCTTTGGCCGCCGAAAAACCGCCGAAGGCGGCTCTATGGCATATGTTGGCAACACCTATGTACCCGTATGGTGTTCTGGCATTTTATCCAATCCAGATGAATTCTTGGAAAACGGCGAAATATCAACAACTGGCGAAAATCCAAACTGCGAAACATTGGCCGAAATGGGTTATGCCTTTGTTGACAATGGCAAATGCTATGGCAAATATTATAATCCATCTGAATATTATATTGAATGCGGCAGCAAACAAGAACCAACCAGAATTATTACACTAAACGGTGCTGATTACGATGCGCCCCTGGGTGATAACCCCGCATCGTTGGCGGCGGCAGAATCGAAATTTGACGCAATGTACAAGACATCACAAACGCAAAAGCAGCAATATTTTTCAGAATAAATCATCCCGCCCCGGCGGGATTTTTATTTTTTTACAAAAAAGACTTGCAAATACAAAAAATATATGTCAATATATACCAGCAATGCGAGCGTAGCTCAGTTGGCTAGAGCGCAACCTTGCCAAGGTTGAGGTCGAGGGTTCGAGCCCCTTTGCTCGCACCAGAATTTACAAGGGTTTCAGCGATTTGAAGCCCTTTTTTTATACGTTTTTTTGTTTTTCTAAATTTCCCAGAATTTCAATGTTTTTTACAAAATGATAAAAGTTTATAAAATTTTTTGACACAAAAATGACACACTATTTATTGTCAAACACAGAGTGTGCGATTCTTATCTTGTCTTCATCTAAAAATTTAGCATACCGTTGGGTCATTTTGGGAGATTTGTGCCCTAAAAATACCTGGGCGGCATATAACGAATTTGTTGTACGAACGACCGCTGTCGCTGATCCATGCCGGACATCGTGAAAGGTGTATTTGCGATGCGGAATACCCGCTCTGCGGCAGGCGGCATGCCATGCTGTTTTAAGGTCTTTGATTGGTTTCCCGTCTATGGCGATAACATAATCACAGGTGTGCGGTATTGCCTGCAGAATGCTCTTTAGGGCATCAGGGATAAATACTGTATGGGCACGACCACCTTTAAAGTTGCTGTCTTTTATGAATTTTGTTATAGACCAACGTTCGGTATCGATTTCATCCCAGCGCAACGACAAAATGTTGCCTTTACGAAGTCCTGTATAATAAGCAATCTGCATAGCCAATTTTAAGTGTGGTGCGGCAGCATCCATTATTTTCTGTCGGTCGTCGTCGTTCACGAGACCAATACGTCCGTCAGGTTCCCGTAATTTAAATTCTAGTGGATGCACATCAGGGGCAACAAAGCCCCATTTCTTTTTACAGGTTGAAATTACCTTGGACAATATGACTAACTGACGATTTATAGTTGCTGGGGCACGTCCCTCGACCTGCCTTGAGTAAATAAAATTATTTATGTCTGCGTTTGTAAGAGAAGAAAAGGGTCTGAGGCCCCCAAAAAATGCAGAAAATTGAGATAATGCATAATAAATATTTTTGGGGGCGGTATAGTTTTGGCTTTCTCGTTTGTAAAACTCCCCAAAAGCCTGTTCTATTGTGATATCAACTGCACCATTATGGGCAAGCAGTTTTTGTTCCGCCATTCGTGCGATTTCTAAGGCCTTATCTCGGCTAGATTCGTGAGTTGAGAACCTTTCAAGTTTTGTCTGGCCGTTGATGCGGACCGAGATTCTCGCATAATAGACCGGCGATGTTTTTCTTTTATAGATTTTATATGACATTGTGATTCCGGTTGTTTTGTCAGTTCATCGATATAAAAGCACATGCGGTCTCCGTCCATAAAATAAGGGATTTGACCCAAATCTACCTTTTTCATAAACCCCTTATAGGATTTTCCGACTATTTTCGCCGCCTGTGTTATACCGACATATTTCCTTTGTTCTTGTTTCATCTGTCATCCTTTCCTTTCTTTTGTGTTGTCTATCCAATCATAGACGAATGATTTTCTTCGCAGTACATCGCAACAGGTTTCCCATTTTTACTTTGCACAACGATATTTATCTCTATTTTGTATTCCATGTTGTCAGGCAAATGTTCTAAGACTATGTCCAAAGTCCCAGCGATATCTGGCCCAGTGGCAACCGCCTTTACTTGCTCATCAACTATTAGTTTTGCTTCATATGTTGTCATGTTGCTATTCCTTATGTTCTTTTATTTCAATTTTTACGGCGGCCAGATTTCTGTCTTTGTAAATATCACGCACAACACCGCTTATACACCTTGGGTCTAATGCACGTCTCGCTTGCCCTGTGTCTTTTACGAATAATGTGTTTTGTGCCAAGGGTCTGAAATCCTTGTGGATGCGATTCCAAAACAGCCCTCTATCTAAATCTTTTATTGCATAAACAATCATTTTATTGTTCCTTATGTTCAGTTTTCCGATTTAAGCGGAAAGGTTATATAAATACAAAGTAAGGAAATAGATAAACCAAAATGTTATAAGCCCGTATTTCATATCCCTATCCTTTATTTTCAGTTGGTTTTAATTTATAACCGACTGTTCGTTTTTTTTGAATTGTCCTGAGTTATCTGACCCTTGTTTTTTTATAATATATCTGTTTTCCAAGGCACTTTTTAATGACAGCCACGTTTGCTTTATGTGTTTGTTTTCGGGCCTGTCATAAACATCACTCATACAGACAAGGTCTTGATTGATGCTTTCGACCATTACAAATAGTGTTTTTTGCGACAACTGTTTTATCTTGCGCTGGATTTCCTCTGCACAGGTGGATGGTGCATACGTCAGACGACCAAGACAATATCTTAGTGCATAAACATACATATCTTGTTCTTCTGGTGTCATTTTGTAACCTCTTTTATCGTATCTAGCAGTTTATGAGCCAATGCCACGCAACCATCAGACCGGACGTGTTCAACAACGGAACCGTCATCAACCTTATATTTATGTACCGCACCATATGGCTGTTCAGGTGTTATGTTTACGGCAGAACGTGCCAATATAGGTCTGCCATTGATTAAAATCGCAACGGTTATCGCCATCTTATTTGCCTTTATTTTGTCTTTGCCGCAACAATGCGTTTTTTTCAATCTGGTATGCACTTTTTTGTATTTTTGTAGCACACTGTCTGCAAATATAAATTCCACCAAACGAGCCCCCTAAAATTAACGTTATTACTGATTTTCTTTTTTTACAATAATCGCATGTGCAGTTGCATATTCCATAATATTGAATCCCTTTCATTACTTTTTCTCCTCGAATTCAAAATCTCGTGTATCAAACCCCATTTGAGTAAGTTTTCTTTTTATTTCTGATTTGCATTTTCCGATTATGCAAACTGGCATTTTTAACGTACCTTTTTTTGATTTTGCACAGAACATTATCATCCCTCTTTTTTTATTGTTGGTGGGCTCAGGCCCACCAACAAGCCCCATTATTTAACCTCTATGTCGATATCTTTGTTTATAATGTTTATTTGTTCCTTGATGCTCTCAATGCAATTTGTGCTGATGAACACGCCACGTGTTGGGATTGTTATATCGCCAGTTTCTTTTGATTTACGCATAGTGATTTCATCGGCTTTGTCAGAACCCGCATTTGCTTTGATTGCGGTCATAGCCAATACGGCACCACGATTTGCAACACGACCCAAGGCGGCCATTGTCTGTTCTGGTATCTTTATCATTTCTTCTACAATGGTATTTCCGATAAACTCCTTGTTTTCTTTGTCCCATTCTGTATGCTTTGCTACGACTTGGTCTCCTGCCTCACGCATTATAGATGCGATATTTTGACGAATATATTCTTTTTGCTTTTCGGTCAGGGCATACTTTTCTGTAAAAAAGTCTGCGGTATCCATACGAGCGATTAAATTAGCCGCCGCCTGTTCTGCAACCTCACGTAAAGGCAACCATTTAATCAGACGGTCGAATACATTAGTTGTTGCATCACGACATATCTGATTATTTTCAAGATTCGTCTCCAATTTTGTTGGTGCGTTTTGAACTGTATTTGTCATTTTTTTATCCTTTCCTTTATTTTCTGTTGTCTTTTATTAAAATGGGATATCATCACCAACATCCATAGCCGCTGGTGCGGGTGCCGGAGTTTGTGTGGTGGGTGCGGGTGCACTGGCACCATTCTGATTACGGTTTATTTCAAATGCTTCAGGATGCGTGATTATACGTTGTAACTGATCAATACACGCATTTAAAGCAATCAGTTCATTTGGAAATAATGATACTTTTTCATCAATCCATTGTCCGTCTTGGTCTCTCCGAGAACGCACAACCTGACAAGAATAGTATCCTTTGGTGTTTTGTCCTTGTGGCTCATTCCAAAAAGCCGCTACTTTTACGTTACCGACTTGAACACGATAGTTTTTAGACATTTTTTACTCCTTTCATTTCTTTTTTGTTATACGCAAAGAACTTGCGACTTTGGTTTCTTTTGTGTAACGGTCAAAAGTTCCCGGATAATCCCGCTTGATTGCGGCAGTATCTAATGTTTTGCGGACTGTTGCCGCAGTAATGGAGGCAACATAATTTCCAAAACGTGCACTCGTAATACCCGCAGTTTCCATTTTCTCTTTTAGAGTCTTTTTGAATTCATCGACAATAGAGTTGTAGTGTTCAATCATGTCCAAAGCATTGCTGACATTTTGAATTGCGGTATCTCCCATAATTGCAACCGCATCTGCTGTGGTTACAGGCAATATATCGTCAATACTTTCGCCTGCGGCAATGCGTTGTCTGCCGGCATTAACCTCTAGACAAAAACTAGCAACTGCTGGGACGATCGTGTTTTGGAAATAATCCTTGTCCGCTTCAACCCAAAAGCCCTCAGTTTCGCCAATTTTGTCTTCTGAACGCAGACCGAACACAATACGTGCACGATGCACACCCTGATTTTCTAATGCGGCTAAATATGTTTGAACCTGAGGTTTGTAATATTCAGGCAAGGTACCATTGAAAGCCGTTCCAGATGTTTTACATTCTATAAGTATGCGTTCGCCATCTGGCATAGTCCCCATTCCGTCAAGGTGCAATATCATAGGGAAATCAAATGACAATGGTCCGAATTTTGGATTTTCAATTACAGGGGTTTCAGCATCCGTTTCATAGCCAACTGTCAAAGCATCAAAATTTATCAGAGTGCTTTCGTTGTCGTGCCCGAAACGAGTTGCGGCCGTAGAAAAATTACGGTGTTCTTGTGTTATTTTTTCACGCAACAAAGCATTACGTGTTTTCCAAGGAGAAATTCCTAAGATTGCGGCAATATCTGAACCGCCAATGTATTGACTGCGATCGCCTAATTCATTATTCATTTGTACCACCTTTTTGTTCTAATTCGATTAACAGTTCTTTTTTTCGTGCGGTTCCGGCCGCAGATAACAAGGCAACGTCATATTCTTTTGCGTATTTACGCAGAACAGCACCAATCGCAACAATGTCCTGACAACTATTGATTTCTTGTAACACTTCGTCTGGCAGTTCTTGTGGTGCCGGTTGTGTCTTTTCAACAACAACCGCATCTTGTATATTAGGCACTGCAACAGGCGCATTATCTGCTTGGTCCATTTCTTCACGAGTGTATAAACCGGATAATTCTTGTGGGAAAGCCTTGCGTAATGCTAATGCTTCGGCTACTTTTGCGATCATAAGTTCTGGCATCTTGGCCCACATATTGGATAGAGAACCATCACGATTTTTTTGTGCATAAGCAGTAAATCGGGCGATCGCATATAACGGTTCATTGAAATCGGAACGCATAACCCCGACTCGGGCCGCCGCAGGTGGTGTAGATGTAAGCCACACATCGACCCAATTCCCCTTGTCATCACACCATTCAACAGGTTTTTGCCCTGCATATTTTCCACTTCGTTCTGCGACCAATCTTAAGCCGTCAATAGATACTTGTGTTGATAAAACCTCACGTTTTTCACGAGAATCATATCTTTTGATTGCGTATATTTGACGACCAAAAGGATCAAGGCCGGTTCTCTTACAAATTCCTAAGAACATTGCCAATTCGTCATCCGTAGAGTTTTTTGCGATTGTGCGTTTTATTAAATCAACCTGTTCTTGTGTGAATCCAGATGTTGTTGTTGAAATTAATTCGTTTGACATTTTTTTATCTCCAATGTTGAGGGGCCGTGTTGGAGTCCCGACCCCAAAGACGATTTTTATGCATTAGCACAGACCCAGTCGCAGTATTCGGGCAAATCAGGGTTAATAGATGAACAACGAGACAAGCAGGAAGCACCATGGCATTCCCAATAAGCACGATCAGAAATATCCGCTAAATAGGCGCAAGAATCATTTTGTCGAACATTGGCACCAGCGGCATCAACCCAACTGAACCAAAGAAAAGAGCCAATAATTGTAAGAATTGAATAAAAGATAATTTTTGTAGTTTTTGTCATGTAGGTTCTCCTTTTGTTGTTTTGCTACACGACAATTATTACATTAAAATGTAAGCAGGTCAATAAAAAAATTACATAATAGTGTAAGTTTTTACAAAATAATGTAATTTAGGGAAAGTTTTGGCGGTTTTTTCTGCGTTCAATGTGTTTTTTATGTAAAGGGGCTAATTCTGCATATTCGGCAGCGTCCATCCACCAACTGACGTGGATTTTTCGTTTTGCTGTGGATTTGCGGGGACGACCACGTTTTTTTGCCACTGCATTACTTCGAATAAAATCAACCAAATGTGGATATTTGTCGGAAAAAACAATCTGTCCTCGTTTGAGCCGTTTTTTTGCACAATCCAGTGTTATGCCTGCCCAAGCCGCATATCTGGATAATGAGCCAAGATAATCATTATTCATAACATTCCTCTTTGTTGCATATTTCATCAAGTGCTTCGTTTAAAACAGCACGGATAAATCTGGTTTCTATTTTACCGGCGGCAATGTCGGTCAGAATATTTGTGTCGTGGCGACTGTAATATTCCAAATATATACGTAGATCCGGATCCGAGCACAGATTGAGAATCCTTGCCCTGTGTATCAGATATGCTGCATTACGTTCCAAAGCCGGCAATGACATTCCGCCACCACGGATACCGCCAAGTTTAGCCGATTGACCAGATGTGCCGTATGCAGACAATGTCATAAGTCGCTTTAATACAGACATTTTTTTGTCGGCATTTTTGCCGCAAATAATCTTGCGGCGATATATATCGTCAAAAAATGTCTTCTGAAACATTACATAGCCCTCTTTAGAGTTATTTCTATGCGAGGGTTGTTTTTATCAACCGCAAATCTGTAGTGTAATTGACGTATTTGTTTTTGACCGTCATTTACCAAGATGCCTTTTTGTTGCATTGCATCAAAAATAATTTTTGTGGCACCTGAAGCGATATTGTCCGGATCTTTTCTTGCGTTCTTTGAGTAAAATAAAAAATCCGCCGTTAGCGGAGTCGGCAAGGTTTTATTTGGCAGATAAAGTGCCACCAACTGCATAGATTTCTTCTTTAATGCAGCACCGACATAACGATTAGAATTTGTTGCACCTAGAATTTCATTTAATGCCGGTAATTCATGCGGAATAACAATAAAAAATTCATTATGTTGCAATGCATTCCATTTTGACACAAGATCGTCAAGAGAATGAGAGCGAGCGACATAATCAATGCCATTAGTGCATTTATTGTTTTTGCATTTTACGGCAAATGGAGCAAGGTCGTCAAAATAAGGATATTCTCCACAAATGGCACAAGGTTTAATTTGTTCTGACACTTGTTCCTCCTTTCACATCTTTAATCCATGGCAATAAATACCAAAACTTTTGAAATGGCTGTGCCATTGTTTTATAGGCCTGTCGTGCATCCTCGAATTTATCGTAAAATGTTCTAAAGTTCGGATGAAATCTATTAACTATTACGCCACCAATATTATTCATGTCGTTTCCTTTGGGTAAATCCAGCCACACAATCTGGCAAAGTGTTCTATTGTCGCCATTGCTTTATCCCATAAGATACAATGACGGAATTCTGTGTAAATGTTAGGGTTTGGCGACCTACGTTTATCTGCGTAAAGTCGCATAATTTCAAGTTGTTCACGTGTGATCTTGCCGGACAGATACAATTTTGTGATCAGTATTTCAACATCCATCAATTCGCAAGGCCTTTTTGTTGTTGTAAAGGTTCTAGAAAATGGCGTTCTGACACATTTGGAATACACAAACCAAAACCATAACTGTTCTGCTGTGTTAAATTTTTCCATTTTTCATCCCTTGTTTATTCTGTTTCAGGTTGTTGCATCTTTGGTTTCGTATTGCCTCTTTTCGCATTTTTATTTTCAATATGCGTATAATTTCGGGAATTATTGGTATTGCCCCAGTGTCCTTTTCTAGGGCCGACAAAATACCATTGGAGAAATCTTCATAAGATAAATCTATTAATATACGTTCTTTTGGGTCGTGCATGTTAAATCCTTTTGGTTATCTGTTGATTAATTGCGAATACTCATCAGGCGGAGTGATAATTTCATAGTTGCCGTTTGTTTCTGATGCCATAGTGGCCTGAATCTGGTCTATAAATTGTCCAAATTCGGCGGTAGATAATTTTGCGGTTGAAAGACACCCCAAGCGGTATTTCCAGTACTCTTTCAAAATGCTTGGCTGCATAGCCCATTGCTGTAATCCGGGGCACACGTATCCAGTGCGCTGGCCGAATAAAACAATGTTGTTTAATACGGTCATCAAAAAGCGGTTTTGTTGGTTCGTGCGGGATTTTTTATGAGGGGTTATCGTTATGTCCCAACCGTATTTGGTTACTGAACGAGTGGCATCTATCTGCGATGCGACCCATTTAGTAATGTTTTCTGTTTGAGTGATATTTTGAAAGAACATTATTGGTCTCCAATTATATTTTTAGTGTTCCCAGTTTGTATGCCATTGCGTACTTTTCCCAACAGGACATATATTTGTATTTATTAAATTCGCTGGGGAATGCTTGGCGAGCGGTATTTACAGCATCGTCCCAATCGTAATTGCGAAAACAGAGAATGTTTTCTGTTGTTCCATCAGGACGATTAATTTGCTTTATATAAGACTTGTTTCCCATCTTGATTTTTTCGACTTTGTCAAAATACTCAAAATAAGCCAGACCATGTCTGTGTGCGGCACGACATACCTCCGCAAACACTTTTTGCAAATCCCAAATCCGGGTGGTTGGCATAACAAGTTCTTTGCATTCCAAAGGATCGTCTTCAACCCGCTTAATTTCTTTGTTCGTGTTTAGAATTGCTAAGATTTGTGCCATGCGGGGGTATGTCTTGTCATTTTTTCGGACATAGTAGAAATCAACAGCCCATTCTATATGATCCCAAGAATATCCCTTGAATGCGGAGGTTATTTTGTCGGCATTTTGTTGCATTTTAGCAATTACATTTTCTGACAATGCATACAAGTCTGTCAGTTTTGATATGTATTCCTTGGCGATGTCGTGTTGCATGTTCCCTCCTGCGTATTTTTTTACAGATGAAAATCATCATTGGTGTTATGTTGTTGTGTATTGTTGCGTTTTTCCCATGTGACGATTGCCGCACGCCAGTTACGCATAGGATTTTTTCCTATCTGCCATCCCTTTGCTTCATAGAAAGCGACAAAATGTTCCGGATCTACGTTGTTGTTGCGTTCTTTGCAATATTCGGCAACTTGTTCTATGGTTGGCGGAATAAACTTGGTTGTTGTATGGGAATTTTTTTTCACAGAAATCAAACAGTCGTTTGATTTTTTTGATTCTTTTGAAACCTGTGTTTTTATACAGTCTGTAGTTATATTATTATTAATAATATTATTATATATATCTGGATTGTAATTGTCTGTAATGGGGGGTGTGGGGGGAAGTGTATTAATTTGTTCTTTGTTTGAATTCAAACAATCTTTTGATTCTTTTGATTTACGACCCGCACCAATACGGGAACCACCACGACCGGAGCGAACTGGACGTAGCATAGGTTGAATAAAAGAGAAAATGACTTGAATTGTTTCGTCTTCAGAGCATAAAGGAATATCGGCAAACAAATATTCTGTGATTGCCATAGCAATTTTATGTTGTTTTTCAGCAGATAGTCGCTGAAAGATATCATAAACATTTGCTTTTTGGGACATCTGCGTTATCCTTTATTCAAAGGAACCGCTGATGCACACAACGCATAAGTTGGTGTTTTCATAATTTTTCCTTTCCTTGGTGTAAATTATTACATTATAATGTAAGTTAGTCAAGGTTAAAAATTACACAATAATGGAATTGAGAAAGGGGAGCAAAATGATAAAATTATAGGCAAAGGATGTAATTATGGACAAAAAGTGGGACTGGTTGCCAGACAGAATAAAAAAATGCGGCTTTACAACGAATTTGGCATTTGCTAATGCTATTGCGTGGGCCCCGACAAGATTGTCTGAAATGATCAAAGGAACACCTGTCAATGGTGGTAAGATACGTAATTTCCCGCAAGATAAAATTCCACGGGTTGCGGAATTACTGCGTATCCCTGTGAATAATTTAATGGCATATAATAACGATTGGACAAATCAAATTAATTTAGAATCCGGAACATCTGAAGCCGTTACAACAATAGATTCTGCCCTGTTGGTTGATATAATTGATGCAATAGATGAGTTTTTGTCTGAAAATTGTCTGACGATGTCTTCCGAGCAACGCAAACAGTTGGTAAAACATTTCTCAGAAAGAAATTATCAGGATCCAATTCGTATCAAAGAAATATTGTCCGGCATGCTGGCGATAAACTCCGCAGTATTTACAAGAAAGGATAGATAAATGCGTTTTTTGGTCGCTCTGGGTTTTGCTTTGTTCGGTTGCACAGCCATCCCCCAACGACAAGAACCAAATCATCCCGTGTTTGATTATCCAAAATACGATTTTTCCATTTGCGATAACACAGACGTTGATTCAATACCATCGGAAATAGAAGAATTGTCAAATATTGCTCAATCTCTTATTGGATTAGCCACAACATATAACAGTACGCCATCATATATTTTCAAGATTATGAATATTGCAGAACAAAACGGGGTCAGCAATCAGTTGTTTTTATATGGGTTTGAAAATTTTGTAGATTCAATAAATGAGTTGACATATCGAAGAGATCCAGTGGTCGCAACATATTCTGCCGATTACTTTGAGGCATTTGTTCAGTGGAAAGATGCGTTGGATAAATTGACTGCGGCCAATAAGATAAATGAAAGAAATGAACAGGCAAAGAATATTACAGGAATCCCGATCAGCATGTCCAGTAAATGGTATAAATTTCTATACGCAAATTGGCAAGTACAGATAAAAAATACCGACCATCAGTTGCCAACCGATGAAGAAATAATTTATGCCGCCACGATAAGCATATGTAAAAACATCGAAACCATAAAATAAGACATTTTTCTGAACCTAAAAAAAGTCCCCCGATTTGTGTTTTGTAATATGCTGATTTCTGCGGTTTTTCAATAGGTTACATTTGATTTGTCTTGACTTTTTACGATTTATAGATTACAATACATCATAATGAGTTATTGTATAATAATTCATTTACGTATGGGTCGGAAAACGGTTCTCGTAATTCGTTTTGCTACACCGGCCCACTAGGTTTTACGACACGTGATCTATTGATACAGATGTTCCACCTCCGCCCCGAAAGGGATAACGGAGGTTTTTTGTGGGGCGGTTTTTTATTTGCACCTTGTGTGCTTCAGTGATTGCATTTGCAGAACAATTCTTGATCCTCCTTTCCCGCCCCATCCTTAAAATTATTAAACAGAGATAAAATATGGCAACAAAAAACAATCTTAAGCCGGTGCGAACCAAGGAAGAAGCAAGAAACCGAGGTCGAAATGGCGGAAAAAAATCTGGCGAAGCACGTCAAAAGAAAAAACTGATGCGTGAGGCACTGGAAAAACTGATTGGCAATTCGCTGGATGCGGTTACGCAGGCCTTGATAGATAAGGCAGTGTCTGGTGATGTTCGGGCTTATGAAGCGATAAGGGACACCTTGGGTGAAAAACCCACCGACAAAGTTGAGGTTATGGGCCATATTGACCAAAATGAGGCCGATAGTTTTGAAAACGAAATCTTATTCCCAGAAAAAAAGAAGACAGGCGGCAGTTGATTATATTTTTAATCAACCGGTTGCGTTGTTGCACAAACTAGGATTGACTGATACCAGCGAAATGCATGGGCAATGGCTAGTTGATTTTTTGCGTAATTCAAGTGAAATTACGATAATGGGGCATCGTGAAAGTTTTAAAACATCTGTTTTATGTGTCGGGCTTGCCCTTAAATTGATTTTGTTTCCAAGGCGAAATTATGGTTTCTTTCGCAAAACAGACGAAAAGGTGCGTGAGGTTGTGCGAGGCACGCAACGACATCTGCGTTCTTTGCCACTGGTAAAATTATCTGAAATGATATGGGGGTTCCCAATCGTTTTAACACGTGCCACAGACACTGAGATAGACACGAATTATTATCAGCCCATCAAGGGAGAGTCTGCATTGTATGGATGCGGAATTAACGGTAGTATCACAGGAAAGCACTTTAATGATGTCACGACAGACGACATTGTTGATAAGGATGACCGATACAGCGAGGCAGAACGAACAAAAACACATAGATTTCTTGATGAACTGGAAAATACGTTAAATCGTGGTGGTGTCAGGGCTAATTTTTGCACCCCTTGGCACCGTAATGATGGAACCACCCGATTTAAAAATGTGCACAAATACCCAGTTGGAGTGACGGGACTGTTCACAGCGGCACAGTTAGAACAGAAAAAGCGGTCTATGGCCCCAGAACTTTACGCAATTAACTATGAGTTGGATTTATCAGCGGCCAATGAATCTTTGTTTGCCAAGATAACAAAAAAAGACGACTGGAATCCAAATGGGACAGTTTTTGCATACTTGGACCCATCGCACAAAGGGGGCGACTATACAGCATTTTGCATAGGTGCTATGTGCTTTCAAAGATTGCAGATAACGGGTTTTGTTTGGAAAAAACCATATTATGAAATCTTTGATAATGGAGATTTCTTGAAATATTGTCAGTATTTTGGGGTTTCCGATATAACGATAGAAACAAACGGTGTCGGCGATATGCCGGTAAGACTCGCACGAGAATTAAGCAACGAAAGTATGGGCGGCCTTGTTTCTGTACGAGGAGTTCATAATACTATGCCGAAAATTGCACGCATACAAGCGGCGGCGGCTTTTTGTAATTCTGTAGATATCGTTACGTTTGATGATGTGGCAGAAAACCGAGAGTTTGTGTCACAGGTGTGTGATTATGATGCTTCTGCATCGCACGACGATGCTCCGGACTCTGTTGCAGGACTTATGGAGGCGATGCGGTTAATACGAGTGGAGAAATAATATGGCTTCTTTTTCAGATAGAATAAATAATGGTTTTGCCCGATTGGTGGGACGTGCAAATTCCGACATCTCTTTAGATCAGAAATATCCATTTAAAACCGAGGTTTCGGCTGATGTTTTTATAAGATTGAAGATTGAGGGGTTATACAAACGCATATTGCGTGATTGTATAAAACGTTCAATATGGGATCATAAAAGCAAAGCAATAATAGAACGTAGTTTTTATGATTGCTTTGAAAACAGTGAAAACAACAAGGGGCTAGTATCGTACATAGCCAGTACAATGTTTAGTGGTGGCACTAAGGCATTGGTATGGCGAGATGGTGTTCTGAGAGAAGCGACAAAAACGGAAACAAATCTTATCAAAAAAGATTATGATTTGGTTTCAAAATCTAGCCAAGGAATCATCATCAGTTTCAAGGATTATGAATTAACCAAAATCCTTAGACACTATTATTTGCAGTTATATATGGTAAATATGTCTCGGACAACTGCGGTAAATGTGTCTGCATCCTTGAAATTGCAGATATCCAATTTGCGAGAAATGATTAATAAGGCGGATGCTGATTCTGCGATAAAACAGGCACGTGCGATTGTGGATGCGCTGCGTAATGGAGACCCAGTATTGTTGGATGCGAACGACAGGGTTGAAGCAATGTCATCTGTAAACACAGATCCGTTGGTTGTGGCCAGAGACGAAATATATTCTGAAATTACACAGGAAACAGGATTGCCATTCGCATACATCTCTGGTGTTGCCACCACAGGTGCATCTGTTATTGGAGATGCAGATATAAACCGAGAATCAGAAGCAATAGAACCATATTTCTTATCTATTTGGAAACCGATACTTACAAATCTGTACGGCATTAAGCAAGTTGAGTATCGTCAAGAAAAATGGCGTGCGCTGGAATCCAAGGTGCGTACAGTTGCCACCTTAGAGGCATTGGATTCTTTAACCCCTGATGAAATACGAGAATTTGCGACAAAAATCTTGGAGATAAAAGATGGCTCGCAGAGTAAAGAAAAATAAATATAAGGTCGTTGGGCGATTTATGCCTGACGATTTCTTAAACGAGATTCTGCCCGAAAAGACATGGAACAAAAATTTTGTCTCAGGCGGGCTGAATAATCTGACTGTTCAGAAACGGATAATCAAAACATTAGTGGCCCGTTCTGCGATTACAAATAAGGATTTGACAGAAACGATTTCTGCTGTTTTGGCCGGATATAAAGCACGTGGCCGCATTTTGGAAAAAATGGGGATCAAAGCATATAAAACGGAAGCAATCAAGGACGGTGTGTTATTAAAGCAACGTGTGCGAGATGCAGTTGTATATGCACAAGTTCAGGCAGAAAAAAAAGAGCACAAAGGTGGATATTACCGTTGGTTGCCCAGTTCTGCTGTAAATCCGGACCCTGAACATCAGGTTTTATACGGTCGCATTTTTCCGGTTGGCGATGGCGATAAAGACGGCAATATGCCGGGTGAACGTTACGGATGTCAATGCGGAATTGAGTGGCTGGAAAAAGCCGTTGAATAATACAAACCCATAGGAGAAAGCAATATGGCATTAGAACAAGAGGATTTAGATAAAATCCGAGATTTAATTACGGGAGTTGTTGACGATAAATTAAAATCACATGGCAACAATGATGGCGATCCCAAAAACAATAATGACGATGATGACATTATCGCAAAAGCACAAAAAGCGGCCGCAGAAGATGCTGCAAATAAGGCCAGAGAGTCCGCTATTGCCAACAGTGTAAAGTTTAACGGCATGGTGCATTCTTTTGTAAAAGAGAATGCAGAAGCATTTGGTGGTGTTATTGGCGAAAAGTTGATGGAAATACTGACCAACAACACCAAAAACGAAAACGAAGTTGATCGTGCAAACGAGTTTCGTAAAAACTTGATAGATCAGTTTATCCAGTTGCAAGCAAATATAGACAATTTGCCCGATGGTTCCAAGGCTGAAATAGAACACTATCGTGGGCTGACAGAAGCGGATAAACGAGCACAATCAGCAAAATATTGGACAGTTATTGAATCTGGACTAGAAATTAATAAGCAAATGAAAAAAGCAAAGCAAATCGCCATTGCAAATTCTGCTGGTTCCAGTTCAAACAGAGAAATTCCCAAGCATATAATGGTTCCAACCAAAAAAGCCCAGGAATAAACTAACACATTAATAAAACAAAGGATTAATTATGGCTACAGTATTAGGCAGTCCTGAACGTCGTGGGAAAAGCGATGTTGTAGGGTCTTACAAATTACAGGGCGCAGAAACAGGCAATGCTACTCAAGTAGAAGAAGGCTTGTTTGTCGGTTTGTCGGGCGATAAAGAACACGTAAGTGTCAATGCCGGCACCCCGATTGGCGTAACTGGCAAAGGACATGGCAATGTAAGTGTTGCTGTTGTTGAATCAGGTAAAACTGTTTGGGTTCAGGCAGATAGTGCGATTGGTACCCCAGTTATTGGTAAACAGGTATTCGTAACACCAGCGGGGCAAGCATCAGACACTGATAACAGTTCTGCGAACACAGCGGTCGCCGCAACTTTTGCAAGTGCAGAGGTGCGTGATGATGGTGTTACCACAAACATCAAGGGCAAATGGGCATACAACCGCAAATGCGTATGCATTAACTTCTTAGGCGGCTTGTAATATTTAGGGGGATGCCATGGCAAAGAGAACAAACCCTGCACAGGCGGCACCAGAGATAACGCAACCAGCGCAAACACCTGAAACAAATTCAGGTGTGATGCCCGCTGTTTCAAATCCAGTGGATGTAACACCTGTGGATAAAGCACCTGAAGAAAATACGGATGTTCCGTCTGCAGATACAAACCCTGCACAGGCGGCACCAGAGATAACAGATATGGGGCAAATCAACGAAACCCCATCAGATATCATAGATGGTGGCAAAATAGATGATGTTAACGTGCCAGAGATTATGAATCTTGGCATTTTAAATATTACACCTAAAGCAGCAAAAAAACAATTTCAAACAAAAGGTAAATAAATATGGACAAACGTCAAACTCCAATAACAATCGAAGAATATCGTGAATGTCTTGTCCCATCGTATCAGTCATTGACTATGGCTTTGATGGGGGGCTATCAGTCTCAAATTCGTGTACACGATTTCAATACGGATAAGGTTATCACAAAGAAAGATATCTTAGATTCTCGTTCTATCGTTCCAACTGTATTCAACACAGAAATGACAGAAGTGAATCACGCAAAGTTTTATCCAATCGGTCAAACATTTGCGGCAGTTGGTATGTATTTAGGATTCCGCACATCGCAAATGCAGAACGGCAATCGTCAATCTTGCCACAATGCTATTATCCGTGAATTGACAATCGCTTGGGACCGTATGGCGATGGTTGGCGGTTTCGGCAACAAAGGTTTGTTGAAATCTTATGCGGATGATCCGTTGCGTGTAACTATGGCGGATGTAACTTTGCCAAAGGCATCGGAAACATTCGAAGCACGTGCAAAAGCCGTAAAAGATATGGGCTTGGCAATTAAAGAATCTATCGATTCAAATTCTGCAAGCGACTCATTGACCGTTTTGGTTTATGGTAAAGACTTGCAGGCATATTTGACAGATGCCAATACAGCGACAGATGCAACAACTTTGCGTAGTTACCTGATCAAGGGCTTTGGTACTAAATATGTAAATGTTATCGATGTTCCAGCATTGCTGACAAAAGATACAGATTTGGCTGATGCAAACGGTCTGGCAATTATCGCAAACGGCACAATGGAAATGGATACAACAGAATATCCAGATTTGGACAAGATCGGGTCAAATGAATCTGAAAGTGGCGACTTTGATTGGTCTCGCTTTAAGATTGGGTCTGTTCAGTTGAAACCTGGTATCCAAGGTGGCATCACGAACCTGGCTGTTAAATTTGCGGCCTAATAACCAATAAACTTAAGGGGATTATCATGTCAGGAAACATCACAAATATCACACGTGATGAAATCGATTTAAAATTAACGAGCATAGGGGAACCAAATTTGACCGATGACGAATGGGCGAACATTCGTCCATTTTACTGGCGGGATGATTTGCTGACGGTATTAAATGCTCGTGGAACTATTGGTAATCCCCTGCAGGATTGGTATAACGAAATTGATAAAAACGCACAAATAGACCCACAATCAGAGGTTTTTATCGGTGCCTCATTAGGATAAGTTCATATGAAAGTAACGCACATCGACCCATTGATTACGCAAAATGATTTACGTTGTGCCGAGGCTGAGGTTGGTATTCTTGACAATAACACAATGGAAGCCACTGCAAAAAAAGGATTGAAATCTTTTTATGGCGGTGCCGCTATGATGACCGGACCGCAAAGCAAGGTTTCTGTTGCTCAAGTTGCCGAATTTAACGACAAGAAATATGGCTGGTTTGATTATACGATAGAACATGACGACCGAGCATTGATTGATGTTACCACCGCTATGGCAGAACAAATATCAGCCAACGATGACCGAAGTAAGCGAAGATATTTAAATGCGTTATCGGCATGGTTGCGTAATCCGATTACATTACACAAATTTGGTTCCAACGAAACCAAATATGCTAGGTGGAAAGGTTTTGACTGGGTAATGGTGCGTACTGGACGAATGTTTAATACGATAAAAGCGAGATTGACTAATGGCGTATAAAAAAGCATTGGAAAATAAAATTTGTAGTGTTTTTAACCTGAAAAAAGTTGTTTGGGGGATACCGGTCGGGGCAAAAACACAAAATTGTGCTTGGATAATTCCAGAACCAGTAACAGAAAGCACTGTCGGAGACCAAAGAACATTTTTTGTGTCCGGAGAAATTATGATAATTAACCCATTGGGCAAAATGCCGTTGGGCAGATTGTATGAAAAGTATCAGTTGGCACGAAAAAAAACACCCGGAACTTTCGTTATAACAACAAAGATTCAAGAGGGATTTGACCACGGCGACAATCAACTGACCGCCCAAAAGTTCGGGTTCATCTTTGAATTTACAGAACAATACAATCCACCGAAAAAGATGAAAGGCATTCAGTGGATTTACAACATTATAGGGAAACAAAATGTCTGATGCATTATTAGATTATTTTTTCAAAGTGTCACTGTCTGTCGCTGCATCGCTGGCAAATACAGGATATTTGCATAACGCATTGGCGATTGTAAAAGCAAAAGACGGTGCCCAAACTAATACGATTACATTCGTTGAAAATGCCACGCAGGCATCACAATTTACAAATGATGAAGCGGTACAGCATTTTATGAATGCCAGCACACAGGGTATTTATCTGTTGGCTGTAGAGATGTTAGAAGATGCAGAACCATTAATTAATAATTGGACTGATGGTTTTACCATCTTGATTGGTGATGATTTCACAGAATTAGACATCTCCACACTGCAATTAGGAGGGTTTAAGGGAGTCGTTGCGGCAAACTTTGTATCCCAAGCAGAGGCAAAGACCTTTGCTGCCAAGGTAAATCATTGTGCATATAATGGCGATATTCGCAATATGTTCTATGCGTTCGGTAAGTTATTGTCAGATAATACATGGAACGACCAACAGGCTATAACTCTGCCAGTGTCTGATGGTGTAACAACATCTGCATTAGCGGAAAGCAAATTTAATGATCGTGTTTCATTTGGGTTGGATTCAGAACAATATGGCACAAGATTGGCATTTTTGGTGGCTGGCGGACAAGCAATTCGTGCCCCTTATGTTATAGAAGAAATCAAAATCAATTTACAGTCGGAATGGTTGCGTTATGCATCGGTCAATAAACCAAATTATACCATCGTAGATGCAAAATTGGTACAGCAGGACCTGCAAACACGTGTCATGGATCAATATATCAACGATGGGCAAATTGATTATGGGACCGTAACGGTTGATTTGGCAAAAGATGAATTTGAAGCATCTTCGCAAATTGATATGCAAAGACCACGTGCTTGGTGGAGAATCAAAGCAACAATTCAGGCAGAATAAGGAGATAGATTATGTTTAAATTTCCAATAACAGATTGCGACTTAAGTCTTATTGCAGATGGGGTCACAACGCACATTCCGGGGTTGCATGAAATTCCTGAGGCATCAGATCCACAAGGCCGTCATTTAACACGTGGAAACGGTACCAACGAAGACGATTTGGGTATTGTTTATGTAGAGGGAAACGGTCAGCCAATACAACAGGCCTTTCAATTCAAATCTACTAAGTCTATGGGCGAATATTTGCGTAAATTATATCGTGAAGAAACAAGAATAGACTTTGTTTTGGTTAATCGCAAGAATGGAGCAACACGCACATGGGCAAATGCAATATTCTCTGCTGAACCCCGTCAAGGTGCGGTTGCTGAGGGGTCCGATAGTACAATTATTACATTAAACATAGAATGCTTCCGTATCAAGGATACAGAACCCAAAGACGAATAAGGGATGCCATTATGAAAATCATAGAATTGCGTGGATTAAAATCGGTTAGAGTATATCAATTATATCAGCAAGTGCTAATTGCATATGCTATTTTGCCAACTACACATGCGGCCAGTATAAAAGATTTTTTGACGGAATTTGAAACCAAATCTCCGGAAGAAAAGAGACGTATTTTGCGTAGAGCCGCTATGTTCTATGATTTTCAGGGCGATGATGTCCTTACAATTTTGGATTTTGCCACTGTAAAACATACAGGTGTTGAATATTCTCAACAAATTCATGCGATGACTCCAGATGAAATAATAAAAGCCATCGCTGAGGTGTTGTTAAAATGTAGCGACATCAAATGTTTTTTTTGGGAGGGGATAGAACCAACAGTATCCCCGATTTCTCAATAAAATTGACGGATACTGCGTTGCGTATGTTGGACGCATCGCTGGAAAATATAATTAATGTTGCGATATTAGAGGCTTCAAATGGCGAATGAATCAAAGAAAGTAATTAAAATATCGCCCGAATTAGATAAATCTGCCAACAATAAACTGACAAGGGATGTCAAAAAAACCTTTTCGTCTCCATCTATAGTAAATGCTTTAACATCAGGATTTACTAAAGCCGGTATTGCGTTTGCCGCCGCAGTCGGTGTCGGGAAAATATTAGATTCTGCCAATGCTCTGAGAGATGATGTTGTTTCAAAAATAACGAACAGATTATCCAGAGCAGATGAAACGGTTACTCGTGCGGGATTTTATGGCGTAAGTGCTGAAAGACTCGGGCGATTAGAAGATATCGCATTGGCGACAGGTATTAAAACTCAAGCCGAGTTATATAATGCGATAGACAGGTTTGGCAATTACATACGTGAAGCAAAGGCGAACGGTGTTGTAGGTGCGGACACATATAGTGATAATACATTTGATGCTTTTATTCAATTCGTGGCCGCTATGAAAAAAGCGCCCCCCGAAGTTCGAAATGCTGAAATGTATAAGGCACTGGGGCGTACCGGTGGGCGATTTGCAGATTTTGTTTTGTCTGATTGGGAAGCGATAGAAAAACGGCTTGGACCAGCAACCACAAGACAGAACTGGGAAGATATGGCGGATTTGAACGATGAACTGGATTTGCAAAACGTCCGTTATAATCGTTTGGGCAACAAAGAACTGGCCGACAGTTTAAAGATGCGGAATTATGCTATTGAACGCAATCTTATAACAAACATCCAAAATGTTTTTGATAGTGAAATGCGAGGTATTGCCTCTACATGGGCCCGAGACATCAAAAGAACAGTATCCACTATGGATGCGTTGCGTGAATCTGTTGAGGCAGTGACCTCTGTGTTCAACGTAATGTTCAACAATACTCCATTGGCCCCAGAACGACACAGACAAAATCAGGGCTTTATTATCGGTATGGCGATGCCGAAAGATAATTCCTCGGCAATCCAGCAGACAAAAACAAATAATCAAAACAAGAAAGGGGTAAATGACTGATGCTTAGTAATGTTGCACCACCGCTGTTGATTTTTAATTTCAGTAAGATGTTTGGAGCAGATTTGTCATGGGCTAGTTTCTTGTCCGAAACAATAAAAATCGGTGTTCCGGTTCCTGTGCCTCTTTCAAAATCATTCGGTCTTGTCGATAAAGGAGATAAAAATACATTTAGTATTCGTACAGAAAACTTTGGAGACAAGATTTTACAGCGGGGCATGGATCACGAAGTAACCGCTACTTATACCTGTAGGAAAGATTCTTCTTTTGCTCAAATTGTATTGCCACTGGTCCAAAAATGTTTTGAGTTCATGAATAGTCCGGATTTTGAGTATGATGTTTCATATATAAATGGCGAAACGTTGGTTTTTAACGGAAAAATATCCGATTACCAATCTTTTCCAAATGCAGAAAACAACAATTTATTGGATATTACTTTTACAATTACAACCAATCCCGCTTCATTAGGGTTTGATACATCAAAGAATGAGGCGACAGATGTAAAAATGATGTCTGATGCGGGGAAAGTAATACTATGACATACAATACTTTTTATTTAGATGACGTGATGCCACCGACAGAATGCCCTGATAAAACGCATTTGTGTGATTTTGGCGGCATACAGTTAAAACTGCGTGTAATAAAAACAGGAAATGTCTTCGGAGTGGTTATAGATAATGTCTATCTATCGCTTGTCGGGGGCAAAACTATCTTTGCACGTGGCGACTACTGTTTAATTCATGATAACAATGGCAAATATAGGATTGGTATCAATGAAAATATATATAGTTAATGGATATTATGAATTTTATCCAGATGGCCCAATGGATATAATGCTGGCACGAGACAGGGGATTGGATTTAGTGCCCCATAATGGGTTTTATACTTTCCCTGCGCTGGTTAATGCCCCGACATATTCGTTGGTGGATAAAGATTGTGCCACCGTTCAATATTCAGGTTCTCAGTCCGATGTAATGGGGGCAAACAAGTGGGTATATTCATTAACTTTACGAGAGATTGTCCCTATGTCTTCGATTATGCTTTCGTCAGGGCTGAATTTTGACGGTATGCGTATAACAAGTAAAGGCATACCTCAAGCGGGGGCAAAAGTAGGCACGCAAGGCCGTCTTAGGTCCTGTGTTATTTCCTGGAAACCTGAGGGCGATGCGTGCCTAATTCAAGGGGTTGAATTATGGACATTGTAAAAGCCAAGATACAAGAATCGCAAAAAGTTATATCGAAAGATGGTTTTCCCATCTATGCAGATATTGCCGGTGCCGGTAAAGGGACATCGGACGGTATTGTTCTTATGGACAAAGATAAGGCGGTGTACATTCCGCTGGATGCCTGGAAAGATTTAATGGCTGTTTTAGACGGTGTTGTAAGCCTGTGTGATGCTTTGAACAATATTGAATCTGTCGTAGTGGGGGCCGTTACAACCGGTTCTGCCACAACACAAACGGCTACTAAAGCCGGAAGTGGAGCCGCACAGATAAAACAAGCGGCATCGCAAATAAAATCCGATATGAATAAACTTAAAGAGAAAATGAAATGATTGACATCAAATCTTTGGGACCAGATGTGAAATTGGATAAAAATGGCGACAAATACAAAGCACTAAATTTATTGGCCGTCCAATTACGTAATAAAAATTATGCTGCAGACTTTGGAATTGATTTAGATTTCTTTATCAATGGCGATTACCAATTACAAAGTAGCACACTAAAAAGCCATATCTTGAAAAGAATGGCAGATTATTCAATATCAATAACAGATGCAAAAACTGTTATAGACGATTTTATGTCAGAGATAACAATTACAATAAAGGATAAATAATGCCCTACAACACAAAAACAGGATACGTGCCACCAACATTTGAAGAATGGATGTTCAATTTGTTTATGCCAAAGATAAATGAACGTTACGGCACAACATATACGGCAGATTCATTTATTGGCACACAGTGGTATGATATTTTATACCCAATGATTCAAGCATTGATTGACGGCGATGCTGAATTTGCCGATGTCTGGGTAAAGTTGTCTGATTTCTTTGACCAAGTTAATGCAAGAATGCAGAATCCCGCATGTGTTCCAGACGGTATTGTTGGTGAATTTGAACGTAATGGCCTATTGGCATCTGTGAGACCTGTATCAGAAGATAATGCAGGTAAAATTGCCGTGTGTATCTTTGCGGATACATCCACCCAAGACATACAAGCAAAAATTGTGAATGTTTTAACAAATAGCGTGGCAGGCGGCATCTGGTCAGAGGGCAATAAATCGGCAACCGCTGTATTAAATAATGGCCAGACAATAACATGGCGGTGGTATGAACCAACCGATGTAACAGTTAATCTACGATTGACTGTTTATTATACAAACAATAACGGCAAGTCAATTCCACCGGCAGATGATATCGCAGAAGATTTACGAGCAAAATTATCTACACGATATCGCTATGGAACACCATTTGTCCCAGATTTGATGTATCAAATATCAGAAGATGCTCCTTATGCATTAAAACTGAAGTTGGAGTGGTCCGATGTGGGAACTGAAGAATGGTCATCTGAAATCCGTCCGACACTTTTTAATAACAAGTTGATTTTTGACAATATCAATGTTCTATTCCAAGCGGTATAATCATGGCAGAATTTTTTAATGAAAAAGATGGTGCGGTCGGTAAAGAGTTTTGGACACTATTCGACTCTTTATTTAGACAACGCAGTACCGCCATATCAAATTTTTTACAGGACCCTTACAGGGTTCAATCTTTTTTAAGGGTTGCGAAAAATTATTCTGATATTGGCGGTTATTTGACAGATGAACAATGGGAAAAAGTTGCCAATTACATTATGTTTAATGCCGAAAAAGTCGGCACATTTAACTTTTACATAGAGATTTTTAAATTAATCTTTGGCGACAATGCAGATATTGAATTTAATGTATCAACACCGGCACCTGGTGTTTTAGAAATTTCAATCATTTATGTTGGTGGGGGGCTTGTGGATCGTGTTTCTACAGATGGCGAATTACGTATTGTTGATGACGGCGACAAACGTGTTGTGCCAATCATTAATCAAATTATAACGATAGATAACATCAGGGGATTGCTGTCAAAAATAGTCCCTGATGGCATTTTTACAAAAATAACAATAAAAACAATAGCAGGTAACGACAATGAGTAAGAAAATCAGCGATTTAACAGCGATTACACAGCCGCAAATGGAAACTGGGATGGAAATCGAAATAGAACAAGAGGGAGTTTCTTACAAGGTTTCTCTTGCTCTGTTGATTGCTTTTTTACAGGCATATTTTGTAACACTGGAAACTGGCAAGACATATATGCCAAAAAGCGGTGGAACATTTACAGGGACGACAAAAGCATTAGATGAAGCCCCCACCACAGATTTTGCGGTACGAAACATAAAAGCAACAGCAACAGACCCTGGGGTTGGCAGTGCATTGGCAACGGGACAAATTTTAATTGTTTATGAATAACCAAAAAGGCAAGAAATGACTCAAGTATTGGTCGGTGTTGATGGCAAGGCAAAAAAAGTAGGTGTGATATATGTTGGTATTAATAAGGCGGCCCATAAATTAAAACGGGCTTATGTTGGTATCGATGGCAAAGCACATTTGTTTTATACCGGAGACCCAATTTTAATTTTTGAATCAAAAGAATCTGGTTCTTATACCTTGAATCTTACCGCTGGTAAATTTGAGTTTACTCTAATTGGTGCGGGCGGTGGTGCTTCAGGTCGTAGGAGCAGTGTTTCGGGCACCCACCATTATGCACAAGGCGGTGTTGGCGGGACATTACAATTTGTTGCGATCTTAACAGAGCCGGCTTCTGTTTCAATAACCGTTGGTTCAGGCGGTGCAACAAACACAGGAACTTTTTCATCGGCATCTGGTGGCACTGTAACAGGTGTCAAAGGTGGCGATACAACGATTGCCGGCATCCCAAATTTAACTGCAAAGGCAGGTGGCGGAACCGCAGGAAGCACGACAGCGACTTCGACTACCGGCTGTAATAGAAATGTTGGGGTAATCGGAACCAATACTTTAACAGGGACTGCCGTTCAAAACATTTTAATAAACAATAACAGTCAATGTGTATCAAGTCAGGGTGCATCATCTGCCACCAGTAGAGCGGCAACTAATGGTAGAACCAATGATAACTGGCCAGAAGATAATACCCGTGGGAAAGCGGGGGATTGTGGATGGAACGGAACATCGTTTATCAAAGCAACCGGATATGCTGGATACATAAGAGTCAGACAACTATAGGATAACATTATGCCGGAAACAACTAATCAAATAAAACTCATTCGCCAAAACAAATACTATCGTTTATGGATCGATCCAAAAAATTTTAATCCAAACGATCCGTTGTCTTTTCCGCATGGCTTTGCGTTGAAACTTGAAGTTGATTTTGACGAAAAAACGATAAAAAGAAACTCGCAAAATATATATGAGGTTGCACCCCAAGCATTTACAATCGAAGAAAACGCTGTAAAATTCAAAACGGGGCAAACCCTTTCATTCTTAGAATTTTGGGAACAGTGCCTCAATAAAATAAACGGAATTTTGTCCGAATTATCAAAAAATGCTGCAAATATAACAAGCGAAGCCCTCAGGGCAGAAAACGCAGAATCCGCAATTCGCCGTTCCATAGAATCTATACGAACTGCATCTGTAGCAAAAGATACTGTGCCGACCGTTATATACTCTGCCGAACTAGATATACGACCAGAGGTTATTAATGTCAGGACTGTTTCAAGGGATACAACAACCGGTAAGGACACGGTCCGCATAACACCGTTACCTGTTGCCAATTCTGAACAGGTTGGTATGATGAATCCCGAAACTTTTAGGGCGATTCAAGATCACACAAAAAGATTAATGTCACTTGAAAACAAAGCGACTACATATCAGGTGGAACTTGCAGAAGAAGCAACAGAAACAGATTATCAAAGGGCATATGAATCTGCCGCAAAGGTGGGAATTGGGACAGTTCCGCCAGTAGGCACAACCTTATTAAACAAAAAAAATAATCACGCAATAACATATTATGAGAATACAGACGAACGTGGTAATCATTGGATAGACAGAGGAATTGATACAGTAAGTATTGCGACCAATGATTCCTGTGGTCTAGTTAAGGGAGATGACAAAAATACACGTGGCAAGGTATTTATCGAAGCCGATGGTTCTATGTCGGTTATCGGATTTGATGAACATGCCGCAGAAATAAAAGCCGCCGCAGAAAATACAGCAGAAAATGAACGCAAATCAGCAGACAGTGCATCATCCGCTACTACGTCTGCACAACAAGCACAAGATGATGCGACCAGTGCAAAAACAAGTGCTATAAATGCCGCAACATCCGCATCACAGGCCACAACATCAGAGCAAAATGCGGAACAGCATTCATTAAATGCGAAAACATATGAAGAAAATGCCAAAGAATGGGCAACAAAGACAAGTGGGCCTGTAATAGATGATGAATACAGTGCAAAATATCATGCACAAGAAGCGGGTGCTTCTGCATCGTCTGCCGCAGAATCAGAAACAAATGCTTTTAACAGTGCAGCGGATGCCGCAAACAGTGCAGGAAATGCTCTAAGTTCGGCAAATGCATCTGCCAAATCCGCTGAAGAAGCCCAAACTTCTGCAGAAACAACAAAACAAAATGAAAGTCTGCTGCAAGGGTATGTCAACCAAGCAAAAACAGAGGCAAACAAAGCAAGCACATCTGCAACAAATGCATCGGCATCTGCAACAACTGCGGCAGGTTCTGCATCTGCAGCCGCATCTTCGGCACAAAATTCAGCGACCAGCGCAACAAATGCGGCAAAATCAGAAACAAATGCCAGTACATCCGCAACCAGCGCATCACAATCCGCTTCGAATGCCAGTGCATCTGCAGCCAGTGCGGCCACCAGTGCAGAGACTGCACGACAAATAAAGACAGATATAGAAAACACTGTGCAAACACTGGTAACAAAAGACGAAATGTCAAAGATTTATAAAAAACTAACAGGGCCACAAGATTATGGTCTCATTACTGATACTGTAACAGATGGCGAAACTTTAGACTATGGAACATTGTAAGGAGGCATTATGGCAAGACAAGTTCAATTTAGACGAGGAACAAGTGAAGAGCACAAGACATTTGTTGGTGCCCTTGGAGAAATTACTTTAGATACAGATTCACACATGTTGCGTATTCATGATGGAGAAACGCCTGGCGGAATCGAAATTGCGTTGGGGGGTGTTGCGTGGTTCAAACTGAATGCTGTTTTTATGGCTATGCAGGGTTGGCAAGTAAAACCTTGTGTTGAGAATCCCGAAGATTATGAATTCGTATTGGATTTTGGAACACTTGGAAATAGCGAAACCGCAGGGGACGAAGATGTTTAGAATCATAGATAAACTACATGCAGGAAATATATTGTATGCATTTTGGGCCGGAGTATTAGCATTCTTCGGCCCTTTGAAATGGTGGTTGTGTGCATGTGCCTTTTTTATAATAGTAGATTTTATTACAGGGTGTTGGGTATCTCGAAAACGAGGTCAAACGTGGCAAAGCCAGCGGTTCAGAGAGTCGTTGAATAAAAGTTATAGTTATATGATGGTTATCATATGTGCTAGAATGCTTGAATTGATATTGCAAGTATCAGTTTCCCGATATTTTACCGGGTTCATTTGCGGAATTGAGTTTTACAGCATTCTTGAAAATTTTTATCACGCAACGGGGGACAGGGTTTTTTACATACTAACACAGATCACAAACAAAAAACTAAAAGATGCTGTTGGATATGATGCGAATAATTTAAAGGAAGAGAATAAATGATATGTCAAAACTCTACGTGTTTTTGGGGTGCTGTGTTTTTTGTGTGGGGCTTATTCTTGGGGCTTACCGTATGGGGCGACAAGATTGTCGTTTGGATCAGGCAAAAAAGGACAACTCGACAATCTCAGGAACAATCTCAATCATCAACAAGGCCCAACAATCAAGCAAAGAAAGTAGTGCGAGCCTTGGTTATGATGCTATGCGTAAGTGGTTGTACGAAAACTACACCATCAAAGATTGAATATGTTTGTACTCCCATTTATGGAACGGCTAATGATTGGAAAATCATCAGCAAAGAATTAACTAAATCTATTTACGAGAATAATAAAACATGCAAGGAATTACAAAACGCTTGATAAGAAATAAATATTTGCACTATAAACCTGAGTTTCTTCCCGAAAAAATACGGCATTATAATATGCCAACCAGCGCAGAGTTTTATAAATACGCAAAAATAGAGTATGCACCACCTATCACGAAAAAAGGAAAAAAGAAATGAGATTTACACTTAAAGAGTGTTTGTTGGTCTCTGATATAGAAACCGAAGAATTTACACCGGAAATAAGGCAGAATGCGAAAGAGTTAATTAAACGGGTAAATAGTCTAAATTGTCCATTTCCTCGTGTCTGTGTGTCTTTTTTGCGTGGAAAATCAAAGCAAGAAAATATTTATCGCAATAGAGCATGCTTAAAAATGCCGCCTTTCTCTGATGGGGTATTTATTATGTCTAAGGTCCCAATGAAATCGTGTCATTTAACAGGATGTGCGATAGATGTATGGGATGCTGACAGAAAATTAAAGGACTGGATAAATCAAAATGTTGATGTTTTAGAAAAGGCGGGATTGTGGTGCGAGCATTTTGACGACACTCCTGAGTGGGTGCATATGCAATCTGTACCTCCAAAATCGGGGAAACGATTTTTTCATCCATAAAGAAACCCGCCATTGATGGCGGGGTTTTCTTATGCCGCTAATGCTCTACGCACAGCAGAATCAATAAAACCAGAACGATTGTTTGTGATATTGTCAATTCTGTACAGCAAATCTTCCGGCAAAGTAATATTGATTCTTTTGCTTTTGGTGCTCAAAGGCACCAAATCAACGATACCTGCGGTAAATTCGTAGTTGTCTTTCCATTCCTGCCAATCTGGCCATTGTTCTTTGATTTGTTCTAATGTGCGAGGTTTTGGCATATTCTTTTCGCCGTCCGCATATAATGACAATGCTTCGTGTGCGTTCTTGAACGCATCGTCAAAGTTATCTCCGGCACTGGTTAAACCTGGCAGATCAGGAAACACAACACCGACCGAGTTTTCTCCAAATTCAAATAATGCAACATATTTTTTCATGGTCTATCCTTTTTTGTTGGGGGCAGGATTATTTCAATCCTGCCTGTTTTTTTATTGCGTTTGCCGTTCCCTTTGGTATGTCTTTGCGTGGATGCGGGATTATCACTTGTCCAGGCTTTGACGGGTGCTTGTATTTATGATGACTGCCCGTTGTATTAACCAATGTCCAGCCATCTTGTTCTATCATTTTTATCAGGTCTTTACTGCTATAGTTCATATCTTTGCCTTTCTTTATGATATAATTATACACACAATAATACACACAGTCAAGTAAAAAAATACATATATGACACAAAAATGACACAAAAATAAAAAAATATTTTTTTTGATGCTAAATTTATTCTTGACTTTTGGCGGAAATGCGGGCATTATATCAGGCAAGTAGTGTAAAACACAGCGACAAAGCGGCAACCTTGCCAAGGTTGAGGTCGAGGGTTCGAGCCCCTTTGCTCGCACCAGAATTCGAAACCGCCCTTGTGGCGGTTTTATACAAAAACCAGGGTGCACCAATAACAATGAAAAATTGTATTAAACGTTTCAATTAAAATGTGCGACCATCAGCAAACACTGACGGGCGCACTTTCTGCACCCGTTTTTTTTAACAAAAAACACAAGGTCAAAATAAAATGTCAGAAAAAACAAACAACACACCAATTTCAACAAACGAATTAACCGCACGTTTGCAAAAGGCAGAAAACATTCGTGCCCGTGATGGCGTTGTCTGGAAAGATAAATTTGACCGCACTCACACAATTTCACAATCCCGCAATTTATCAGATGGCACCCCCGTACGTTTGGCGGGTCGTGTAACTGCGCTGCGTTGGTTGGGCAAATTGATGTTTGGTCGCATCTATGACATCAATGGCGAAATTCAATTTTCGATGTCACGTGAAGAACTGGGCGAAGACAATTATAAATTTATGAAAGCCAACGTTGACATGGGTGACTTTATTGGCATCACTGGCGAACTGTATCACACAACTGCGGGCGAATTAACCGTACGTGTATCGAACTATGAAATTTTGTCCAAGGCCCTACGTCCACTGCCTGAAAAGTATCATGGTCTGACAGACATGGAAACCAGATATCGTCAACGTTATTTGGACATTATCTCTAATCCAGAATCCCGCAACGCATTATTGGGCAGATTCCAGATGATGCAATACTGGCGCGACTTCATGAACAACCACGGTTTTATGGAAATCGAAACCCCAATTATGCAGAATATTGCATCTGGTGCGGCGGCCCGTCCATTTACGACCCACCACAATGCCCTGGACGCAGATTTTCAGTTACGCATTTCGCCTGAATTATTCCTAAAGATGGCGATTGGCGCAGGTTTTGACCGTGTATACGAAGTTGCCAAGGATTTCCGTAACGAAGGTATGGATGCGATGCACCTGCAAGAATTTTCCATGGTGGAATGGTATGCTGCCTATTGGGATTTCAATGACAACATCAAATTCACCTGGGACCTGATTCAAGAATTATTGACCAAGTGCCGTGGCACATTACAGATTGAATACCAGGGAACCCAGCTGGACTTTTCATCATACGAAATGATTAACTACACCGCCAAGATGAATGAATTCTTTGGTTGTGACATCCTGGACTTTGATGACGTCAACGTACTACGTCAAAAACTGGTTGATGCCGGCATGTTCCCAATGTCGGAACTGGAAGATTTGAAATCCATTCCCGCCTTGGTTGACTATGTCTACAAACGCAAGATACGCAACAACATTGTAAATCCGACATTCCTGTACAACTATCCTGCATACATGGTACCACTGGCCCGTCGCAATGACACAGACGAACGTCGTATTGACATGTACCAGTTATTGGTATGCGGTGCAGAAATTTGCAAGGGGTATTCAGAACTTGTGAACCCTATCCAGCAATTGGCTGCATTCGAAGAACAGGCGAAAAACATTGCCGATGGTGACGAAGAGGCCTTTAACCCAGACAATGATTTTGTACGTGCGATGGAACACGGATTTCCGCCGATTTCCGGTGTTGGTGTTGGTGTTGACCGTCTGGCCAGCATTATCTTTGACCAACCCACATTACGTGACGTCATCCTGTTTCCAATAATGAAATAAACATCCATCAGGGGGCAAAAAATGTCTTTAATCGGGTCTGAAAATTGGGCCCACGATATTTCTGCAGATAACGACCGCCATAATTTGGCGGCGATTGCCCGTGCCGTTGCAGACGGTCGGATAAACGAAGAAGCGGCCGAATATTTGAAAATCCTGTATTCGGACAGTCTACACTGGTTCCACGAGGTTTTCTATGTTCTGGGCAAATGCTTTGGTGCCCCCAAGGCAGCAGTTATGAAATACGACTATGCCACAGACAGTGCGATTGACGAACCGATTCGTATTGCAGATTTGAACCCATTGTCACCATACGTTGTAAATCATCGTCTGGACGCAGACCCGATGCGAAATCAATTTTTCACCAGTTCTGCAGGCCATAAAATTGACCTGGCTGTATCGTCAATTGTAACTGTTATTGTTGGTGCACAAAAGAAAATAGACCGTGCACTGGATAAAATCACTGGCAAATACTATGCATCATACGTCGACGAAGTATCCGATACAGTATACCGTGTTATCGCATCTCACGAACGGGAAGCATCCGCCCATGCCATTGCCACCAAAATACGTGAAAAATTGAATGAACGGTACATTTCTACACCATCTGAAACAGTTTTATCCATTATTGGATCTGGCCATGAAAAGATTGCTGTTGACTTGGTACGTGCCCTGGATCAGGTTGCCCGTCCACGCATGCGACTGCAGGATGTCTGGCGCGTAAAATGCCTGTTTGACCTGATTCCCCAGGCACGTACATTTATTGAACGCATCCAGGCCATGATGCCTGACCGCATATTATCTGTCCGTGACAGTTTTTATAACATGAAGAACCCACGTAATTATCGTGATGCCAAGATTATCTTGAACATTGGCCCAAACGCAGACCACATAATTCCGATGGAAATTATATGCCAGGTACGTACGTTCTTTGAATTTGAAAACAAAACACACGACGTATACGAAACGGCACGCAAGAACAAATCCAAAAAGTCAGACCGACTAGAAGCAAAACTGGCCGACTATTATGAAGACGGGGTCAAGGCATACAATCGCATGATATGCCAATGCCTGGAAGATTTGTTTGATCGTGTTGGCTGGAATCTGCTGTATTCCCAGGGGGATGCCGCATCCATGTTCGAAGGTTTTCCAAAAGAATGCAAACTGTACTATCCACAAAAAATTCTGGACAACATAAATGAAAAACTGGACGATGCAATTGAAAACGAAGTATTTCGTGTTTCCAATGCCCCTGTTAAATTGTCCAAGCACCAGGAAAACCGCATATTCCATTTTATGGCACGTTTTATATTGGTTGCAGCCATGCCATATATGCAACATGACTGGGCGATGCCTGCCACCACCCAGGCCGGCAAACTGTTTAATTTTGTAATGAACGAAGTCCAACGGTATTACAAAAAATAATGAAAAAAACAAATCCCCCATTTCTGGGGATTTTTTATATTCCCAATCGATGTGTCATCTTAAGCATAAATATCGATTCATTTCCAAACTCATCTGTATGATTTGGATTTATCCGATAAATGAATCCAAATGCCGCATCCGTAAATTCGCCGAAATTATGGCGATATGTTCCCGAAATGCGCAATTCTCGTTTCTCCGGGCTCAAATCCAACACTTTGACACCTGTATCATTTACAACCAAATCATATTTATAGTCATCAACCTTGACAACATCATAATCCGCTGTTGCATAATTAACAGAACCATTTGTTATCGCCAGCGGCTGTGCCACAGTCAATTCCCATTTTCCAACATTCGCACCAATTGCAAAGGCATTAGACTCAATATCTGACATCCCCATAACAAATTGACCATTTGCATCCGTGTCCGTACGTGCAAATGTTGCCCGTGCTGTAAAATCAACAGAATCAGACACACGATACATTGCCAACGCATCAACATACATCGTATTTCCATTGCCCAGATTGAACAATCCATCCGAATATGCCCCCAACAAAGTATCTGTTTCATTAACTGCACCAACCGCTGTCACAAAGTCAAAACGACTATTGCTCCATTTTAGCATTGATTGCCCCCCCCGCATCAGTCCCAATGTTGCGGGCATATATTGCGATGCAATTGTTGGATCATTTTCCATCAAACCTTCATCAGTAACTGTCCCGGAAAACACCCGTCCGCCCAGCATCCATTTTCCAGAACGATACATCACATCAGAAACAACTGCATTTGATGCCATGGCCAATACTGGATTGGCCAAACCATCAAATTGTGATGCACCGTCTGTTAAATGGTGCTGATATGACGCTGCGAAATCCCACTTTCCGGCATCAAACTCTATCACCAGGTTATCTAACCCGTTCATATTATCATCATACGACCGCTGTGCGAACGACATTTTCACCCCAAGACTTCCAATCTTGGTACGATTTGCCACACTTTTTTTGGTCTGCAATTCCCCCAGAACATCCCCCATATACAATCCCCGCTCATCAGCATTTCCCAAACTGATATGATTATTCCAGACACGTGGCAATACCATTTCTCCATCAACACTGCTTAATACATCAAAGAACGGCACATTTATTTCCGCACCACGCAGATTCAACACAGACGAACCACGAAACACTGTATTCGTTGCCGCACGCCAGTACGCATTACCATCCCCAGACACAATATTATTTCCATCATAATAATAGATTGTTGTTCCTGGTCGTGTTGCCCGTTCCAAATTAATCAGCCCATATCCAAAGACATCTTTGAACGCATCCAAATATTCTGAATTTGACACATAATACGAATCGGCTGGCAACTGATATTTCCCCTGTAAATAGGACACCAATTCCGCCTGGTCTGCCCACGCACGTCCAGTGGATGGATTGGTCCCCAGGTATGCCCCATCCGCTGTCAATGCCAACAAGGCAAATACTTCTTTATTACTCAGGTATGAAAACGCGGTCTGCACAGTTGCAATTCCACCAGCCATTGCCGCCACTGCCGTCTCGCTGTTAACTCCAGGCGCTGCAAAGCACCACGGGTCAACCCCATTTACTGCCAATCCCGCCGTTCCACATTTACGCGAAGAAAAGCCATTCCATTGCGACAACTGGATTTTTCCTGTTGTTGAATTTGGTCCAGAATAACTTGAAATTGAACTGATAGCAGATGTCCCCTTTTGTGTTTGCACAGCCACCACAGATGCAAACAAATGTTCCATATTTGGATACAACAACGGCGCATAATTTTCAAATGTTGCGACCAGTGTTTCTGTCGACATTCCTTCACCAATTCCGACTTTGTACGCACCAACAGAATTGACAATTATTTGTTCTTGATTATTCCCCAGATATTCATACAACTCATCTGCATCATCCCCCTGTGTATTAACAGTATCGTTATTCGACTTGTCCAAATCATAGTATGTATCGATTGCCGCCGCATATATAGATTTCTTGTCCGCATCTGTACTTCCCACCACCACCAGATTTGCAATACCGTTCAAATTCAAGTAATTTGCATTTGTCGACTGTGGATTTTGTGCAATATTTGCAATCACCCCCGACAGCGCCGCACCATCAACCTTGTCTTGGGCAGCGGCCAGCATTGCCGAATAATTCATAACATCAATTTGTTTTAAGGAATTAACAGCACCATTAAAATCTGCTTCATATTGAACATCATTAACATTGAAATTCAGCACCAATCCATTTTGCTTCCCAGCCAACACCTGTGTTTCATCCGCCACATTCACAGCCGAAAAAGCACCATCTGCCAGCTCGGTAATTTTATATGTAGTACCTGCAACAGTAAACGTATCATCAACCGTCCATGCACTGGCATCAACTGCATGTGTAACAGTCCCAACATTTACATCAACGCCCCATCCACCACCTGTACGAAATACCGCCAAAGTGCCATTTGGCACGAAACCATAAAAATCGCCTGTTGCCCGACCACCATATTCCCAACCTGCGACAACCTTGCCGGTCAAACTCTCTAATGCGCTGGCATCACCAAATACAGTCCCATGTCCTGAAAAATCATACTTTGCCTGTTCGCTGACATCATTTAAATCGTTCATATTTGTACGATTTGCAAACTTGCGCGAAATTTTTGTAGCATTTGCCAGCGCATCCTTGCAGTTTGTTGGTGCACTGCCATACTGTTTACACACAGATTGCACACGATTAATCTGACTTTCATCCACCCAATCGATATAACCATCTGCCAAACTGCCACTTGGGTTCACACCATTTTCAGTAATAATTGCGACATTTACGGGTTGCCCGCCACCTGGCGCATCACCGACCCATGGCAAATCCCCCAAATCATACGGTGTTTTATCAGACGTGATACGAACCGTATCCTGCCCCAAATAACCACGCGCCAAGGCATTATATGCAAACGTCATCAACAAATAGTTCCATGGTTTCATCACGGCGAAATCTTGTGCCCGCACAGAATCACCACTGGGGCTCCAGTCATTAACATTATTACACACGCCTGTTACTGGGTCACATGCTGGCCCATACGGCAATTTTGCGAACGCTTCGTTTGATGCCCCGCCCCCCCCTTCACCATTATCAGGATTATTGTTTGGTCTGTCACCACCAGCCGATCCCGAATCGTTATCATTTCCCGGATCCAGCACATCGGTCAGCAAGAACAATCCACCTACGACAACGGCGGCCCCCGCCGCCGCTAATGCAATCCCCTGGGCGGACGACAGTCCACTGAACAATCCCCCAGAATCTGTTTTTGGTTTATTTTTTTTATTATATTGTTTTATCTGCCGATCGCATTGTGACGCATCCGCCCCATACATCTGCAGTATTTGTGCCGCCCGCACATCATTATTCATCAAGGCCGTACAAACGATTGAAACACCTGTTGAATCAACAAAGTTCACATCAGCCCCATTATTAACCAAGCTTTGCACCTGTTGTATATCTGCTGCCTTGGCGGCGGCCAACAATTGTGCAGCCAACATAAAATCACTGCCTGCCGCGAACGAAGCCACCGGCATCAAAAACAATGAAAAGATTAAAATTCTAACAAATTTCATATATATTCTCTCTGTACAAACAAATCCTAGCACAAAATACTTTTCTATGTCCAGCCAAAAAAAGCACAAAAAAAGGCCCATATACAATGGGCCACTGACGACATTAACAAAACATACTTATTTTACACGATATACACGTTTTACACGGATATATCCATATGCTGCCTGGTGTTGTTTCATCTGGTTCAGTGTATCTGCGATAACATTATTATTGATAACAACATTATTATTATCACCGACAACGATATTACCGTTATTAACCGCCCCATTTTTCAATACCACTTCTGTTCCCTGGCATGGATTTTTTGAAACAACGATATTTCCTGAATTTTTTGAATTATCCAGTTCAACCCTTACATCATCATTGCACTTTTTTGTATTATCCAGAACAATCACAACAGTATCTTTTGGCTGCGGTTTTGCTGGCTGTGGCTTTACCACTGGTTTTGGCTGTGGCTTTGTTTTCACTGGCACCTGCTTTTTCTTTTTAGAATTACGGCAATCCACCAGCTTTTTATTCACCACATCCAGTGAATCATTCAGCACGATAATTGAATCACGTTGCATTTTTATTGTATCTGCCTTGGCGCGATTATCGCGAACCAGATATTCATTTACATTACGAACCCGTTCGACAGTTGCCCTGGCGGAATCCAGTGCAGCACTGGACCGAACAACAGATTTTTTCAAATCATCATTTTCACTGCGTTCTGCATTTTTATTACTGCATTGTGAAACGCCAAAAACCATCAACAGTACCGCCGCAACACCTGCTGCAGTATGTACAATCCACCATTTTCTGGAACCAGTTGCCATATTAAAATCCTTTTATTTAATTAAACTCTACGCACAATCATAGACAAACAGAAGCGATTTGTCAACCGATTTGTTTTTCGGTTTTTCTCTTTGCAGTTCCACTGATTTTTTGATATAATACCCCTGACAGAGAGAATATGAAAACACACACATTATTTTTATTACCAATCCTGTTGATATTCAGTGGTGCCAATGCTGCGCCCACATGTTCACGTGCGAATTTGACGCGTTGTCTTGATTCTGTATGTGCGATAAACGTATCATCGAATCCATCTGCCCGGTGCCAGTATTGTGGCACATCTGGGGCTGGGACACCGCCCAAGACTGGCATGCGATCTGTATCGGTTGGTGCATCTGCCAAATACAACATATCGGACAAGGAATTAAAGTCTGCCCCATCTGACCCTGGTCAGCGATATGCCTGGGCGGCCCGTCAGTGCATAAAAAAGGTATCTGGTTGCACTGCCGATGACGTATCTGAAACTTATGACAGCTTAATTGAACAATCGTGTCGTGCAGCGGGTGTTTCTGCCCAGTTGGATCAAACACTGGACAAGATGGCCCAATCAAAATCACGTACAACGTGTTCAACATCCATACGTGCATGTTTGATATCTGACAAGCACTGTACTGCGAACTTTCGCAATTGCGAATCGGACAGTGACTTTGACAAATTTTTTTCTGCCTGCGGTGTTGAAACGACTGGCTGTGACGACTATCTGTCTGACATTCGTTCACAGTTAATATCGGATCGTGACAATGCGATTAAGAACGCAGACACAATATTGGCCCAGATTGTTGACACATATAAATCCGCCCGTCAAAAGCGGTTATCACAAATAAAATCGGGCTGCACGGACAATTCGACCCGTGACAGCTGTATTGAAACCGTCTGCCAGAACAACATGAAGAACGGCTGTGGTGCTGGCTATGAATCAGAACGTTCAATGGCAACCCAGCTGTGTAAATTCTATGAAATTGCATGCAGCACGATTGACTAAGGGGCACGCACACAGATGAAAAAGTCGCAAAATATTTTATCCGCATCATTAATATCCGCCCTGTGCGGATTGCTGTGCATTTGTGATACGAATGCGGCGACGGTCGTATCCCGCACCCAACGCAAATCTGTTGCAGCATCACGCATGCCAACGATGGCGGCCCGCATCCAGGCCACCACCGCTGCCCAATCTGACACATCGCAACCAGACCCGGCCCCCCAATCAGAATCCACGGACATCAGCGACACTGACGAAACCGAAACAGAAACAGAAACAATTATCACAGACAAATCGTCACAATTTGACGAATTACTGAATACGAACACCCCAGGCACCGACACATCCGGCAGCGCCCTGGCAGATGCCATCCGTGCACAACGTGCGGCGTTGGATGCGCTTGATGCATCGACTGCGGCGGCGACCCAGACGAAAAAATCTCTGTCATCTGGTCAAAATGCGTGTGATGCGAATTTACGTGCCTGCATGATGGAAAAGTGTGGATCTGACTTTACAAAATGTGCGGGCGACACAGACACGCTGTTTGGCACGAAATTGGACGCATGTCGTCGTGACCTGCCCTGTACTGGCGAAGAATACAGTTTATTTACAACTGAAATCCGTGCCGATCGTGATTTTAATGCGAAAATATCGTTATACAACAAGACGATTGACTGTGGCAATCGCTATAACGAATGCATAATAACCCAGTGCGGCACATATTTAGAAAAATGTCTGGGCAAATCTGCGGGCGACCTGGCGATAACAAAATGTGAAAAGATTGCCAAATCATGCACCGAAATGGACAGTGGTCTGGCATCCCGCACAATGAATGTATTTGGCACACTGCGTGTTGAGGCAGAAAAACAGGTTGCCCGTGACGAAGAACGTTTATACGAACTGCGTGACATGATGCGCGACACCTGCAACCGCATTGGTGCGATGTTTGACGAACGCACACTGGACTGTGTATACACTGTGAACTTTTATGCGGGCGACGACAACACCCTGTACGCATCGAAAAAGGCATATGCCGGTTCGACATTTAATTGCGATCAGAATTGGTTTGGTGTTGACATCACCACATTTAAAGAGAATGCCATGCGTCTGACACGCGAACAGAAATCTGCCACATCTGCGCTGATGGGGTCTGGGATTGGAATGGGTGTTGGTGCATTAACATCTGGTGCGATCGATCGTGCGATTGATCGTCATCGTGCCGACACCGCCCTGAAAGATGCCCAGGACGAACACAACGAACTGTATGGCGAAGACACTGGCACATCAAATTCAAAATCTGACAAATCTGAAACAAAAAAAGAAAAAGGAAAAGAAAATACAGCGGACAAGAAAAATAATACCAAGGCCAAAGAATCAGCAGATGGTGAACCTGCAAAAGAAGAAAAACCATCCAATTCTGAACAGGCCGAAAAATCTAACGAAACGGGAAAAGAACAACAGGAAACCCCGCAAAAGGACGGTAAAAACGTTCAAGAAAATAATGACAAGCAATCCAGCGCATCTGGTGACAAACCTAATACCCCCAGCAACAACTCAGCCAACAGTAGCCCATCTACTGGCGACTCCACTACTGGCGGCTCCGATGCTGACAGTAAATAATAAAAAAACCAAGAAAATAACGAAATGAAAAAAATAATAACAATATTTGCCATACTGTTTCCCATCACCCTGCCTGTTATTGCCGCAGACACAATCACCGTCACTGGAACTGTTGTATTAGAAGACGAAGAAAAAAACGAACCCGCTGTTGGTGCATACGTACTTAAAGAAGGTACAAAAAGCGGCACATATACTGATGCTGATGGCAAATTCACACTGAACGATGTTCCCCAAGGCAGCAATCTTCAAATCAGTTTTGTGGGGTACCATACACAAATCATACCAGCAAAAGCAAATATGGGAACCATAGAACTGAAACCTGATAGCGAAATGCTTGATGATGTAGTAGTCCCGGCAGATATAAAAGACACCCTATGCCCAGACCACATCATAAAGGGCCTAAATGCAAAATCAGGCATATGGAAACCAGATTCTAAAAACAACATGTACTGCGATATTACCTGCGACAAAAATTGGACAAAAAAAGCCGGTACATACACAATAGAAAATAAGGTACTAAATAAAAAAACAGGAAAAGAAGAATCGGTAAAATCAACACACCCCTATAAGTGTGAATGCATCGGACCACGTTATAAATTGGAAAGTGACATCTGCGTTGACCAGGTTGGCAAACCATGTTCCACCGACAAAATTGCCACCGGTAAATATAAAATGGATCAAAACAACCTGATTTGTGTCGCCAACACATGCAAATGCGGATATGAAAAAAAGGGAGACGATTGTGTTCCCTGGGACAAGGCCAAATGTTCAACACCTATACCAAATGCCAAGGAAGTATCCAGAACCTGCGATCAGAACGGCAAAGAAATCTGCAAAGTTGTATCATGCAATGATGGATATAAACCAAACACAGACGGTGATGGATGCGTTGAAAAATTAAAAGAATGTACCGATGATCAAAAAAAAGAACACCCAAATGCAACAGATTTTGGTATTAAACCTGGCACAGAAACGTGTATCGCACTGGCATGCAAATGTGGTTACGACCCGACAAATGGAAAATGTACCGAATGGCCCAAGGACCCCGCCACTGGCAAATACACAAAACCATGCACCGGTACGACAAAACCATCACTGCCCAAAAACGCAAAAACTGGAACAATGCAATGTAACGGCGAAACGGCATACTGCGAAGTTACCAACTGCAACGATGGATACCGCATCAGCGATGACAAAAAATCCTGTACCAGCATACGTGGCGACCAATGCGATGACGACGCAAAAAAGATTGATTCCAACGCAACCGCCGGACAATTCAAGCGGGTTGGCGACAAAATGACATGCGTCATCACTGCATGTGCAACAGGATACAACGTTAACAAAGATGGCACAAAATGTGTTGTCAAAAACGTACTAAGCCAGGAAGATTCCCAGAAAAAGATTGATGAATTAACCGAAAATGCCGAAAAGATGCGTGAAAAAGAACAATCCACCGAAAACAAATTATTGGGTGCAGCGGGCATTGGTGCCGTTGGCATTGGCGGCATGCAACTGGCATCTGCCATGGCGGAACAAAATGCCGATGCAGATGCTGAAACGGCCATGCGTGCATACCTGTCGACATTCCATTGCAACTATGGTGGTGGCATAAACATCGCCGGTGGCGAAACAGACGTTGAATTACCTGGTGGCAACGAATTAATTGGTTTATATAGCGAATATGTAAACCTGGCCAACGACCTGAAAACACGCAAGACGGCACTGGGGATGCGCCCTGGGATTGAATCAGAACCGATACTGGATTCTGCGACATCTGGATTATATGACGACATATCCATTGGCAAGACATCTGGTGCCTATACATCATTGGCCCGTGCATTAATGAACCCTGACGGTCCAGATGCAATCGCCTGGGCCCAGCAGAAATCTGACACTGCGCAAAAGTTAAAAACCGGCGCCCTGACTGCAGGCATTGGCGCGGTTGCGACATTGGCCGGTAACCAGGCGATAAATTCTGGTGCCGACAAACAGGACAAATCTGCAAAAATCGCCGCAGAGTACGAGCCACTGCGCAAACCATTTGAAAACGCCCAGAAAGAATTTGACAGTCTGCCGGCAAAAAAATGTTCTGAATTCGCCGGAACAGATGGGAAAGGCACGTCACCGAACTGTACATGCAATGACCCTAAAACCCAATATTTTCATCCGGATCACGGCTGTCAAAAATGCGAAAATGACAGAATATACAATTCCACAAAAAAACAGTGTGAATGCCCATCTGACAAACCAATCATCGATACCAGCGGCAACTGCATTGAAAAATCGAATAACGACTGCCCATTGATCGGTTTGGTTAAAAACGTTGATTCCAAAAACTGTGAATGCATTGAAAATACCATAGAACAAGGTAACGAATGCGTTTGCGATTCTGCAAAACACTTTACTGAATCATCCGGCAAATGTATCTGCGAAAATGGGTACAAAAAAATTGGTCAATACTGCCTGAAAGAAATTGATGAAAACAAGCTAAACACAGATGTAAAATTGGAAAATCTCAATATCGACATGTCCGAACTAAATATAGAGCCATTTGCCGAGCTTAACATCAGTTCCGACACTGCATTCAAGCCCAGCAAAAGCACCATTACATCAGAAGCGAAAAAGGAAATCGAGAAATTTAAGGAAGAGCTCCTTCTAGAAATAGCACTACTGCCTGATGGGACCGAATATTGCATCTATGTCACGGGCCACACCGACCGAACAAAATTCAAACAGGGCATCGATATGACCAATGAAAAATTATCTGTAGATCGTGCAAATGCCGTCCGTGATTTATTAACGACAGAACCATTCGCAATTGCCGAAGAAAACATCATATCAACCGGTGTTGGCGAACAAGAATGCAAAGAATCGATTTATAGCCGCGATGATCCACTATGCCGCAAGGTCTCTGTATCGGCAACAACTGGAAAATGCCAGGAAACACCACCGAAACAATAATCAAAAACAATTAAAATCCCCCATAATCGGGGGATTTTCTCTGCACCGCAACATCCCCATCGCCCCCCCCTGAAAACATCTGCACCACATTTTTCAATACGATTCCCAGACATCCGGCAATCGCACCACCAATAAAAAAATACCGCACACATTTGTGCGCGGCATCAAAATTTTATCTGCACCAATCCCCTATGGGGGGAAAACAAACGGGCACACTATAAAACCGCCCCCGAAAAATTAACTTTTTCCATATTGGCCGGCAAAGTAAAACAACCACCAGCGCTACAAATCTTAGATTCGCCTCCTTTCAGAAAGCAATCTGTAATTTTCGATGCACCAACATCTGATGTCGATCCAATTGGACACTGTTTTTTCTTGTCCGTGCCGGGTGGACAATAATATCCCACCTGACAGGTTCCCCACTTTACCGCCAGTGTTTTATTTTCCGGATATTTCCACACAAATGCAACGGCAGGTTCCTTGACATCCTCGGTCCCGCTGACCGCCCATCCCATAAACGCCCCACCCTGATACTTGCACGCGGTATCACCTTCGGGCTTTGGCGCAGGTGTAAATTCGGCATCATACTTTATTTTAACTTGTTCAGGCGGAGTTCCCGTACACTTATCGCCATATTCGGCCGTACAACCACAAGAATATGTCACTGTATACTCAATCGCATCCCATTGTGCATACAGCGTTGTATCCTGGGAAACAGATTTATACATATCATTCAGAATTTTTCCATCTGCATCAACATATTTGGTACCGCCCCCATCTTTGTCGGTAAAGAATCCCAAGAACTTATATCCTCGGCGCACAGGAATTGTAATTTTATTACCACTAAATCCACCTGACAGTGTATCATCACTGCGTTGCGAATAGTAAGTATATGTCCCGGTCGTATTAAAATAGTAATGAAATTTAGTTGTCCCTTCTCTTTCAATAATTGGCGCATTCGTCAGTCCATCTGTTGCCAAATTCAGTGTAACCGTATACGGCACCCCAGTCCAATAGGCATACAGTGTTGTATTTGTCCCCGACAGTGGCACCAATTTATACAACCCATCAATTGATGACTGGGTAATATATTGTGTACCTGTACCATTGGTTTCTGACCAGTATCCACCAAAAACAAATCCTGTACGTGTTGGAGCAGTAATCTTATACACGCGTCCCGTCAATGTGGTTCCGACCTGGCCAGTATAATATTCATCACGTCCAAAGTAATAATACAGTGTTGTTGTACCTGGGGTTGTTGCCTGCTGATTATCCAGTGTTACACCATAGATATTTGCATCACATGTAAACTTAGTTGCATTTTTTGTATACCCATGTGGGCATGAAAAATCGCTGATTGTGCAACGCTGCAACGGCGTATCTGTTATACATGTCTGACTGCCATAATACTGCTTTCCCGAAATTGCCGCCCCCGCAGGCGTGTTACAGATTGCATGTTCTGGGCAAACACACAGTGCCCCATCTGGGCATGGCAAACTGGTATCATTACTGCAATTAACCGAGCATTCTTTATAACAATTTTCTCTTTTCGCATCTTCTTCATCTTTTGCATCCCGATTATAGGATCCAATCCACCCTGTCCCCAATTTTTCTGAACACATAACTGTACTGGATAAATACGGGCACAAACACATCCCCGTATCGGGATAACAAACCGAATCGCCGTTCCACATCTTGCCTGCGCATGTATACGCAGCATTCATATCGTCATTTGTACACGACACCCCAGACGGGCACGTACTCTTATCTATATCCGTACACGCAACACTACATTCTGTAAAATTGTCTGGCAATTTACACTGTTCTATTGAGCCATCACAGCAACGATATTGCAAAATATCCCACGAATCGCCATACGGCTCAACCACATAGCATCCATCAGACAAGCTGCCACATGACTCTGCCCATTTTTCACTCATTGCATCCCAATCATATCCCAAATTGATAATAGATGACTTATTGGAATTCAAATATGATTGACATGTTTCATATATACAACTTTCTTCGCCCACCGACCCCGCAGACGCATACGTATATGATGGACAAGACGTACACTGTGTCGCCCCAGTTTCCTTATTTGTATACCTGTTTGCATTACATGACAGGCAAGATGTCTGCCCCAGTATATTTGTATATGTCCCTTTTGCACATGCAGGACACGCGGTCGTACGCGCAGTTGTATTACTGGCGGTTCCTGCTGCACATTGCTTGCAATTTGCATTTGATGTACCTGTCACATCTGCATACGAACCTGCTGGGCATGCAAACTTTGTCGCATTTTGGCAATAGTGCCCCAACGGGCAAATTTCTTGTCCCGTACATTCCTTACCATATTCGTTACATCCTGTGGCATAGTATCCATCTTGAACCTTGCTGCAACTGCCTGCCCCTTCTGTGGAATAATATCCCGCAGCACATGACGTACAAGATGCCGACCCCGCATCTGAAAATGTACCTGCGCGACATTTTTGACACCCAGTTTTTGTTGCCCATGTACCTGCGGGACACTCGCCCCAAATTGCATACAACGTGATATTTTTATTGAACGCACCGCAATACGCAGTATATGTGGCACCTGCCGGATATTCCGCTGCACCTGTTGCCGTGCTTGCCCACCCAGAAAAACTGTGTCCCGTATAACTGTATGCATTACTTGCATCTGGCAGTGTAATTGTTTTCCCAGTCTCTACAGTCATATCCTGGATTTCTTCATCGGTTTCAGATACTTGTTCACCATTTTTATCAAAAGACACCTTGCAATATATAGTTGTCTGCTTGTATTCACAGTCAACCGCATATTCTGCCCACTTTGATTCAGCCATATCCCCACAGGCCTTGCCCGGCTGTTCAACCAGATAACACGAAGTTGGTTCTCCACCGCCATCACAATTTGCATACAAAACATCTAAACAGCCGTCACATCCATCGCAGAAATCAGCACACGAAACATCATCGCCCGCCGCCCACAAATTTTGGCCAGCCAAAAAACAAAACAGCATAAAAAACAGACAAAAAAAACGCTTCATATTTCCACTCTCTCGGATGACATCCACCAGACGTGTTTAATTGTGCCATGTTTATTGATAATTGGTCAAGTCCAAAAACAAAAAATCCCCCAAACGGGGGATAAATATTTATTCACATGCACCGTGCGATTTTGCCACCGCATAGTTTTCAACACATGCACTGCCCGACACCGTACAGGCACCATGAATCAGTGTCGTGGTTGCGGCCCCTGCCGGTTTGTAATTAAACTGGGCCGATTTGCACTGTTCCAAATCTGTAAATGTTGCACAGGTATTCCGCCATGACACACAGTCTGAAATTGTCGCAGTTGGCGCAACAACATCTGGCAAACGCAGATTCCATTTAACATAGAAATCTTTCAAACTGTCGATTGAATAGGATTTTCCAAATCCAACCTGCTCCAGTCCATCGCCCACACGACAATTAATATTATTACGTTCAACAAATGCCGTGATTGCTGTTGCCAGACCACCTGTTCCTGCACCGATGGCTGCACCAATACCGATACTTTTACCCATATTGGTTTGTTCGCCTTTTATCATCAATTCTGATACATCCTGGTCAAAGACATTATCTAAACGTGCCAATTCTTTGTTTGTATCCGACACAGGCACACATTTACCCACGGTCCAGCAATACAAACTGCTGTTTGGATTTTGCCGATCCAGGTTTAATGCCTTGAACGTGCATTCCCCAGAAATTTCAGCATTATCAACCGCAATTTCGCCTTCGCTGTACAGTTTATACAGATGATCGACACACTGCTGGGGCGATGTAAAATCTTTGTTCAGGCATTCTTTAAACATTGGCTGAGTTTTTGCAACCTCTTTGATACACTCATCCAGTATCTCATAACCATCACACGACAAAAATGCCTCAAAATATTCATCTGCAGCCAGTTTTGCCCCCTCGCATTCACGTGCGGCGGTCTTGAACTGATTATACTTATCGAACAGTTCAACAATTTCCCAGCACGAATCTATCGACATCACAGAATCAATAACATTAACATCATTGTTAATATATTCGTTAACAATTGCAACTGTTCTGTTATCCTTGATTTGTTCCATCAGCATTTCGCGATGTTTTTGCCGTTCACAGTCAAAGTCTCGTTTTCCATGTCCTGCGATTGCACCGACACCGGCCCCAACCAGTGTACCACCACCAACCCCAACGACTGCGGCCGTACTGGTATCTTTCATCAGTGAAAATCCGAACAAATCCTTGTTACAACTGAATGTATCACCGGCAGGTTGCCATACCTCGGCTGGTCTGTCATCACCAACGGCCCCGAACAGCCAACTGTTTGTAATATGCTTGTCCTTGTTATATGCTGCAACGCGTATTAAGCATGTTGCCGTTGTCGCATCCCACCGTGCATAGTGCCCACGTTGACCATCCACACCTGGGTTTCCATCATTAACCCGAACCCCCTGCGGATTTGTTTTGACCAGCACATTGCCCTGTTGACTATTATATGCCCCAAGTGTTTTATTATACTCGGCGGTTGTTTTTCCATCATTTGCCACTGCACTGAACGATGGACCATATGTATTTTTATCCAGCAATCTGCACGTATTTTCCGCCTGATTTGGTGTCAGCCCTGTTTTACGCAGCACAAACGCATAGTATTCTGGCTGAACACGGCGTGAATTAAAGTCAATCCAGACATCTGCCGCTGAACGATAAACATTTTTACAATCACGTCTGACATCTGTCACACATTTTTCCACCTGAACTGCGCACAGCCCCATCCCATTAACAATGGCATTTCGCAGATCTTCATTAAACAAATCATTTAATCCATTGGGCAATGCACCATTATTCACACAATTAAAAACATCAGTCATACAATTTTCAATTGTATACGTTGAATTTTTCACCCCACCATCTGGACATTCCGGTATTGGCTCCGGCTCTGGTTCTGGCTCCGGCTCTGGTTCTGGCTCTGGTTTTGGCTTTACCTGTGGCACCCCACCATTATCAGGCAGATTTGTTGAAATATTTCCCAATGTATGAATTGGCATAACTGGCATTGATGGCATGCGCCCTGCCCCCGTTCCTGTTCCGATTGACACAGCACGCACATTACTGTACTCACCGCGTCCTGTCGCAGCATCTGCTGCACAAATCATCAAACACAATCCAAACGATACGATTGAACCAGTAAACAACTTTGAAACCATGGCCATAATCTGCATTCTCCCTGTTTATTATCCCTGTCATTATACCACAGAATCAAACATAAAAAAAGCCCTTTTCAAACAATTTTCTTTTCATAATCTCTATTGACAAATTGCATTTGTTGTCTATAATAAAATCAAATGAACAAAATATTAACCTTTTTCCAGTCCTATCGCTATGCAATCATATGGACGATTTGCTATATTATTTCGATGTGGGCAATTTTGTATTTCATGTTCAAATTCAACCTGTTTTCCGGGCCCCAGTGGCACCATTTGATGCGTGCCGAATTGCATGGTTTTGGTGGTTTTGTATTTGGCTTATTAATATTGGCGATGGTGCCATTATACATCGCATCAACCGCATTGATTGTACGAACCAAGAAACCATTAATAACGATTCCAAAACCAAAAATTCAAATACCATCACTTTTGCGTCCCGCCCCCAGCACACCAGCCCAAAAAGCCCCAACACCAGCAGAATCCATCACACCCACCCTGCCACCTGCCAGTGCCGACACCCCGGGCGACTTGTCCCCTGACATCCCCCCAGAATTACACATTGCATTTTTGCGTGCCCGCAACAAAGTTGCCCAATCTCAACCATCTGCATTTAACCACGTACCGTCACAATCAAACGTCCCCAGCACATCTGACGCAGATTTTGACGATCAGTCAGACACACTGCCGATTCCGTCAGATTTCGACATTGAAATTCCTGATGTGGCACCTGAATTTACATCCATACCAACATTTACCGACCTGACATTTGATTCAGAACCATCTGAATTGAACGATAATCCGCCCCAATCAGAAAACGTACCATCCCCCAGCATTGACATAACAGAATATTTAACATCACAAAACATTAAATTTGAAATCCGTGAAAATCTGGTCATAACTGACACCCACGCAATTGCCGTGCACAGCGACACAAACTTTTGGGTTACTGACACTGAAAATTGGTTTGCCAATGGAATTGTACGTCCATCCCCAATCCGTGAATTAACATCTATTGCCGAAACAACAAATCTAAGCCCTGTATTATATCTGGCTGCGACAAACATAATGGACCTGGACAAATTAGTTCCCGAATGGGAATCACTGGGGATACGAATAATCCGCACTCCATCAGACCTGAATTAAAAATCCCCCCAACGGGGGATTAATATTATCAGAACTGTGTTGTCGAACAAGTTGTTTTTTCTTCTGCCCAATCCTTGCAGTACTTATTACCAAACAACGGATTTTTCGTTTTGGCACAATCCGTAGATCTGACACACTTCTCGCACTTCAAAGTTTCCCATTCAAATGTCGATGTAATAGTTTCCCTGTAATTCCATTCGTTCAACTGTCTGGATCCAATTAACTGCAACTGTGTTGATGAATCTTCTCCATTTGCACTACCAGACCCTGCATTACCTGCCAAGCCAATTCCCGCAACCGCTGTCGCCCCCCCTGCAACCACAGCCTCGGCAAAGTTCACACATGCCTGGCGTGCAATTTCACGACGTGCATCCAATGCATTTTCGCCCTGAATTTCCGCCATGCGTTCACCCAATTCTGCATAGTCCTGCAACATCTTTTCATTCAACTCGTCATACTTTTTATAATAATTATCCTTGGCAATTTTTAACGCAGACGATGCAATAATCGAACGCATCTGCTTGGTCAATTCCGGGAAACGTGCCGCATCTGCCGACTTTTCACCAATACGGTTACGCACACGGCTGTCTGCATCACCCGTCTTCATCCCCTGCACCTCACGCCCATACATACAATATTGAACCGTCGGATCCGACTCTATTGTGGCAATGGTTGTATCAACATTCGCCTGCAAAACCGCCAATTCAGATTTCACACGTTCTTTCTGCTGCGCACTCATATTTTGTGCTGCATCAACTTTCGCCAAATATTCATCCACAGTACTTAATTTGCCATCTTCATTAACTTCGACCGATTCCCAATAAATCGTACCATCCAAAACCCCCGCAAACGGTGTCACTGGCCCCAGTTGTGTACTGGTCGACCCCTCTACACGTCCCAATTCAACATCTTGAATCTGCGACACATCCGTACGGCATTTTGAATAATCCACATCCATAGAATCATTTGACATTTTATATTCACAAATCTTGTACTCCAGCGACCGGGCACCTATATTATCATCAACCGTCAAATTATCACAGTTTTCTGTATCGCCACATACACGTATCATCGCCTCGTTCACGGCATTCTGACACTGTACCAAGAAACTGTTATCTATGTTCAGCATGATGCCCTGAACCATAGTCGCCAATTCTTCGTATACCGCATCACCCCTTATCTCCGATTCGCCATATACCTTTTGACAACCAACCAATTTATCATATGGACACATACGTATTATCGTATCCGTATCCAATCCAATACACTGACTGTAATCTTCACCGCACCGGTCTTCGCTCTGCAGACATTCTTTTACCTCCTGTGTACATGAATCAACACGCATCGATGCCAACCGGGCCAATACATAGTCCCATATATCTGACTGCTCGGCTGCTGACTCGCTGGTCGAATCTATCCCGCATGCATTTAACGGTACCTTGCACAGGTTCAACATTGTCCCTGGACGGCTCAGACACATATCATACGACCCATCTGGATCATTAGGATCCATATTTTCCTTGCATGCCTTTTGAAAACATGACGATATATTTCCAACACAGTTCTGACGCAAATTATCTTCGGCTATTATTTCTGCACTTTTTATTTGTGGGGCTGCTTCTCGTAAAAATGTTTCCCACACCTGGTCCGCAACCGCAACACAGGATTTTGTTATTGTTTCACACAGCGGCTTCTTGGCCAACAACGCATCATATGTTGACGCAGATATTTCTATATTGGTAACTGCGCCTTTGATTTGATAATTCTTTGCCTTTTTGGACGTTGACTTTACAACATTTGTACTGTCCATGGCTGCAACAGATGCACACCCCGCAAAGTCGGCACCACAACCACCTGTGGTCTGCATACACTTTTTGAATTCAATCGTACACTGCCCCAGGTCATATTTATTGGCCGTCCGCAACTGCTCCAGTGCTGCTTCTCGCAGTGCCTGTTCTGCCGCAGACAACTTTTGCTGACTGGCATTCTTTTGTTGTTTCAAGCTGTTTTCATATGCCGCACAGTCTGATTTAATACGTTGTGCATACATCAACTGCAGCATATTCATATCGCCACCACATTCGGGTATTTGCTCAATACAGATTTGGGACGCAGCCCGATACAATGCATCACCTTCTTTACCATCCAATGACACGGCTGCAGAATCCGAAAAAACATCATCTACATCGAAATCAACCTGCATATCCCACATAGACAAATCCAAAGACCTGCGTGAAGATTTTCTTTCGCTTTCGTTCAGGACAGACTGCGCCACTGCATTTGCGTTCGCAATTGCAGACTCTGCATCATTACCCATTTCGATTTTTTCGACCCCAAACGTTGCCATCTGATACGACTGTTGGTCCAACTTTTCAATTTCCTCCAACACAGAATCCAGTTCTGCATTTCTGTCACTGCAAATACATCTGCCACCTGTTTCATTATCCAGCATACAAAACGCATCCATGCACCCTTCATACTTTTGCTGACATTCTTCACTGACCACAACATTTTTCGCCGCTGCCGCAACCTTGGTTCCGGTTCCAATAACCTTTTGTGTGACCCCGGCCCGTGCAGACACAACCGGCGCAGCGGTTGTTGTTGCCGCCCGTGCCGCAGTGGTTTTAGACTGGCTGCTTACCGATGTGTTTTCTGTACCTGCCCGACTATTTCGACCACCCGTTGGGCGCGCCGCTGCAACAGCATCAGACAAAAAACCTGCAAAAATCAGTGAAAAAACAATAAATTTTCTCATCCACAAAATCCTTTCAATCCCCTTTATTATATCATATTTTTATCTGATTAACAAATCCATTTTACTACTGTCATCTACACAATTTCAGCACAGAAAAACCGCCATTTCTGGCGGTTAAATGTACAAGAACACAAAACAATAGTTATTTTGCTTCTTCTGTTGGCTGTTCCGCAACAGGTTCGGCCTTTGTTGCTTTTTTCGCATTAACGTCACGATCGACCAGTTCGATGATTGCCATTGGCGCCGCATCACCATAGCGGAAACCGGCCTTTAACACGCGTGTATAACCGCCTGGGCGATTTGCATAACGTTTACCCAAGACATCGAACAACTTTTTAACGGTTGCATCAGATGCATTACCCAATTCAGCAGCTGTCAAACGACGATTTGCAACACTGTCAACCTTGGCACGAGTAATCAGTTTTTCAACGACACTGCGTAAATCTTTTGCCTTTGGCAAGGTTGTTTTAATTTGTTCTTTTTCGATTAAGTTCTTTGCCAGACCAACAAACAAGGCCTTGCGTGCATTTGTATCGCGATTAAATGTGCGACCTGCTTTCATATGTCTCATTGATTACTCCTTATGGTTTCTGCCCACCATCGATTGATGGGATTTTTTGAGACTTCCGTGACCTGACCACATTGCCAGAACCACGGGGTTAATTTTTTAATACTTTGACCGACCATAAAAAATCAAATTAAAAATCTGCACAAAAACGCTATCACTTTTTGCAACCTTGGTATTTGGTTTTACTTTTTTACCCTTAACCTTGGTCTGTGCACCTTGATAAGATTTTTTCTTGTCTGTCATTTTGCATTCCCTTTTATACCATATTCCAGGCAAATTGCAAGAAATTAAATTATGCGGGATTATTGGCAGTGTTTGACGGTTTGCGGTGCAGTTGACCTGCATAAAAACCGACAAACACAACAAGAGTCCACACCCCAAGAAATTAAATTATGTGAGACGATTGGAAGTGTTTGACGGTTTGAAGTGTAGTTGACCTACATGAAAACCGACAAACACAACAAGCGTCCACAGAATTTAATTTATTTGTATGGGTCTTCGTACTTTTTGGCCAACTCTGCAATATTTTCTGGTGGCCAACCTGGCACTTCCATCCCCAGCGACAGATTCATGGCTTCCAACTGCACTTTGATTTCGTTCAAAGACTTGCGACCAAAGTTTGGTGTTTTCAGCATATCTGCTTCTGTTTTCTGGACCAATTCACCCAGCCAGTTAATTTTATCGTTTTTCAGACAGTTATTTGCACGCACAGACAATTCCAGTTCATCGACATGCTTTAACAGTTTTGGATCGAATGGCAAGGCATCTTTTGCCTTTTCTTCATCTGCAGGCGCATTGATTTGTGCTGGATCTTCAAAGTTAATAAACACAACCAATTGGTCTGTCAAGATACGTGCAGCGAATGCGATTGCATCTTCTGGTGACACAGAACCATTTGTTTTTACGGTCATTTCCAGTTTATCAAAGTCTGTTGATTGCCCAACACGTGTTGGCAGAACTTCTGTTGCCACATTTAAAATTGGCGAGAAAATCGAATCGACTGGAATTACACCCAACGGCAATCCATCTGAATGCTGTGATGCTGGCACATATCCACGTCCGGTTGCCAGTGTGATTTCCATATTCAGTTCTGCACCTTTATCCAGGTTGCAGATTTCTGCATCTTTGTTCATCACTTCCACACCACCTGATGTTTCGATCATACCTGCTGTAACTGTTGCAGGCCCTTTGACCTTCAGATATGCTTTATGCTGACCTTCGCTCAGTGCCTTGAAATAAACACCTTTCAAATTCAAGATAATATCTGTCACATCTTCACGCACACCTGGCACACTCGAGAATTCATGTTGTACCCCATCGATTTTAACATAGATTGGTGCGCACCCCTGCAGTGACGACAACAGAACACGACGCAATGCGGTTCCCAATGTCAACCCGAACCCTTTTTCCAGTGGTTCTGCGATCAGTGTTGCAATATTTGGATTAAATTCATCAACCTTGATATCCAATTTTTTGGGTTTAATCAGGGTCATCCAATTTTTTTCAATCATAATATTTCCTTTTTTTTCAGCTTAGTTTATCATTTTCGCCAAATTGCACACATCCAAGATTTTGAACACATGCGACACGCATTTTATACCACAGATATAAAATTGTCAAATAAATCTCCCGCGACATATTTTTTATGTTGTATAAAAACCTAAAATAGTATATAATACGCGGGAAAGAACAGAAAAACAACTGCCGAATTTTGACGGTGGTTAAAAAACAACACTGTGGAGAGACAAAATGTTGCGGAAAATTGGGAAAATTTTAATTCAAAATATGCCGAAAAAAAACCACCGTTTGTTTACGACATTATTTATGTCGTTGGTGCTGTGTGTATGTGTACATGTGGGCGCACATGCCGCCGCAGGTGGCAGCGGTGACGGCGGTGGTGCAGACTGTATTTGGTGTGAAACA
>SUUQ01000002.1:1858-124790 GCA_015062445.1 Alphaproteobacteria bacterium | reverse complement strand
TGAACATGTCGATGCGGATGCACTACACGAACCACCATAGTACTGGGTACCGGTTGTTGAAGTAGAACCATGTGTACAGGTCGCATTTGATGGACATGACTGCTGTGTACATGCTTTTGTACATGACGTATAACAATCGCTGGCTGCGTCCGAACCTGCCGCAGATGAACCATAGCCGCTGGGGCATGATGTACGAGTATTATTACCAGTGCAATAGAATCCGGATTCGCACTGAACGCATGTGCCATTTAACAAATAATAACCCGCATTGCATGTGATGCTGATTGTTCCGCCCGAACATGTGCCGGTTGACGTGCGTATCCATACATTACATCCCGAACATGACTCACCCGCCGATTTACAACCACCACTGGTATAATTGCCGTCACATGTATCGGTATTTATACGGGTTGAACCGCTGTATGAACATGTACCATTTGAAATGCCGCACGAACGGGTACACGATTCTGACACGCTGCGTGTTTCGCGATTTGCGACAGATGTACACGGGGTATTACATGTTTGTGATGCGATTGAACATGTACTGGCGGCGGCATCGCACGACCCGCCATAATTTTGATATCCAGATGTAGATGATGAATTATATGTGCAACTGTATCCATATCGGCACCCGCTTTGCGTACATGGCTTGTCGCACACTGTATAACAATGACTGGCCGCAGACGAACCTGCCGCAGACGAACCATATCCCGATGGACAAGCATATTTTATCCCGCCTGTGCAGTAATATCCATTGGGACATGTTTTAACAACCGTACACGCGGTACCATCCGCCGCACACCCCGCACCATAATAACCACTTGAAATGTTTTTACATCTCGAACTGCTACTTTGCCCTGTGAACTCATTATACGTACCCGCCGGGCATGCGGTTTTTATGCCGTTTGGACAATAATAACCCACGGGACATGATTCATAAGCCGTACACGCGGTACCATCCGCCGCACACCCCGTACCATAATAGCCGCTTGAAATGCTTCTACAATCCAAACTGCTACTTTCCCCTGTGTATCTATTATACGTACCCGCCGGGCATGCAACGGCCGCATAGTTGGCGCTGCTGCCCGGGCAATAATAACCCGCGGGGCATGTGACGCAATTGCCATTATTATAATATGTGCCAGAACTGCAGCCAGTTACCAAATTACCACCGGAACTGCTGGCGGGGGTGCCATAACTGCATCCTGCATCATAATCATTACAATCATATGTGGAACCGGGTTCGGCGGCAATACATGCACTTGGGCTGGATGAACCATACTCTTCATTATACGTATCAACCGGACATGGGGTTATTGCACTGCCACTGCACCAATGTCCACGTGGGCATTCTTTGCACGACCCCGAAACCTCGGACAGATATTCGCCTTCGTCACATGATTCAAAGTACAATACAGCCATATTGTGATCCAATCCACATAAGTCTTCGGATGTATCTAGGTCATATTTGGATATGCATGCCCCCGCAGTACTTGATATTGTGTCATATCCCTGACAATCACTGTCTCTCCAACAGCTTATTAAACCACCGTCATAGCAACGTAAACCACGATAGCTGCCGGAACAGCAACAGTCTCTGTACAATGGTAATGTGACACCATCGACTGAAATTTCACCATCCCAACTGCAATGGGAGTAGCAATCGACAAACGGATAGTCTACCCATTCAGCCATGGCGGGCACAAATGGGTTTGCAACCAAAATCGCAACAAAAATCGCCCGCACTGCCGATTTTAACCCGTGGTTAAAAAACAACATAATGGAGAGACAAAATGTTGCGGAAAAGTGGGAAAAATTCAATTCAAAACATGCCGAAAAAAAACCACCGTTAAAATTCGGCAGTCGTTTTTTGTCTGTGTCGTACAGATTATATGAAAAAAAGTTAATTTTAGCAAATGAAAATTTTCAAGGATTTAATAAGGATTTAACAATGAATAAACTGTATTTTATCGCACTGTTTATAGGGGCAATCGTAGCAGCATGGTTCATGGGAAAACAAATCGCAGGTGAACAATGTAATACAAAAATTGCAGCACTTGGGTCAAATAACTATGCGAAATTTATTAAAATTCAGGAGAAAGTAAATGAAAATGTTGCACATCATCCCAGTGATGATATTCGCCGTGTCCTGCGCCAGAAATACACAATCGCAGATTAATGTGTGCGCACCAGTCGTGTGCGTCCCAATCCTGGGGCGGGCAAGTGATTGGGATGTTATCAGTGATGATTTGGCCAGAAATATTTATAAACATAATAAAATGTGCGAGGAAATTAATGCCGGTTCTTGACAGGAAATATATTTGTACTATATTTATAGTATGGTGAAAGATGGTGTAATCTTGGACGAAAAAAATCTGAATGCTCCACGTGTGCGGCATGTGGGGCTGACGGGATATTTGAAACGTAATTGGCGGCGAAATCCAAACGAGTTGAAACGAATTGTTTATAACTGTGATGTGTCGCCGTATTTGGGGCAGTTGCCGCCAGAACTGCGGGCAATCGCACCAGGGGGCGATATCCCGGGTGTGACAGTGCAATTTCGTGAAATAATCGAAGATTTTGTTATCAAAAATATCTATGAACTGCGGGAATTAGACCGTGATAAGATTTATCAAATGGATCAGATTGAAAAACTGTTCGGAACCAAGTGCATACTGATGGCACGCGGGGTTAATGTTTATGGTGTTAATCCGTGGTCGGGACTGTGCGGGTTTGTGTGCAAGCTGTCGTTTCCAGAAATAAATGCACACTATGCATTGAAATTGTACTATGACAATATTTATGTGCGGGCGGACTATGCACATGGCCCATGGTTCGAGGCGGCAACTGCGCTGGCTGCAAATCAGGCAGAACCAAAAGATAATGTTCCAATGTATATGGCATCACTGAAATATGAACCGTATATGCTGTCAAAGTGGGCAGGGGATAAAGATGATGGTGTTAGTCAACGAAAAAATCAATACACAATCTTTGCCGCACGTGATGCAGAAGATGAATCCAGAAACAGACGAGGTGGACGCAGAATTGACTGGGGCGAAACCAGCCGGACATCGTATGGAAAATTGTCGTATCCAGCACGTAAATTGGTGCGGCAGATTATGAATATGGATAAATTTGCAGTTCAAAAATCACTGGAACAGGCAAAAAATTCCCTGGCGCAAAAAGAAATGCAGGCGGCAATTAAGTACGCAAAGCAGGTTGCGTGGGCGCATCTAGATGGCAAGGTTGTGTACTTTATTAATAATTTGAATCAGCACTAGTTTCTGGTGACCAGTTCAATTATGTCGTGAACGATTTTCTGACTGGCGATATCCCCAGTGGGGGCATATTCGACAAATTCAAAACTGTATGCATCGCGAAATTCAGAAATAAAATATTTTACTGCCTCTGGTGTCAGGCCATTCGGCGCAGGTACCAATACATCATGAAACATGGTGGGGTCGATTGCGTCAAAGTCTAATGATACTACAAATGGACGATTGCCAATGCGATTGCGAATTTCAGCGGCAGCGGCAATCCAATCGGATTCTGATTTTAGTTGGTCTGCATGGCGAATAAATATATTGTGGGATTGGGCAAATTCAATTTCGGCCGGCTCGTACGAACGTGTTCCCAAATAAAATACATTTTCAGGTTTTAATGCAGGGTGATGCTTTTGCAGACCCAGCCAGCGCATGTCACCATCGCCCAACAGGGCACGTACATTTGTGCCGTGTGGGGCACCAGATGCCTGGGAAACTGCGGTTTCAGGGGTGTGTATGTCCAGGTGCGCATCAATGTATATTAAACATAAATCCGAATCATGCTTTTTGTCGTGCAGGGCAATGAAATGACCATAATTTACCGAGTGGTCGCCACCAATCATAATATGACGTTCGGATGGTGTGTTGAAATAAATCTGTTGCTGAATCTGAAAGTTTTCGCCAAATCGATCAGATGCACAGGCCGCTGCATCAAATGGACGGGCGGTGATAAATGTCCAGTCGGCATCTGGAAACATGTTTTGAACGGCACGTGGCGCCAATGCAGGGCCGCCATTAATCGCCGTGCGCAGACAGCCACGGCCGTATTCAATACCAAGAAATTTTATCATTTGTTTGCCTCTATTATACTCTCGGCTGCAGTTTGCAGACGCAGCAAGGATTGTTCGTATGCACTGCAATCACGTGCAATTTCAGATTTATAGGCATCACGCATGTTCGATGCCATGTAGAAACAGCCACGTAAATGCTGGGAACAATACTCGTGAGCGGTGTTGAATGCATTCTGTCCACGAACACGACTGTCCATCGATGCCCAGTCAATGTCCAATGCAGAATCTAGGTTTTCCCATGAATTGTCCCCGGTGTATTTGCCAATTGTTGACATCCAGTATTCGTTCATTTCAGAATCAGACCACTGATTTGCAGATTTCATTGTTAATATTTGCGTTATCAGACGTTCTATGGCGGGCTGGTACATGGAATCAATTTGGGATAATTTTGAACTGCAATAGCAACGATTGTACTTGGTATTTTCACGCACACAATATTTATCCATGCATTCTGTGTAATCTGCTAAGCAGCGAACAGATGATATGTGCTGGGCGGTTTGGGTGCTGATTAAGTTTGTTGGATCACTAGAACGGGCGGAATATGTTGGTTTGCTGCGTGCATCGGATGAATTTTCAATAATTGTTGGTATGTTGTATCCACGATCGTTATTGCCACGGCGAACCATGGCTGCGCCAGTGGTGGCGGCACGACCAGAATTTGGACGGGCGACAACACGACGTTGGGGGGCAGTGGCGGCATACTGTGTCCCAGAACGAGAAACCGTACGGGCAGAATTCGGACGGGCAACAACACGACGTTGCGTTGTTGCGGGTAATTGTGTTGTCTTGACCACGGTGTCAATCAGGTTAGATGATTGATTTGTGCTGACCCCGGGGTTCAAATTAGTACGCATGGAATTGTTCATGTATGGATACATATAGTTATAATTGTATCCGGTTGTGTTAGTTAGCCGGGCATCACGTGTCGCCGCCAATGTCGGGAAAGTCAAAGATGCAAATATGGCAAAAAATAGAATTCTTTTTCTCATTACCTATATAATAAAAAAGTTCGTGTATTCAGACAAGCAGAAAATTAAAATAAAAATTTGCAATCTGAAAAAAGCATGTTATAATGGGTTTCGTTTCGGGGTGTAGCTCAGTCTGGTAGAGTGCTTGGTTTGGGACCAAGATGTCGAAGGTTCGAATCCTTTCGCCCCGACCAGAAATTTAAAACCGCCTGTTTGGCGGTTTTTTCTCTGTCTGGGACGTGCGGATTCAAACGACAAAATCCTTTTGTCGGGTTCGAACGTTTCACTCGATTTATCACTGAAAAGTGATAAATCTGCGTGTATCCTCGTATTTATGCGAACTGCGCAATGCTTGTTCTTATATACTCGGATTCCCTCGGTTTGGTGCAAAATGCGCCAAACCTGCGGGGCATTCGTGACAATTTGCCTGCGTTTGGTACTTGGCAAATTTACTCATTGTCGCCCCGACCAGAAATTTAAAACCGCCTGTTTGGCGGGTTTAGTTGAGGAGCGACAGGAGAAATTTTTTTACGTGTTGTATTGACAAAAGTGTGTTTTGGTCTATATGTTTTGTGTGGTGCTGTATTTTAGGTATTTGTTCCACATGTGTGGTATAATGCATAGCAAAAACAGAAAGGACATAAAATGATTTCGTGGCCGCAGGCAAAATTTTTTGCATATGAACTGACCAGATGTAACAGAGATGATGTTTTAGGGGGATTGTCACAGGCATTGATGAATTCCCAGGTGGACTTACAACCGCATCAGGTGGATGCGGCGGCATTTGCACTGCGATCACCTTTGTCCAAGGGGGTGCTGCTGGCCGATGAGGTAGGACTGGGAAAAACAATCGAGGCCGGGATTGTGCTGTCGCAATTTTGGGCAGAAGGTAAACGCAGGTTGTTAATTGTTTGTCCGGCATCGCTGTGCGTGCAGTGGTCCAAGGAATTGGAAGAAAAGTTTGCATTACCCAATGTTGTCGTTTCTGGAAAAAATTATATCAAGGGAATGCTGAATTTGACTGATAAAATTACAATTATGTCATATAATTTTGCAGCAAATAAAGAGTCGGATTTGCAGACTGTGGCATGGGATTTGGTGGTTATGGATGAAGCCCATAAGCTGAGAAATGTGTATAAGAATAATAATGTTATTGGAAATCTGCTGAAAACCGCATTAAATGGACGTAAAAAATTGCTGTTGACGGCAACCCCGTTGCAAAATTCGCTGTTGGAATTGTTCGGATTAAGTCAATTCATAGATGATGGAATTTTTGGTGATAGAAAATCATTCGGTGTGCAGTACAGCAGTGCTGGCAGGTCAGATGAAAGTGATCTGGCAGAACGATTGGCGATGTTTTGTAAACGAACATTGCGAAAAGATGTGTTGGAATATATTCGATATACACAACGTCAATCATCAACATTTCAATTTATGCCGTCGCAGCAGGAAGTTCAATTGCATCAGCGGGTGCAAGATTTCTTGCAAAGTGATAGTATTTATGCGTTACCAGTACAGCAAAGGCATTTGATTGAATTAGTTTTGTATAAATTACTGGCATCTTCAACCGCAGCAATTCAGGGGACATTTGAAACAATACTGGAACGACTGGAAAATAAAAGAAATGGTAAAGAAACGGTTGTGCAGGATAAAAAACTGGGGGATTTGTTGGACGAAGCGGATTTAATCAAGGATGACGATGAAGAGAATGAAGAATCTGATTCAGATTATGTGGACTTGGTGCAGCTGGATAAAGAAATCTGTCAGGTAAAAGAACTGGTGGATATGTGCAAAAATATTACCAGAGATGAAAAAACAAACACTTTGTTGCAGGCATTAAATGTCACGTTTACCCAAATGCAGAATTCTGGTGATAATAATCCGCCACAGAAAAAAGCACTGATATTTACAGAAAGTCGCAGAACACAGGATTATTTGTTCCAGGTGCTGGCAGAGAATGGATATAAAGGAAAAATCGTTCTGTTCCATGGTGGAAATAAAGATAATCGGGCAGAATTGTTGCAACAATTCAAGGATGATGCAGAAATTATGATTGCAACCGAGGCAGGTGCAGAAGGGTTGAATATGCAGTTTTGTTCGTTGGTGGTGAACTATGACTTGCCGTGGAATCCGCAGCGGGTGGAACAAAGAATTGGACGCTGTCACCGATATGGGCAACTGCATGATGTTGTGGTTATAAATTTTGTAAATATGGCAAACCGTGCAGACCAGCGTATATTTGAATTACTGAATGAAAAATTTAAGTTGTTCCAGGGGGTCTTTGGTGCGTCTGATGAAGTGCTGGGGGCAATTGAAGATGGGGTTGATATCGAACGTAAAATCTTGCAAATCTGCAAGACGTGTCGCACTGCAGCAGATATTGAGCGGGCATTCGATGAACTGCAACGTGAAATGGAACAATCAATTGAAAAACGTATGCATGAAACCAAATTGAAAGTTTTGGATTTGCTGGATACAGATGTGATTAATAAAATGCGAATTAATCTGGATAAAACAAAACAACAGTTGTCAATGCATCAAAAAATGTTTTGGCAATTGTGCAAGTTTGTTTTAGATGGTGATGGTGTATTTGATGATAATGAATTTTCCTTTGTGCTGACAAATCCAGAGTTGGGGCGGTGTCAAAAATATTACTTTATGACAATGGATGATAAACGGGGTGATGTCCCAAACGACCAGGTGTTGCGACTGAGCCATGATATCAGTCAGACTGTGATTAACCGTGCAAAACAACATATCAGTATGCCTGTGCGGTTGGTGCTGGATGTGACAGGAAATCATACCAGGGAAATACAATTAGAACAAATGCGGAAAAATGGTGTGTCGGGATGGTGTAACTGTAAACTATTGACACTGAATTCATTAACAAAAGAAGAACATTTGGTCTTGTCTGGGGTGGATGATAATGGACAGCCAATAGATGCAGAAGTGTTGAAAAAATTGTTCCGCCTGCAAACAGTTTCCGAGACATACTGTGCAAATATGGATATGGCAAAACAGACTGTTATGGATGATCAGGTCAAGCAGAATGTTCAACGTTTTTTGCTGGGGGTCAGGGCAAAAAATAAGGTGTTCTTTAATGAAGAGATGGATAAAATTAGTCGATATACAACAGATAAATTAATTCCGCTGGAACGACAAATCAAGGATAATGATTCTGCAATCGAACGATTGACACGTGATATGGTCACAGAAACAGATGTCAAGCGGATGCAACTGATGCGTGGCGAACTGGATAAGTGCCAGGCGGATAAAAAAACTCTGCGTCAGGCATATTGGAATTTGCAGGAAGAATTGGAAAAGCATCGTGGAGATATAATAAATGGATTAAGTGCAAGTTTGCAAACAAATGAAACTGTTCAGGATTTGTTTACATTTCAGTGGGAGTTGGTATAAATGACGAATTTGATTGATTTGTTGCGAAATAATAGAACATTGACATTGGCCGAGGTGCGTAATGTGGCCGATGTAAATCAGCCAAATGAAAAAGGAGTGACACCACTGATGTTGGCGGCCAATGTCTGTGATGATGTGGATGTTTTGCAGATGCTGATTGATAATGGGGCAAATGTTAATGCACGTGATGATATTGGACGTACGGCGCTGATGACGGCAATTATTGGAAATCGGGTGGATAATGTTCGATGCCTGATAAAAAATGGGGCAAATGTTAATGCACGGGCATTATATGAAGGGCAAATGCCGCTGATTATCGCATGTGATATGCAGAATATTGATATTGAAATTGTTCGTGCGTTGCTGGATGCGTGGGCAATGGTTAATGCAACAGATGCGCCAGGGGCAAACGCAATAAAGGTGGCAATAGGTAAAGGACGTGCAGATGTGATTGAATTGTTGATTGAATATGGGGCACGGATAAATGAAGATGTGCTGAAACTGCTGAGCTTTTATCCTGATGTGGCACAAACAGATATTGGGAAAAAAATGATGGCGACAAACTTGTCTTAGTTAAAACAATGTGATAGAATTCATAGAAAAACATAAAGGAAACAGAAATGGCACCAAGAACAGTAAAAACAGCAAAAAAAGATGCGACTGTTGTACGCAAAAGAACACGGACGGTAAAACCAAAAGTCGAAGAAGGTGTACAAGAAACGACAGAAGCACAGGAAACACCTGTGTGGGTGTCATTGCTGATGTGGGGTGTAATTGGCCTTTGTTTTGCAGTGTATTATTTTTGGGGTGATATTGGTTCGGCATTTGTGGGGCTGGGGCAGTGGTTCTGTTCGTGGGGATTGACGGGGTGGACAAATGTTGTGTTCATTGGTGGAATGCTGGGGTTGCTGGGGTGGGATCTGAAAAAACATACATACAGCAAGGCATGGTATCCAACACTGGGGATGCTGGGGACGTTTGTAGGAATTTTGCTGGGGTTGTTGGATTTTAATGTTAAAAATCCGGGTGAGAGTTTGCCAACATTGCTGGGTGGATTGACAACCGCATTTCTTACCAGTATTGTCGGGGTGGGGCTGTCGGGGATTCGTGCGTTTGTGGCACGTTGGCCATGGGGGCGCATCGAAGAAAAGTCCGAAGTTGATTATTTGGAAACAATGAACAGTAAGTTTGATGTGTTCTTTCAAAATATGGAGAAAGTATTCGCCAGTGGATTTTCGGCGAAATTACAAGAAGGTTTGGCAACAGCATTGGGGACGTTGAACGACAATATAACCAATGCGTTTACAGAAAGTATTGATAATTTTACCACGGCGGTAAACAACTTGACAACCCAGGTGACGGAATTGTCAACGGTGCAGGCAGGGTATGATGAAAAAATAAAAAAATTGTCGGATGTTTCGGATAAGTTGTCGGGATTGTTGACGGATGTTGAAACGGCGGTTGATAAACTGAAAAAGCCGTTGGAAAGTTTGGCGACATTGTCAGAACAATCACAGGTGACGGTTGATGCATTGAATTCTGCCAAGACAGCAGTAGATGGGCTGAAATCAGTGGGGACAGATGTGAAAACAGCATTTAATGAAGTTGTGAAGACATCAAATGAAAAACTACAAGAAGCGGGTAACCTGATGGTGGGGATTGTGAATGCGTTGCATGAAAACTTTGAATCTGCATCTGAAGAGATGAAAAATGTTGCGACCAGTATGAAGGATACTGCATCTGGCATGAAAGCAACGGCAGCCGAGGTTAAGACAATTGCACCAGCAATTAAAAAGTATGTTGATGAATCTATTGACAAGAAAAAAGGTAAATAATTATGGCGCAAGGAAGGCGGGATGATAATTCGCACTATATATCGCTGTCCGATATTATGACGGCATTGATGTTGGTGTTCTTGTTCATTGCAGTGTCGTTTATGATTGATATTACAAACAGGCATAAAATAGATGATCAGTGTCAGAAAATGACCGCAGAATATCATGATAAAAAAGAACAGTTGTATGGCAATCTGAAAAGGGAATTTCGCAATGATTTGAAAGAATGGAATGCAGAAATAACCCCCGATCTGGTTATGCGATTTCATGATGATGCTGTACAGTTTGAATCAGACCAGGCAATTCTGCAGGATGAATTCAAGGAAAAATTGGCAGAATTTTTTCCACGTTTTTTGAAACAGGTGAAAAAGTTTGAAAATAATGTTCAGGAAATTCGAATCGAAGGACATACCGATACGTCCGGACCGTGTGATGTGCGTCAGGAATATGGCTGTGTCATGCGAGATGGACCGTACAGTATCGAAGGGGATTTTACCAATTCTGAAAAAAATTATCTGTATAATATGGCATTGTCCCAGGCACGTGCAAAAAGTGTGTTGGCATACTGTCTGACCCAGGTGGATGATTTTGAATATATGAAACAAAATATCACCGCAAATGGATTAAGTTATTCAAAACTGATAACCGATAAAAATGGACGCGAGAATAAGGCCGCATCACGCCGGGTAGAGTTTCGTGTGCTGTTGAAAACAAATATTGAAGAAATTGGTAAAAACAAGAAGTAGAAAGATGAGTGGATTAAGTGGACTGGTTATTGAATTGAAAAAAATTGCCAAGAAAATGGGAATACAGCCGGGGGTTGTCAGGGCAAAAAGTTTGCCAAAATTGTTGGCGGGGGTATCGGAAGACCATAAGAAACGGATGCTGTCCGGGGATGCGATGTTTACCGATGCCCAGGGACATGTCATGTATGTCTATATTGACAAAGTGGATAATGCCACAAGGGATTTTTCAGAACGATACAAAGTACATGTGTATCGATGTAATGCGTTGACAAAAAAAGCCAAAGCAGGAGAGGCGGCGGACTATGTTGGTGTTGTGAACGCAACTGATACTGGATTTTTTCCATTGAGTGGGGGGCAAATGGTGCAAATGCCGTTGTGTGAATTTTGTTTCAAAAAGATGGTAAGAGAAGAGTTTGGTTTGGCGAAATTGGAACGGGATACTGAGGACTACTATGAGAACTACTTTATGGAACTGTATTACAAGCAGGGCTGCTTTGATAGAAATGGTACAAGGGTAGAGCAGTTTATGTATGGAACCTATGCAAAAGAACACTATCAAGAAATTGATTATGGGAATCGTAAGCAGGGGCAACGTTTGAACTTTGATTTCTTTGAAGTATAATGGGGTGGTATTTTTTTGTTGATTTGATTAAGTTGTGTTAACTATTATAGTTAATACTGGTTAACTAAAAATATTGGATTTGTTATGTCGAATATGAATCATTTTGCAATTTTACAATTTTGTCGTGCGTATATGAATGCGCTGGATAATCTGGCGATTCGTTTCAGTGATGTGCGGGTGCTGGCACAAATGTGTATGGTGCCAGGTGTGCATACACCCGCACAGTTGGCAATGCAACTGAACGTATCCAGGGCAATGATAAGTGCAAATTTAACATCGTTGGTGAAGGCAGGGATGATTTTGCGTGTGCCGTCCCCTGATGATGGACGCAGTGTTGTTTTAATGCCGACCAAGTTGGGAATGAAAACATTTCAGCAAATTAATAAAAATATTCAGGGGGTGCAGGATAAACTGGGGCAAAAAATGGGACAGAAAAAAGTAGATGATTTAATTAAACTGATTGTCCAGGCCAATGGTGTATTGGCGTAAATATGTCATTATGTATATTTTTTAATGTTGTTTTTTTATTAGATATTGTGTAGAATTATGAGTGAACTTCGGTTCGGGTCTTCAAAAACCCATAAAAAGCCGGTGCAGTTATGCATCGTTAAATAGAAAATGCGGTGTCGGCTGCACTGTTTTGTAACCCTGACAGTATGGTCGGGGGACTGTTGGTGTATATAATACGCATTAAATGTGAAAGACCAACAGGGTCATTGCTTTTTATGATTTTTGAATTCCCCGACCGCCGTTAAAAACGGGCGGTTTTTTGATTGGGGGTATGGGGATGAAATGTAAATTTTTATTATTGTGTATTATACCGATGTCTGTACACGCGGTATGCCCAGATGGTACCACGGCATATTTGGGGCCGGAATCAACCCGTTATCGCAATGCGAATGGCGACTGTGTTGAGTTGTGCGGCGGTGGCGTGACCGGTTTACATACATCCAACGGATATCGATTTGACCTGTTTGCGACCCAGGGAACATTTCCAGCCATTCACATTAAAAACGGCGACACAGTTTGCTATGCAGATTTGATAAGTGGTCAATCAGACGGCACATTGAATGTCAGTTATAATGATGCAATATACCATGCAAATTCGAATTCGGGGCAACTGTGTCCCACGACATACACATTGTCATACAGTTGTGGCGATGGTGCGACCGGCACACCGCCAGAATCGCATGAAATGGGGTGGGGGGATATGTACACCCCACCATACGATGTTGGTACATGCCGTAAGCCGGGGTATTCCATCAGTGGGTGGAAGATAGATTCCACGTCATTAACCAAAGGACAATATTATTCATATAATTATACCACCGATAAAACGATGGTGGCCCAATGGCGTGCAAACGCATACGGTGCACCGTATTTATGTAATTATTGTCCAGGCAGTCCATTTACAAATTCAGATTATGTAAATGTAAATTATGGTGGCAGTTTTACGTCAAAATCCAGTTTATCGTGTGAAAATCCGTTTAATCAGACATTGTTAGGATACCAGGTGTTGGATGTATATGGTGATGAAACAGGTGTTCAGTTAACCCCAGGACAAACAACCACATGGTCGTGGCCGGGGAATGTTCAGTTGCGTGCGATGTGGTCAGAACCAGGGGTCAGTACTGTGACAAAATACACATTGTCATACAGTTGTGGCGATGGTGCGACCGGCACACCACCAGAATCAAAACAGATTGCCAATGGTGAAACATATACGCCACCCCATAATGCAGGAACGTGCCGTAAGCCGGGGTATTCCATCAGTGGGTGGAAGATAGATTCCGCATCATTAACCAAGGGGCAATATTATTCATATAATTATACCACCGATAAAACGATGGTTGCACAATGGACGGCAAACGCATACGGTGCACCGTATTTGTGTAATTATTGTCCAGGCAGTCCATTTACAAATTCAGATTATGTAACTGCAAATTATGGTGGCAGTTTTACGTCAAAATCCAGTTTATCGTGTGAAAATCCGTTTAATCAGACATTGTTAGGATACCAGGTGTTGGATGTATATGGTGATGAAGCAGGTGTTCAGTTAACCCCGGGGCAATCAACCACATGGTCGTGGCCGGGGAATATTCAGTTGCGTGCGATGTGGTCAGAACCAGAGGTCAGTACAAAATACACATTGTCGTACAGTTGTGGTGATGGTGCGACTGGCATAGCACCGGAATCAAAACAGATTGCCAATGGTGAAATGTACACACCACCATACGATGTTGGTACATGTCGTAAGCCGGGCTATTCCGTTAGTGGCTGGAAGATAGATTCAACATCGTTATCTAAGGGTGTGTATTACACATATAATTACACCACCGATAAAACGATGGTTGCACAATGGACGGCAAACGCATATGGTGGTGCGTATTTATGTAATAACGGTGCAACAAACAGCAGTTATGTTAATGCCACCTTTGGCAACAGTATCAGCCCCAGCGGCACGGTATGCACCGCGGCGGATGGTGCGACATTTGCGGGGTATCGCGTGTTGGATGCATTGGGTAATGACACGGGTATTGTTATTTCGCCGGGGGCATCATGGACATGGACGGTACCTGGGAACATACGTTTGGTTGCCCTGTGGGAATAAGGGGGGGGAATCAACTGGGGTGCCACGTTGTGGGGCATATTTCCCACTTTCATTGCCCCGGCGTGGCACCCCAGTTGATAAGAGATGGTTCAAATAATAAAAAAAACAGAACAAAAAGGAACAGGAAATGAATGGAATAAAAAGAACAACATTGTGCATTGCGATTGCATCCGTTTTTGGTGTGGCGAACGCAGAAACATGCATAAAAACAGTATTTAATGTGACGTACACGTGTAATGGTGGGACGTTGTCCGGCACATTGCCATCGTCCACCACTGCGACATACGGCACCAGTTTCAAACCCACGGCAATTAAAGAAAGCATGTGTACGGCCCCATCTGGCTATGTCTATGGCGGCCAGGCGATAATTGTTGATGATGAAACGGTTGCATATTACAGCAGTACCAGTGGCGGTTCGTTTACCTATTATTATACAACAGATATTGAAATTGGTCCGCATTGGGTACCGATTGCGGAACCTGCGACCATGATTGCGAATTTGTATGATGGTGCTCGTAGCATAGGTGCATACACCAATGCTGCGTCTGGCACCTGGACGGTTCATTTTTGGTATGGTGCGGTATCTGGCGTATCAAAATGCACAACGGTTAAGCCAGCAAATACTTCGGGTGGAGGTACTACGGGTTTGATTGCGACTGACCAATCTGCGATTGAAAATGCCACGGCGGGTGGTTACTATTGTTATTGCAAGATGACAGAACCCAATCTTGCCGCGTCCCCGTGGGTGGTCTACGGCGCCACCAGGGATGATGCGTCCATTTGTGAGACTGGTTGCGCGTACTACTGTGCCGGCAACGTCCGCCACGACAGTGACGCTGGTCGCTTGTTTCGGGCGTCCGTGTTTGCCGGGGCATTATAGCGGTTGATTTTGTAGAATTAAGAATTCATACCAGGCGAATTTTCTGTGTGTTTTTGACATAATTAACTTATGATTCAAAAACGTAAAAAATTCATTTTGTGGGGATTTTTGTTTGTGGTCGCCTGTGTGTGTGGATATGTGGCGGCCGAATTGCTGATTGCAAAAAGACCGTTCTATTATGCAGGAACATTGGAAACAACAAATGTTATGGTGGCGGCACGGGTTGCATCAGATGTGGCAGATGTGCTGGTCGAAGAAGGTGATGTGGTCGCAAATGGGCAGCCGTTGGTGCAACTGACGTGCGATGTGTATAAAATTAATGCACGACAAATCGATAATGAATTTAATCGTATTAAACAACTGCAGGAACGTGGACATGCGTCTGAGATGGAATACGATAAAATAATACGTGCAAAACAGGATAATGATCTGCGGTTGAATTGGTGTTTGGTTAAAAGCCCAATCGATGGAATGGTCGTTACAAAATTTCGTGAAGTTGGCGAGGTGGTCGCACCAGGTACACTGTTGATGTCGGTTGCAAATCCATATGATATTTGGGCATATTTCTATGTGCCGTATGATGTGCTGTATAAATTGGCGGTGGGACAACGTGTGGTTGGTATCTTGCCCGAGGCAAATAATGCAGAATTTCCAGGTCGTATTATCAAAATAAATGAAAAACCAGAATTTACCCCAAAAAATGTTCAGACACGGGATGAACGGACCAGACTGGTTTATGGGGTCAAGGTACAATTTGATAATCCACAATTAATACTGAAGTCCGGTATGACAATAGAAAGTACGTTGTTGCAAAATGAATGAAATTGAAATCTGGGTAGATAAAGTTTTTAAACAGTTTAAAGATGTTGTCGCACTGGATAACGTGTCGATGCGATTTGCCAGTGGAAAACTGTATGGAATTATTGGGCCTGCGGGGGCGGGAAAAACAACACTGTTTCGGATTATGATGGATTTAATGCGGGCAAATTCTGGAACTGTGCAATATCGTGAAAATGGACGAAAAATATATTTTGATAAAATCCAAGAACAGATTGCATACATGCCGCAAAGTCACAGTTTATATGCAGACTTGTCGGTGGAAGAACATCTGGATTTCTTTAGAAAACTGTATGGTATAAATGATGCAGATTTTCAATATAAAAAAGACGAATTGGTGCATTTGGCACGATTGGAAACTTTCTTGGACAGACCTGCAGGAAAATTGTCGGGTGGGATGTATAAAAAATTGGGGCTGATTTGCGCTTTGTTGCGGTCGCCACGAATTATGATGCTGGATGAACCAACAAATGGTGTTGACCCAATCAGCAGACGAGAATTCTGGGGACTGTTGGATAATGCGAAAAATAACGGAATATTGGTTCTGATTTCAACTGCATATATGGACGAAGCAGAAAGGTGTAATTCAGTCGCATTGATGGAAAATGGACGAGTGTTTGCAGCAGGTGAACCAGATTTGTTGCTGAAAAAATATAACAGTAATAGTTTTGATGAACTGTTCTTGAAACGCAGGGAAAAACGCAAATGATTGATAAAATTGTCGATGTTAAAAATATGTCGGTGAAATTCGGTGATTTCTGGGCGGTGAAAAACGTGTCGTTTGCAGTGGCACCAGGGCAGATATTTGGATTCTTGGGTGCAAATGGGGCGGGTAAGACAACAACAATACGGGTGCTGTGTGGATTGCTGCCGGCAACCAGTGGTCGGGTGATAATTGATGGCATATCGTTTACCCCAGGAAATGAAAACAAAATCAAAGAAAAAGTCGGATATATGTCCCAGAAATTCACACTGTATAACGATTTGTCTGTCAAAGAAAATTTTGACTTTGCGGCGGCATTGCACCAAATGGATAACAAATTGTATTTGGAACGGCGAAAACAGCTGTTGGAATTTGTTGGGTTTGACGGTGATATTCGGGTGGTGGTGAAAAATATCCCAGGAGGAATTAAACAACAAATCGCACTGTGTGTCGCATTGCTGCATCAACCAAAGATCGTGTTCTTGGATGAACCAACCGCAGGTGTTGCACCGCATGCCAGATTTAGATTCTGGAAATTAATTCGTGAACTGGCAAACGAAGGAATGACAGTGTTTGTTACAACGCACTATATGGATGAAGCAGAAAACTGTGAACAAATTGCACTGATGCGTGCAGGAGAAATTATCGCAATCGCCAGTCCAGATGAATTAAAACAAAAAACATTTGGTAATACACTGTTCAGTGTCAAACCAAAAAAGGATAAACCAATGCGACCAACACCAGATGTAATCGATTTGTGGCAGCCGTATGGGGCCAGGTTCCATGTGAAGTTCAAAGATGGGGTCGACGTGGCATCGTGGCTGAGAAAATTAAAGCGCGATTGGGAAATTCAGCAAATTCCACCGTCGCTGGAAGATGTGTTTATCAGACTGGTCGAAGGAAAAAACAGATGAAAATATTTTCTTGGGACAGAACCAAGGCGATTTTGTTTAAAGAATTTAAGCATATTTGGCGTGATCCATTTACGCTGATGATGGCATTATTGTTGCCGTTGCTGATTGTATTAATACTGGGCAGTTCGATAGAGTTTAATATTAAATCAATTGATATGGCATTTGTCGATAATGATAAAACAATGGCATCAAGAAAACTGGTCGAAACGTTTGCCAGTTCAAACTATTTCCAACCATATCAAATCGATAATCCTGATAAATTGTTTGATGAAATTGTTGCAGGGCGGGCCCGGGTTGGACTGGCTGTGCCGGGGGGATTCGAAAAAGATATGCTGGGGAATAATGCAGGAAGTGTTCAGGTGCTGGTTGATGGAACGGAAAGTTCAACAATGTCGGCGGTGTCAAATTATCTGAATACAATTAATATAAATTCATATTATAAAATTCAAGATGTGCCCATAAATCATAATGCTGGTGTGTTGCGATATAAAATTCGATATATGTTTAATCCAGAACTGAATTCAAGGTGGTTTGCAGTACCGGGATTGGCAGCTGTGATAATTGCGCTGGTGGCAATTATGCTGACAACATTGACGATTTGTCGTGAATGGGAACGGGGATCGATGGAGATGCTGCTGTCAACACCGGCAACACGACTGGATATTATCTTGGGCAAGGTGGTGCCGTATGCAATTATTAGTTTTGTTGGGTTTGTGTTGGTGTTCGCAATTGCACGGTTTGTGTTTGGGGTGCCATTTGTTGGCAGTTATTGGCAATTGGTGTTCGGGACATGGCTGTTTATATTGGCATACCTGGCAATTGGGTTGTTTATTTCCGTGTCAACAAAAAAGCAAGAAGTGGCAATTCAATATGCGGCAATTGTTGGATTGCTGCCAACGGTAATTTTGTCTGGATTTGTTTTTCCAATTGAATATATGACACGTGGTTACAGAATTGTATCCGCAATGTTTCCAGCACGGTTCTATATGGATATCACCCGGGATCAATTCTTAAAGGGCAGTTTGTTTGCAGATATATGGTGGTTGTATGCAATTTTAGGGCTGCAGGCATTAATAATACTGATTATTTGTGTGGCAAAATTCAAGAGGTCTTTGGAATGAATATCAAAGTACTGGGTGGATTTTTCAAAAAGGAAATTATCGCATTGCTGCGTGATCCGATTCTGATGATGGCAATACTGATTATGCCTGTGGTGCAGATGGTGGTCTTGGCCGGGGCGATAACGTTCCAGGCGGATAATTTGAAAATTATTATGGACGCAAGGCCAAATGATGTGATGATGAATCAAATATACAATCATGCCATCGGAACAGGGCTGTTTATTCCAGTTAATGCAGATAAAATCGACCCTGTGGCAGCGGTGCAAGGTGGTATGGCAGATGTAGCAATAATTGCACCAGATGGTGGATTTACGCATGATGTCGCACAGGGAAATGCAGAAATACAAATACTGATTGATTCAATGAATATTTTGAAGGCACACAGTATAGAGGCATACCTGCGTGGCATAATTACAAAAACAATCGTAGATGCCACAGGGACAGAATTAGGAACACCGATTGATATGAATGTGCGAATCTTGTTTAACCCACAATTGGATACAAAGTTCTTTATGGTGCCGTCAATGGTGGCAATACTGGTGTTTTTAGCATTGTTGATTTTGATTGCGGTATCAATTGCCAAAGAAAAAGAAACAGGAACAATGGAGAACCTGATTGCGGCACCTATTTCAAAGTATGATATTATTCTGGGCAAGGTCGTGCCATATGTGGCGGTGGCGTTTTTGGTTATGCTGTTAATCGTTATTGTTGGGATGATTGTGTTTCATGTGCCGTTTGCGGGCTCTTGGTTTATGTTCTTGTTGGCTTTTTTGGTGTTTTGTGTGCCGGCATGTGGTGTTGGGGTGTGGTTGGCTACGTATACGCACACACAGCAGCAGGCAATGTTGGGACTGATTATAGTGGCATTTTTATCGCTGATGTTGTCTGGGGCAATTGTGTCAACGGAAAATATGCCTGTTGTTTTGCGCTGGATAAGTTATATAAATCCATTAAGTCACTATGCATATTTGGTTCGAAGTATTATGTTAAAGGGGCCGGACTGGATGTATTTCTGGCGACATGCAGCGGCAATGATGGCATCAGGGGTTGCAATATGGATTTGGGCACTGCATCGGTTTAAGACAACACTGCGATAATAAATACAATGGGGGGGCAGAGAACATGAAGACGTTGTGTGCAATATTTTTTTCTTTGTGCTGTATTGGGATGGCGCATGCAGATGTGTATTCTGTTTTGGCCAGTGTGTATAATAATAATCCTGTTCTGGGGCAAAAAAGGGCTGATGTTGCAGCAGCAATGGCCGAAGTCGATGTGGCAAAAACCGTGCTGAAACCGTATTTGGGGTTGTCTGGTAATGTTGGGGTGGCAAAAACAGAACTTGCAGACAGGTCATTTGAGTATGTGCCAATGCAATATGGTCTGGAGGTGCAGCAAAATGTTTTCCAGGGAGGGGCAATGTTTGCAAAAATCAAAGCCGCACAAGGATTGTTGGCTGCACAGCAGGCGAATATGTATGCAACACAACAAGAAGTTTTTTTGGATGCGATAAATGCATATATTAATGTGCTGAACGCAGATGCAGTGTTAAAACTGAATCAGAACAATGAACGGGTGTTGGCGGAATACTATCAGTTTGTAAAGGATGGTCAGGATGTTGGACGTATGACCAAAACAGATGTTGCCCAGGCATCAGCAAGACTGGAAATGGCGCGCTATCAGGTCAGTGATGCCAGCGCACAATACGATAATGCCAAAGAATCTGTGAAAAATATCAGCGGTGATGACAGGTGGATGTATGTTGATATCGACACAAATAAGACAGATGGGATGTTCCCGGAATCTGTATTTGATGCCCAGGAATTGGCACTGGCACAGCACCCTGTGTTGGTTGCGCTGGCGGAACAAGAGGCGGCTGTAAAACAAAATATAAAAATTGCATACCAGACAATGCTGCCATCGGTTGATATTCGGGGGACTGTACAGCGATTGGATAATGTGCCGTTTGTTGATGATATAACTGACAGTCGGGTTGGGGTGTATCTGCGGGTGCCGCTGTTTGACAAAGGAAATGCCATGGCGAATGCGGATAAAGTGCGTGCAAATGTCGCATCTGTCCAAGAACAGATTTTAACGGCACGTCGTGGAATTGTTGAAAATCTGAGATCTGCATGGAATATCTATGTTGCCCAGGAAACGGCAATAAATGCAACACGGGCCAGTGTAGATGCAAATAAAATGGCACTGGATGGGATTCGTGATGAACAAATGCAGGGGCGGCGGACGGTGCTGGATGTGCTGAATGCGGAACAAGAATTGTTGAATTCCCAGGTGGCACATACACGGGCAAAGCACGCACGAATATCTGCATATTTTGCGGTGCTGGCTGCAATGGGGAAACTGACCCCAGAAAACCTGGGGTTGAACTAAGGTAGCAAAGTGTGTGCATGGTGTTTTTTTATGGTTCGGGCTTGATATTTTTTATTTTTAGTATAAAATAGGTTGCGTTGTGCGCCCTTAGCTCAGCTGGATAGAGCATCAGATTTCTAATCTGCAGGTCGCAGGTTCGAATCCTGCAGGGCGTGCCAAGAATTTAACCGTCCGAATGGGCGGTTTTTTCATGGGTAATAGTTCCTGTGTATTTAATGGATACTGAATGATATACTCAATATCAAAGGAGAGAAAAATGAAAAAATTTTGGACTTTTATTTTGGCATTAGTTATTTCGTTTATCCCAGGTATTATTGGTGGTTTCTTTTCGCCAATGTCGCCAGGGGCAAATGAGTGGTATAACGGGTTGATTCAATCAAATCTGACACCAAATGGGTGGGTGTTTACTGTTGCGTGGATTATCCTTTATACATTGTTGGGTATCGCACTGTTCATTATTATGAATAATACAAAAACACGACAAAATAAAACAACTGCCTATGTAATGTTCGCAGCACAAATGGGGCTGAATGCGTTGTGGAGTTATTTGTTCTTTGGTTTGCAGTTCGTTGGCGGTGCTTTGCTGTGTCTGGTGGCATTAATCGCAGTCTCAATATGGATGGCAATCGTTTTCAAACCAATCAGCCGGGCGGCTTCTTATCTGGTGTGGCCGTATATTGCGTGGCTGGTGTTTGCGTTCTATTTAAATGCAACGATTTTAATGCTGAATTAAAATAAAAATCCCGCAATTGGCGGGATTAAATCTTTAATATCTTGGTGTCTGGGGTGCCAATGTTCAGGTATTTTAACCCCAGTTCTTCGATATAATCAGGACTGCCGTTTTGTAATAATTTAATGTGGCGGTTCAGTTCGTTTAATGTTTCTTGTTCCGTTGTTAACTGTGACTGGACATTGTGTAATTCCAATATGTCCATGCCGAATCGCTGGATGCTGACATCGCCCCAGAATAAACCGGTAAATGTAAAACATGCAAACAGTGTTAATATAACCCCCAGTTTGCCATAGCCGCCACCAGACCAGGCACGACCAATAAATTGAAATAATTTTTTGATTTTTGTCTTCATAGGTGCCATTATATCACAAATGTTTAGTGATAATCAAATTTTTGCTGCGCCGTTGGCGGGAATTACTGATCGGCCGTTTCGTCGTGTTATCAGGAGGTTTTCACCAAATGTGCCACTGGTGACGGAAATGATTTCGTGTCATTCCTTGGTCGGGGCGCATAAAAACTGTAAACGAAATTTTGATAACTATGCGGACGAAGGTAATGTGGGGGCACAAATTTTTGGCGCAGATGTTCGTCTGATGGCCCAGGCCGCATGTATCCTGCAAGATGCAGGGGCAAAGTGGATTGATATTAATATGGGATGTCCTGTGCCAAAGGTGGCACAACGTGCCGGGGCAGGTGCATATCTGATGCGGGATCATGTGCTGGCAGAAAAGATTATGCATGCAGTCGTCCAGGCCGTTCAAATTCCTGTGTCGATAAAAACACGACTGGGGTGGGATGATGCGCACCAGGATTGGAACGATTTGATTAGAATTGCAGCAGACTGTGGGGTGAAATTTGCCACACTGCATGGGCGAACACGGGCACAATTGTATTTGGGAAATGCCCTGCATCCAGATGTGCATAGTATGTCAATACCAGTTATCGCAAATGGTGATATTCGTACAGAATCTGACCTGGTACAGATGGAAAAGCTGGGGTATGCGGGGGTGATGATTGGGCGTGGAATCCTGGGGAAACCGTGGGTGCTGGCAGAAATTATGGGGGCAGAAAAACCAAAAAACATCGGGCAAATCGTCTTGGAACATCTGGAGTATGCAATTGAATACTATGGCCAGCAAGCCGCAGTGCCAATGTTCAGAAAACATGCTGCATGGTACAGTGCGGGGATGCCAAATTCGTCTGAATTCCGCATAAAAGTAAACGGAATAGACGATGCGTGCAATCTAAAGGTTGCAATTCGGGATTTTTGGGGTATCATTTAGGGCGAATTTAGATAATAAACCTAGTATAGGGGATTGTAAAGCATGACTGATGTTGTAGAAAATGTACAAGAAATCGAACAGGTGCCTGTAAACTTAACAGCGGGTGATATGTTGCGTAACGCACGTACCACAGGACGCAGAAAACGTGAAATATCAACAATTGCAAAGCAATTATGTATTCGTGAAGAGTTTTTAGAGGCATTGGAAAATGGTAACTATAAAGTAATCCCGGAAATGGTTTATATTTTGGGGTTTGCACGCAACTATGCAATGGAATTGGGGTTGAATCCAGATGAAATTGTTGAAAAAATTAAACAAGAAATGGGGGTCGATGCAAACTGTGCAAAGTCAGTGGATGATGAAGATGTCAGTGCGTGTGCAATGCCCAGTATCAAGGAAGAAAGTTGGGCAAAAGTAACGTTTAGTAAAATTTATCAGTTCGTTTATCAGAACTGGATTTGGTTCCTGGGGGCATTCGTGGCAATTGCAATCGTTGTGTTTGGGATTGTGATGTTGACCAAAACGGATGATGCCACAGAACCAATGCAGGAAGTCAATGTTGAAACAGTTGTTGAACAGGTGTCAAATGAACCTGAGTATAAACAGGCCGTGCGTGAACGTTTCGGAATAAATAATCGTGCAACTGCGCAGATTATATTGCAGGCCAATCAAAAGACTGGCGAAGCGGGTACCTGGGTTGAAATTAAGGATGCACGTGGTCGTACAGAATTAAGTCGTGTGCTGATGCCGGGTGATGTGTACTATGTGCCAGTCAAAGGAAAATACAAGGCGACGTTCGGAAATGCTGGTGGTATCGATATCTGGGTTAATAAACAGTTGGTGCCGCAGATTGGTGATGCGTATACAAAAAAATCAGGTGTGGATTTAGTGCCTGAAAAATTATTGCCAAGCAAGACTGAAAAATAAAAAAATGGGGCGAAAAGGATTTTTCGCCCCATATATTGAATTTTACATTATTTTTGTTATATTATTCATACTATGACTGGAATGATAAAAATTCGCGGGGCACGTGAAAATAATCTTAAAAATATTGACCTGGACATACCAAAGAATAAATTGGTGGTCTTTACCGGTGTTTCCGGGTCTGGCAAGTCTTCGTTGGCATTTAATACAATTTATGCCGAAGGACAACGCAGGTATGTCGAATCGTTGTCCAGTTATGCACGACAGTTCTTGGATATGCAGAAAAAACCAGATGTTGACTATATCGAAGGGTTGGCGCCTGCAATTTCAATAGAACAAAAAACAACATCCAAAAATCCACGTTCAACAGTGGGGACTGTGACAGAAATTTATGATTATCTGCGATTGCTGTGGGCCAGAATTGGTGTGCCACATTCGCCGGTTACAGGGCGGCCAATTAAATCACAAACCATTGCAGAAATGGTCGATTGGACAATGAAAATTCCTGCGGGTACAAAAATATTTATTTTGGCCCCATTGGTGCGGGAAAGAAAAGGTGAATATCGCAAAGAATTGGCATTCTTGATAAAGCAGGGGTATCAACGGGCGATTATTGATGGTGAAATCGTTGATTTGTCTGCGGTGCGTGGTTTGGACAAAAATAAAAAACATAATATCTTTGTTGTTATCGACAGATTGCAAATGCCGGTGGCAAACTCTGATGATGAAGAGTTTCGTTCCAGATTGTATTCTTCGTTCGAGGCATCGTTGCGATTGGTCAAGGGCTCGGTGCTGGTGCGGCGGTTGGATACAAACGAAGATACACTGTATTCGCAAAGTTATGCGTGCCCGGTCAGTGGATTTACTGTGCCAAAAATTGAGCCAAGGTTGTTTTCGTTTAATGCGCCTATGGGGGCATGTCAGAACTGTGATGGTTTGGGGGTACAGTTAAATATGTCGCCAGATTTGGTGGTGCCAGATCCGTCTAAGTCAATATTGGCTGGTGCAATTGCACCGTGGTCACGAGGGGGAATGCTGAGTCAATTTGAACATCTGTTAGATGCGCTGCATAAAAAATTTAAGATTCCATTGGCAAAACCGTGGCATACACTGACCCAGGAACAAAAAGATTTGGTTCTGTATGGCAGCGGTAATGAGCCAATTAAAATTAACTGGAACGGATTCGTATATGAAAAACCATATGAAGGGGTTATCCCAAATATTGAACGCAGATGGCGAGAATCTGAATCCGAAGCAATGCGAACAGAACTGGCAAAATATCAATCCGAAAAACCATGTCCAATATGTCACGGTAAACGATTAAATCTGCATGCGTTGTGTGTCAGAATAAATGGTGCAGATATTATGGATGTGTGTGATATGTCTGTGGACGAATCGCTGGAATGGTTCCGGGATTTGCCAAATCAGCTGACGCAAAAGGAAAACGACATTGCAAAAATTGTCTTGCGAGAAATTACAGACAGATTGTATTTCTTGCAAAATGTGGGGTTGGGGTACTTGACCTTGTCACGTATGGCGGGAACATTGTCCGGGGGCGAAGCACAACGTATTCGATTGGCATCCCAAATTGGCAGTGGCTTGTCAGGTGTGTTGTATGTGTTGGACGAACCGTCAATTGGATTGCATCAAAGCGATAATGATAAATTGCTGGAAACATTGAAAATGCTGCGAGATAAGGATAATACGGTTATCGTTGTCGAACATGATGAAGATGCGATGCGGGTGGCGGACTATCTGGTTGATATTGGTCGTGGCGCAGGTATAAATGGGGGCAGGGTTATTGCTGCGGGAACACCTGCACAGGTTATAAAAAACAAAGATTCAATTACAGGACAATACCTGGCAGGTGTCAGAAAAATTCCTGTGCCACAAAGACGTCGTGATGGTAATGGAAAGTCGATTGTCGTTTCAGGGGCACGTGAAAACAACCTGAAAAATGTTGATGTAGAATTCCCATTGGGCAAATTTATTGCACTGACCGGGGTTTCAGGTTCGGGAAAGTCAACGTTGCTGTTGGATACGTTGTATCCAGCATTAATGAGGTCGCTGTATAATTCAAAAATGGAAACAGGGGCGCATGATATTATCCAGGGAATGGAAAATGTAGACAAGGTTGTTGATATTGATCAATCGCCAATTGGACGCAGCCCACGCAGTAATCCAGCCACATATACAGGTGTGTTTGGTGATATTCGTGATTTCTTTGCGGCACTGCCCGAGGCAAAAACACGTGGGTATGGACCAGGAAGATTTTCGTTTAATGTCAAAGGTGGGCGATGTGAAGCATGTCAGGGGGATGGGCAAATAAAGATAGAGATGAATTTCTTGGCCGATGTTTATGTGGAATGTGATTGTTGTCATGGGGCCAGATATAATGAAGAAACACTGGCGGTTAAATACAAAGGCAAATCGATTGCAGATGTGTTAAATATGACGGTTGAAGAAGCGTATCGTTTCTTTGTTAATGTACCAAAAATTGCCCGAAAACTGGAGTTGTTAAAGCGGGTTGGGTTGGACTATATCAAACTGGGGCAAAGTTCGCTGGATCTGTCTGGGGGTGAAGCGCAACGTATAAAATTGTCCAAGGAATTGGCTGCACGCAGTACGGGCCAGACGATTTATATTCTGGACGAGCCAACCACAGGACTGCATTTCGAAGATATAAAAATGCTGCTGTCTGTGTTGCATGAACTGGTTGAACAGGGAAATACGGTTATCGTTATCGAACACAATCTGGAAGTGATTAAAACTGCAGACTGGATTATCGATTTGGGGCCAAATGGCGGGGCAGGTGGTGGACAGGTTGTTGCAGTCGGTACACCAGAACAAATCGTTCAGATACCTGAATCAAAAACAGGTAAATATTTGCAAAAGTACCTGGACAATTCAGGAAAAGAAACTAAAATAAAAAAGAAAAAGGAGTAGTTATGTTTGGTTTTGGAAAAAAGAAAGATAAAAAAATAGAAAATAATTTTAGTGAAGCAGATGTCAAAGCGGCAGAAAAAGATTTGGGAATGGATAAAATGCCCAGCGGTATGAAAGAAACTGCCCAGCGGATGATGTCTGGTCAGTTTGATATGAACGATATGCTGGCACAGCTGAAGCAAATAAAAAAAATGAGCAATTTTAGCGGATTATTAAAAATGGTGCCGGGAATGAGCGGCGCTGTCGCAGCGATGAAGGAAAAAATTAAAGATGGCAGTGTCGATGCACAAATTAAAATTCTGGAGGCGATGACTGCGTCTGAACGGGCCGAGCCAGAAAAAATTTTCGCCAATGCCAAAGCACGTATCGCAGAAACTGCGGGCTGTACCGTGCGTGATGTTGAACATATGATTAAACAATATACAAAAATGAAACAACAAATGGCGATGATTCAACGTATGGGTGGGATGGAGGCCGTTATGGCAAAAATGCAGCAACAGCCAGGCCCAAAGCCAGCAGGGGTGTAAAATGAACGTCAAAGATTATTTGATTAAAATAAATACTTGGTTCAATTGGACACCTGTGGCTGTATCCAAACCTGTCGAGGTTTATCAAAGCTATTTTGACAAGGGCAGAGTATTGTTGGGGTACGAAGTGCAGATAGATTATAAATATCATAAGCCACGTAGAGTGTTCTTTATGCATGATGAAGAAAAAATGTGTCTGGTTAGTCGGGAAAAAGCACTGAAAAATGCAACCAGGTTTTATGAGCAGATGAACAAGAAAATACAGGAAAAACAAAGATGAATATTAAATGGAATAAGATTTTAGATTGGTCAATCAGCAGTGTTTCTGATGTGCTGCCGGTTAAGAATAATGTCGGTGCAATCACAGGGTACAAAGTGGTTGTGCAATACGCCCATCATGGCAGACGTGAACTGTATTTTGGGAATAATCAGACAAATTTATACTCGCTGTATAATGGGCCAAAGGATGCCGCAGAAAAAATGCGTGCAGAATATATCAAGTCGATGAAACGCAGACAAGTTCGGTCAAAATAATAAAATGAAAATAACCAACAAGAAAATTGCAGGGAAAAAGTCTTCGGTCGCATGGTTGCAACGTCAGGCGGCAGATCCATATGTCGCACGGGCGCACAAGGATGGGTATCGGGCACGGGCGGCATATAAACTGATTGAAATGAACGAGCGGTTTCGGTTCCTGCGTGATGGCCAGGTGGTGGTTGACCTGGGGGCGGCACCGGGGTCGTGGTCGCAGTATATCGCACGTACGTACCCAAAGTCGAAAATATTTGCAATGGATTTGTTGGAAATTTCACCAATTGTTGGGGTGGAAACTTATCAGGGGGATTTTACGTCTGATGATGCGTTGCGGTGGTTGGAAGATAAACTGGGGATGGAACCAGATTCTGTCGGGGCAGGCAGCGCAGATGTGATTGTGTCTGATATGGCACCAAATACAGTGGGGCATAAAAAAACAGATCATATTCGACAAATGGTTCTGTTGGAGTATGCGTTTGATTTTGCACTGCGTGCGTTAAAGCCGGGGGGCACATTTGTATGTAAATCTTTTACAGGGGGGACAACCCAAGATTTGTTAAAGCAAATCAAAGAAAAATTTGATGCGGTTCATCATATAAAACCGCCGTCATCACGCAAAGACAGTGTGGAAATGTTTATCGTTGCAATGGGATTTCGTGGATAAGAAATATCTGCGGGTGATTTGACCGTTCCGGTACCGTGTTTTTGCCCCCGTTGGGGGGATTTTTTTGCTTGGAATAAAAATAAATATATTGTATAATCGTTGTGTCAGCAGGTGTTCTGCTGATGGGGTGTGGAAACCCGTGCCGATGCGTCTGGGAAAGAAAATATGGACGCGCCGTTTGGTGCGTTTTTGTATTTGATAGTTGACCAGACGACAAGAAAACTCCTGGCTGATTGTGGTCAGGAGGGCTTGCGAATATATTGAATAAGCGGCACAATTCATCGGATTGTTTCCAACCTCCTGACCGTCTGAATGTGGGCGGTTTTTTGATTGGGGGAATGTGGAATGAGTCATAAATTTTTGTTGTTATTTATTTTGGTTCCGATGTCTGTGCATGCGGCATGTCCAGATGGTACCACGGCATATTTGGGGCCGGCGGCGAATTTGGTTCGCAATGCCAACGGTGAATGTATGGAACTGTGCGGCGGTGGCGTGACCGGTTTACATACATCCAACGGATATCGATTTGACCTGTTTGCGACCCAGGGAACATTTCCAGCCATTCACATTAAAAACGGCGACACAGTTTGTTATGCAGATTTGATAAGTGGCCAATCAGATGGCACATTGAATGTCAGTTATAATGATGCAATATACCATGCAAATTCGAATTCGGGGCAACTGTGTCCCACGACATACACATTGTCGTACAGTTGTGGTGATGGTGCGACCGGCACACCGCCCGAATCGCGTGAAATAGGGTGGGGGGAATTGTTCAGTCGCCCTGATGGTGCGGCGGGTTGTATAAATCCAGGGTATACATTTGGCGGATGGAAAATTGATTCGACATCATTGACCACCGGTACGGCATACAGTTATACGTACACATCGGATAAAACGATGGTTGCGACATGGACGGCAAATGCATACGGTGGTGCGTATTTATGCAATTATTGTTCGGACAGTACGTACGTCAGTTCGGACTATGCCACCGGTACATATAATTCGAATTTTACCCCCAAGGCGACATCCAGTTTGTCATGCGTTAATCCATATGGTCAGACATTGGAATATTATGTTGTTTCCGATATGTTTGGCGATGACACGGGGGAACAATTAGCCCCGGGCAAATCAACCAAATGGGCATGGCCGGGGAATGTTCGGCTGCGTGCAATATGGTCAGACGATGGCCGGCAGACATCGCCCGAACCGCCCGCCCAGTACACATTGTCATATTCGTGTGGTGATGGTGCGACCGGCACACCACCCGAATCGCATACTGTTCGGTATAAGTTGTACTATACAGGCCCATATCGTGCGGGTACCTGTTATAAACCTGGGTATTATTTCAGCGGATGGAAGATAGATTCAACCAGTATCAGCAAAGGCGGTTCGTACAGTTATACATACACCACCGATAAGACGATGGTGGCCCAATGGAGTGCAAACGCATACGGTGCACCATATTTATGCAATTATTGTTCGGACAGTACGTACGTCAGTTCGGACTATGCCACCGGTACATATAATTCGAATTTTACCCCCAAGTCGTCATCCAGTTTGTCATGCGTTAATCCATATGGTCAAACATTGCAAGGGTATCAGGTGTTGGATATGTATGGTAATGAAACGGGACAAACGTTGACCCCCGGTTCATCGACCACATGGGCATGGGGCACGAATGTTCGGCTGCGTGCAATATGGTCAGACGATGGCCGGCAGACATCGCCCGAACCGCCCGCCCAGTACACACTGTCATATTCGTGTGGTGATGGTGCGACCGGCACACCGCCCGAATCGCATGCCGTAGGGTATAAAATGTATTACAGCGGCCCATATCGTGCGGGTACCTGTTATAAACCTGGGTATTATTTCAGCGGATGGAAGATAGATTCAACCAGTATCAGCAAAGGTGGTTCGTACAGTTATACGTACACTACGGATAAAACGATGGTTGCGCAATGGACGGCAAACGTATACGGCGGTGCATATATTTGTGATAATGGCACCACAGTCAGCAGTTATATTAATGCCACGTTTGGTGGCACCATTACCCCGTCCACCACGGTGTGCACAGCGGCGGCGGGTACAACGTTTGTTGGGTATAAAATCACAGATGCATTTGGCAATGACACGGGCATCACGGTTGCATCTGGTGGCACATATACATGGACGGAACCTGGGAATATACGCCTGGTTGCCCAGTGGGAATAGGAACACATAAACAAGAAAACATGAAAGAAAGGAAGCAAAGATGAAAGGGATAAAAATAACGACACTGTGCATTGCGGTTGTGTCTATTATTGGCATGGCAAATGCGGAAACATGTGTCAAAACGACATATAATGTTGTGTATTCGTGCGGTGCGGGTACAGAAAGCGGTACATTGCCGGCGGATGGAGTTGCGAATTATAACACGTCATTTACCCCTGCGGCATTAACATCGGCCTGTACACCGCCCACGGGGTATAGAATCAGTGGTTGGTCAGTGTACATCGATGGTGTTGAATATGCGTATACCACATCATCATTTACATACAGTTTTACATCTGACGTTGTTATTCAGCCCCACTATCTATCTGACCCATCTGGGGTGATTGCAACGCCTGCGGATTTGGCGGCGAATCTGGGGGTTGGTGGTACCACTTATACGTATGTAAGTGGTGCATCTGGCACGTGGCATGCGGTGTTTCCATACGGGATTGTTAATGGCGTATCAAAATGTACAACGGTAATGCCGGAAAATACGGCATATGGGTGGAATTCCGGTTTGATTGCGACTGACCAATCTGCGATTGAAAATGCCACGGCGGGGGGACAATATTGTTATTGTAAGATGACAGAACCCAATATTGCCGCGTCCCCGTGGGTGTTCCGCTACGACCGCGGGTATGCGTCCTATTGTGCGTCTGATTGCGCGAGCTACTGTGGCAACCTCGTCCACTCCGACTATGTCGATGGTCGCCGGTTTCGGGCGTCCGTGTTTGCGGCTGCGGGCGATTGATAACCGGAAATCGGAATTGCCCATGTGGATATAACCACATGGGCCGGAAATCAGGGTGGGGGATTTGGGGGCGGCGCCCCGCCCCCAATGGAAACAACAAATGGAGATTATAATGATTTATAACAATACAGAATAAATCACAGGCAGATTCCCACGTAAAAATGGGAATGGGCTGTATCGTCGTAAGCAGTGGTGTCGTGGTTCTTATTGCCGCGTCCCCGTGGGTGTTCAACAACGACAACGGGAATGCGTCCAATTGTGCGTCTAATTGCGCGAACAACTGTGGCAACAACGTCCACAACGACAATGACAATGGTCGCCGGTTTCGGGCGTCCGTGTTTGCGGCTGCGGGCTCCTTGGGAAGGGTACTTGGTGTGAAAAGGAACAAGTTTCGCCAACCTGCGGGACAAAGTGCGTATGGCACTTTTCAGATATAAAAAATATCTGTTTTATTAGGCCTTCTTTATCAAAGGCGGGATGGTACGGCCTGACTGAGTGTGCGAAGAATATGCATGCAAAAGTCGAAAACAAAGCGCAGGGGATATCTGGGCTAGTAATCAGGAAACGTGATGATGTAATCATGAATCTTGGTGAACGTCCGGGATATCCGATTGAATGTAAACAAAAAATACAAGGATAAAAGTATGACACTGGATGAAATCAAAGCAATAAATGTCAGCCAATGCGATAAATTCGCAAACTTTGCCAAAGATAAACTGCCAATGCCTGGCAAGAAAAAACGATTGGATGAAATCCTGAACCGGGAAATCGTTGTCACAGATTTCAGAATAACCAAGTCAAAACGTAAAGAAGGTACAGATTGTCTGCAAATACAATTTGTAATGGATGATGATGTCTTTGTCGCATTTACAGGCAGTTCTGTCCTGAGCGACCAAATACAGGCCGCACGGGAAAATATACCGTTCAAAGGAACAGTCGTCAGAATCGATAAGTATTATTCTTTTTCATAATCCGTATGTCATAGATTAACTGAACTGCCACGTGTGGTGTAATGCATTTCCCACTTTTCAGTGTTGCAGTACGCGTGGCAATCCAGTTAATTGTAAAAAAAAATACCGCAACCAAAGGAATAAGTCGTGAAAACGTATAAAAATCTGTGGGATAAATTTATTTCTATGGAAAATTTAGAACTGGCCGCAAAAAAAGCAGTCAAAAGTAAAAAGTCCAAGGCAATGGTGCAACAGTTCTTGGCAAATAAAACAGAATTGTTGCAGAAATTACAGCAGGATTTGATAAATGGAAATTTTCGTACGTCAAAATATGTTGTCTTTACAATATTCGAACCAAAAGAAAGACAGATTTATATGCTGCCACTGTATCCTGACCATGTCGTGCAACATGCCTTGATAAATGTGCTGGGGCCAATTTGGCATAAAATGTTTATTCGGGATTCTTATGCATGTATCCCAGGGCGGGGGCTGCACGCAGGGTCAAGAAGAGTAATGCACTTTATACGAAGAAATAAGTATGTGCTGCAGTGTGATATCAGAAAATTCTTTCCCAGTATTAATCATGATATTATGATGAAAATTATTAAACGAAAAATTAATGATAATCGTATCATATGCTTGATGGAAAATATCGTCCGGTCAGGTGGAAATGGAATAAATCTGCCAATCGGAAATTTAACCAGTCAATGGCTGGGGAATGTGTATCTGAATGAACTGGATGCGTTCGTGAAATATCGACTGAGATGGCGGGACTATATCAGGTATTGCGATGATTTCTGTCTGTTCGGAAATGATAAAAAACAATTGCATGTCTTGGCAAAACAACTGGAGAATTTTGTGCAAGAAAACCTGGATTTGGTGTTTTCAAAATGTAATGTGGCCCCGGTATCGTATGGGGTCAATTTTATTGGATACAGGCACTTTCCAAAATTTATACTGATGAGAAAACGGGGAAAGTACAGAATTAAACAAAGACTGGGCAATATTTGGAAATATAACGACCATTCGCACCGGGCATGCAGTCAAATCGCCGCCGCCGCAGGGTGGCTGAAATGGGCGTGCAGTTTCAATTTTCGCAAATGGGTGATGGATCAGTGGGGATTTTTGATAAGTGTTAATCTGAACCCAAAATTCGCATTCTGTGGGGGACGGGGGGTGGTGCCACTGTGTTAAAATTTGCTGGCAGGCAAGAGTGTTTAAGTGTGGAATTGTGGGGCTGGGTTATGCGGGGGTGAACTTGAATCTTTCGGCGGCGGTGCGGGCCAATTCGTCAACACGTTCGTTCATCTCGTCGCCATTGTGACCACGTACCCAGACCCAATGTAACTGCTTGGTCGAAGCAATTTCGTCCAATTGTTGCCACAGGTCTTGGTTCTTGACCGGTTTTTTGTCGGCGGTGCGCCAATTATTTTTCTTCCAGTTCTTTAACCAGGACTGCATTCCGTTTTTTACATACTGGCTGTCGGTGTGAATTTCTATTTCGCTGTGGCGGCGGGCCGCAGTTAATGCACGTATCACCGCCATTAATTCCATGCGGTTGTTGGTTGTGTTGTCTTCGCCGCCGCTGCGTTCGGCGGTGTTTTTCCCATCGGTCGCAACAAATCCCCAGCCGCCCGGTCCAGGATTGCCCAGACATGATCCGTCTGTCCATATTTTTAACATTTTATATATCCTCTTTTTTATGATATAATATCACACATGATGTATAATTCCAAAGATTTAAAAGAAATGGCCCGGACTGTACGGGCATGGGCAATTCATGCTGTGCGTATGGCTGGCAGCGGACATGTTGGTATTGTGCTGGGGGCGGCAGATGTTGTTACCGTGCTGTATGCGAATTACGTTCGTCGTGGACGGGACAGATTTGTTATGTCCGCCGGACATGGCAGTGCGCTGTTGTATTCTGTGTTGCGATTGTGTGGGTATAATATCGGCGATATAAATGAATTTCGTAAAATTGGTGGGCCGGCCGGGCATCCTGAGTATGGTATGCCGGGGGTAGATGCAACAACAGGACCGCTGGGGCAGGGGGTCGGTAATGCTGTTGGTATGGCACTGGCCGAGAAAATAAATAAAACCGATTCGCATGTGTATTGTCTGTGTTCGGATGGCGATTTGATGGAAGGTGTCGCACAAGAATCAATCGCACTGGCGGGGCGGCTGGGGTTAAATAATCTGATACTGTTGTGGGATGATAATGGGGTCAGTATTGATGGTGTTGCACAGACAGATGTTGATGTGCCGGCACGTATGGCAGCTGCAGGGTGGCGGGTGTTGTCTGTGCCGGGTAATGATGTGGCACGCATAAATCGTGTAATCGAAAATGCGCAAAAATCGGATGTGCCTGTGTTTATTCAGTGCAAAACACAAATTGGATATGATTCTAGTTTGGCAGGATCGCACAAGGCACACGGCTTTGCATTGTCCGATAAAGAAATGATGCAGCTGGTGCAGAAAAATATTTCGGTCGTTGGTCAAGATTTATGGCGAAATGTCGCAATGGAACAACTGGCGATGGTGCACGTAGAAGATGAACATAATTTGCCAAATGTTGTGTTGCCGGCGGTGGGACAGTGGATTTCAACGCGTGAGTTGTCGGGGATGTATATTGATGGGTTGCTGGCGGCAGGTGAGAAAATTATCGGGGGCAGTGCAGACCTGGGGGGCAGTACGAATGCACGGGTTGCGTCTTCGTGCGAGATTGTGGCCGATGATTTTTCAGGGAATTATGTTAATTATGGTGTGCGTGAAGCGGCAATGGCGGCAATTATGAATGGGTTGGCGGTGTCTGGTTTGCGTGTGTATGGGTCAACGTTCCTGGTGTTCAGTGATTATATGCGGCCGGCAATGCGGCTGTCTGCGTTGGCAGGGTTGCCGGTGGTTTATGTTCTGACGCATGACAGTGTTGCTGTGGGCGAAGATGGGCCAACACATCAGCCAATCGAACAGTTGCCAGCATTGCGTCTGATTCCGAATATGAATGTGTTCAGACCATGTAATGCAGTTGAAGTTGCGTATGCGTGGCGGCGGGCATTGACGGAAAAAAATACACCAACATGTATTGTTCTGACACGGCAAAAAATTAAATTAATCGATACCCCGTTGGGGGCAGAACTGGACCGTGGGGCATATGTTATACGACCAGGACAGGCAAAAAATGTGCGGGCAACAATTTTGGCCACTGGCAGCGAAGTGCCACTGGCGGTCGATGTTGCGAAAAAACTGGGGGATGCGGTTCAGGTGGTGTCTGTGGTGTCTGTATCTGATTTTAGACGGCAAGATTTAGAGTATAAAAATAAAATACTGCGAGGTCGTGTTATTGCAGTTGAAGCTGCTGCTGCTGCCCCGTGGTTTGAGTTTGCAGATGCGGTTGTCGGAATTGATAGATTTGGAATGTCGGGGCCGGGAACAGATGTGTATTCTGAACTGGGGTTCGATGTTGATGTAATCGCAGATGAAATTAAACGCAAAATGAAATAAATGGCAGATTATATTTTTACTTTGTCAGATGGCACAGAAATTCCAGTTGTGATTACGACACGACGGGGAATGCGGAATATCACATTGCGACCAAAGATGCGACCAAAGCGAGAAATTCAGATATCAAAACCGTGGCTGGTGTCGGAAAGTGTGGCAATAAAATTTTTGGTATCAAAACAGAAATGGGTCGAGTGTGTCTTTGCACGGTGTCCAGAAAAAAATACTCTGCGGCCAGGTGATGAAATTGAATATCTGGGGCGGCATGTGCGTTTGCGACACGATGAAAGTCTGCGTGCAAATAAACTTAGTGATGATGGTGGTGTGCTGGTTGTTGGTGGCGATTTGCGCATGTTTGAAAGTCGTGTGCGTGATGTGATAAAAAAAGAATTTCTGAATGTGCTGAAAGAAATGGTGCGGATGGCACCCTGTGAGTTTTGGCCAAAAAAAATTGCAATTCGTGATACTGTGTCCCGATGGGGCAGTTGTTCGACCAGTGGAACAATGTCTTTTTCGTGGCGGTTGGCGTTTGCGCCGCTGGATGTTATGCGGTATGTTGTTATGCATGAATTGGCACATAAAAAACATATGGATCATTCACCAGATTTTTGGGCAACTGTGCGGGAACTGTATGGGCCAGGTGTGGAACGTGCAAAACGATGGCTGACCCAGCATGGGGGGCAGTTGCATCGATATTTTTAACCATGGGAAAAGGTGCCTGTTGTATTTGTTTGATGTTTCGGATATTATACAGGTGTGTAAAAATACGGGGCACAAAATAATCAGCCGCCACAGATGTTAAAAGTAAGAACTTCTTTTCTTTCGTCATTTGTGTGTTTGGTTTGTTTTATGTGCCCCACCTGTTTTGTCTGAATGTACTTGAAATTTTTTCTAGATGTTCTATAATAGTAATGAAATGTTAAATAAAAACTTTATTTTCGTTGTTTTTCATCATGCCCAGGCGGGCGAATATTAGCATACAAATTTTTCTGTGATATAATAGGCATTGGAATTTGATGCCACAAGTTTTACATATAAAAACAATAGGATAAAAAAATGGATCTTAAACCAACAAAACCGTTGTCAGGTTTTATAGAACTGTTGCCGGCGCAACAGAGATGCTTTGATTTTTGTGCGGCACGTATGTTGGACGTGTTGAAAACGTCTGGATTTAATCAGCTGGATTTGCCTGCAATCGAACGGGCCGAGGTGTTGACTGATAAAGATAACTGGGATGAAATTGAAACGCAAATGTTTCTGTTTCAAAAAGGTGATACAAAAATGGGGCTGCGATATGATGGGACCGTTGGTCTGTCGCGTTATGTTGCAGGTCATCTGAATGATTTGACATTCCCGTTCCGTGCCAGTCAATTTTCCAAGCGGTATCGTGGTGAACGTGCACAACGTGGCAGATATCGTGAATTCTACCAGATGGATATGGATATAATGGGGGTAAATTCCCTGACAACAAATTATGATGCAGAAATTATTTCCGTGATTCAACGCACGTTGAATTCTGTGTCTGAATTTATCGGTGAAAACGCAGTGCGTGTCGGTTCGCGGCCATTCTGGGATGCGTTATTTGATTACTTGGAAATGAATGATGCGCAAAAAAAAGATGTGTTCGTTTTGATTGATAAAAAAGATAAAATGGGCGAAGATGACTTTGCCGAAGGGTTGGCGGATACGTTGGGTGACACAAAAAAAGAAAATCAAATTAAGTCCGTGTTTATAAACGGTTATTCGGATTTCTTGAACAAGTCTGACAAGTTGGATGCGGCGATTTCAGAACTGAATGAGTTTATGAAAACATTGGAATTGTTCGGTGTAAAAAATGCGGAGATAGATTTGTCTATTACGCGTGGGTTGGCATATTATACCGGTTTGGTTTTTGAGTTTAAGTTGTTAAGTCATCCAGAGCTGGGGACGGCAGCTGGCGGTGGACGTTATGCGGACCTGGCGGGGAAATTTAGTAAGACCAAAATAATTGGTGTTGGGGCAGCAATCGGATTTTCACGTATTTTTGTTGCGCTGATGGAAGCGGGGACAATTGATTTGACGCAATTTGAATCGCCTGTGGATGCAGCGGTGCTGTGTATGGGGAATGAAAATTTGTCGTATGCAGTGTCGGTTCTGAATGCGTTGCGTGATGCAAATGTTGCGTCTGTGGCATATCTGGATGCGGATAAAAAATTCAAAAATCAAATTGAGTATTCTGATAAAATACGTGCCAAATACAGTTTGATAATCGGTGAAACTGAAGTTGAAAATCAAGTTGTTGCAATGAAAAATATGCAGACAGGTGACCAGTCTTCTGTGTCTGTAGGTGATGCGATTAAGTTGATAAAAAAGGTGGCATAATTATGATAGTTGAAGAAAAGTTGCGGGATATTCAAAAGCGTGCAGCAGATGTAGAAGCGCAAATGAATTCTGGTACCGCCAGTGGTGATGAATTGACACGACTGTCTAAAGAGTATTCACGGTTGAATGAAATCTTGCCTTTGATAAACGAATATTTTCAGGTGGTGGCGGGAATTAATGATGCGCGTGAAATGCAATCTGATCCAGAACTGCGTGAAATTGCAACAGAGCAACTGCATGAATTAAACCATGCGTTGCCAGAAATTGAAAAGAGTTTGCAAATTGCACTGCTGCCACGTGACGAAGCAGATGATAACAGTGTTATTATGGAAATTCGTGCCGGGGTTGGTGGTGAAGAGTCTGCGTTGTTTGCAGGAGATTTGTATAATCAGTATAAGTCTTATGCGTTGCGCCAGGGCTGGAAGGTGGAAGTTATCGAAGAAAATGCAACATCGCTGCGTGGATACAAGGAGATTGTTTTCAAAATTGATGGTGCAGGTGCGTATGGACGTATGAAGTTCGAGTCCGGGATTCATCGAGTGCAACGTGTACCAGAAACCGAGGCGGGTGGTCGTATTCATACCAGTGCAGCATCGGTTGCGGTTATGCCCGAAGCCAAAGATATTGACGTTGTAATCGAAGATAAAGATATTCGTATCGATATTTTCCGTGCGTCCGGGGCAGGGGGACAGCATGTTAATAAGACAGACAGTGCAATTCGTATTACGCACTTTCCATCTGGTATTGTTGTGACGTGCCAAAATGAACGCAGTCAGCTGCAGAATAAAATCGCAGCAATGTCGGTTCTGCGGTCCAAGTTGTATGAAAAACAACGTATGGAACAGGAATCGGCCAGCAATGCGTCACGCAAGACAATGGTTGGGTCAGGTGATCGCAGTGAAAAAATTCGTACGTATAATTTCCCAGAACAACGTGTGACAGATCATCGTATTAAACTGACGTTGTATAAGTTGGATGATATCTTGGCTGGTGGTGCGGGGTTGGACGAAATGATTGATGCGTTAATTGCGGCGGATCAGTTGGAACGTCTGACGAATATGGAATAATGGTGGTTCTGAAGAAAAAAAATCCCGCGACTGCGGGATTTTTTCTTTGTTGCTTTTACTTGTTATTAAAATGCGTATTTGATATTCATGCCGCCAATCCAGCCGTCACGGGCGCCGTCACGGCGACCGATGTTGGCGGTAAATGTAAATTGGGCGACAGACTTTTCCAGTGATATGCTGTATTCGATAAAGTTGCCCATGGCCAGATTGTCGACATCAATGTTGTTAACTGATATGTCGCCACCGTTGTTGGTTGTTATGATATATGCGCTGCTTAATGCGCCGTGCCATCCGTTGCCAATGTGTTTTACAGCACGAATTGACGGTGTGATTTCAAATGCACTAAATGCATCGTTGTTTAAAATGTCACCAGATGCGGCGGTATAGTTTTCGCCTTTGACCCAGGTGTATCCAATGTGCAATCCGGGGATTATCGAAAATGTGTCGTCCAGTGCAAACGAGTATGTTGTCTTAACTGCGCCACCAACCCACATGTTTGTGTATTCGTCTGTGCCTAATATAGTGTCGGCAGAATTGTCAATAACGCCACCGTTAATGGTTGTGTAAACGTTCAGATTGCCAAATTTGTTGCCGTTATAAATACCGACATAGCCACCTTGTTCAGATATGTCAATGTTTGAATTTTGTTGGTGTCCATCGATATATCCAGCGTAAATTCCCCACTTGGATGTGCCGTTCCATAATTTTGTTTGGCCTCCAGATACACCAAACATGGCGTTGTCAAATTTTGTATCCAGGCGTTCAAAGCTGTCAAATTTTGTGTTTTCAGATGCGTGTTGCCAATTGAACCACATGCCTGTTAATGTAGCGTCTGAATTATATCTGTCGCCGCCGCTGCGGCCAGCGCTGCCATCATCGTTGTATTCGCCGTAAATAGGGGCGGAACCGTATATCTTTGCGTTGTTGTTTGGTGCTTTGGATGATTGGGGGGCTAAAGTAGCGGTCTTGGACAATGTTGTCGCCATAGAACCGCCAAAAGAACCAAAAGCAGTGTTTGTAATTGTGTGCTGCAGTGTGGTGATGTTGTGTGTGGTTATTGTGTTTGCGTAAATGTGCGCATCAAATGCGTGCGCATGTGAAATGCCTGCAATCATCATGATGGTGGCTAATGCTGTGATGTTTTTCATTGTTGTACTCTCTTTTTGGTTAATTGAATCTTGATAGTTATGTGTTATATTATAGCATAAAAATCCCACGGATAAAAACAAGAAATGATAAATCGGGTGGATGGGCTTGTTTTTTTGGGAAAATTTGATATGATAAATATCGTTATGAAAAACGAAAAAGAAGAGTTTATAGACAGGCCTGTGGTTATGGTTGGGCTGATGGGGGCTGGCAAGACCAGTGTTGGACGTGCGTTGGCACGACGACTGGGGATTCCATTTGTGGATTCTGATAAAGAAATAGAAGCTGCTGCGGGGTGTAGTGTTGTAGATATTTTTGCAATGTATGGTGAAGAGGAATTTCGCCGTGTCGAACAGCGGGTGATTGAGCGCCTGTTGGATACACCGCCGGCATTAAAGGTAATTTCAACTGGGGAAGGGGCATTTATAACACCGGCGGTGCGTGAAATGGTGTTGAATCGGGCGCTGTCTGTGTGGTTGCGGGCGGATTTGGATTTGTTGGTTCGGCGTACTGGGGCGCGTGATACACGGCCTCAGTTGCTGAATACAGACAGCCGTAAAATTTTGCAGCAATTAATCGACGAACGTTATCAGACGTATGCGTTGGCAGATATAACAGTCGAAACGCGTGATGAGAGTTTGCGTAAAACATTGGGCAAGGTTTTGCGCGCAATTGATGATTATTCGAATAAACAAGAAAAGGAGTAAAAAATGGCAAAAAAGAAAAATATATTTAAAGAATTTAGTGCGTTTGTTCAACGTGGTAATGCAATCGATATGGCGGTTGGTATCATTGTTGGTAGTGTTATGACCAGTGTTGTAAATTCACTGGTAAAGGATGTTATTATGCCGCCGATTGGATTGCTGATAGGTGGGGTTGACTTTTCTCAGTGGTTCTTTGTGTTAAGTAATCCAGCAGGTGGAACATATGAAACAATTGCCCAGGCGCAGGCAGCAGGGGCAACAACACTGAATATGGGGTTGTTTTTGAATTCTGTGGTCAGTTTCTTTATAACGATGTTTGCAATATTCTTGTTCGTTCGTACGATGAATAAAATGCGTGATAAAAAACCGGCGAATACACATGCGTGTCCGTATTGTACATCGACAATTAATAATTCTGCAACAAAATGTCCGTTTTGTTGTTCAGATGTTGAGCCAGTTGCAACGGCGGCAGTTGAGGACAGCGAGTTGAAAAAAGGTATCAAGACGGTAACAAAACTGGCCGCTGGTGTGGCAGATGATGCACTGGATAAAATCAAAAAAATAAAAAAGATTACAAAACGTTAATTTGATTTGTTAACATGTTAGGTTAAGGCAGGGCGCAGTGTTGTGTCCTGTTTTTTTATGTAGATGGTATTGTGGTTATGTATAGTTTGGTGGGGCAGAAGGAAATGGATTTTATGTGATTTTTTTGTTATTGTGGTGCGTGCGGCATTTTTTTATAGTGTGGTTTGTTGTTGTGAGTGATATATGTATGGGGTGTGTGTTTATTTTTTTTATGTGAATAATCTGAATTTTTTTTGTGGAAAAATACTTGTTTTCGTGTGCGGTTTTTATTGTGTTTTTTCATGATGGGGGAGTGATATACAAAAGGCGCATAATGTATATTATGTATAGTTTGGTGTGCTGGGGCACACACAAACGTATACATAATATCGCTAATTTTTAAGTTTGGTTTGCTGGGGCACACGCAAACGTATACATAATATCGCTAAATTGTTTGATGTGAGGGCTAATTTTTAGTTTGGTGTGCTGTGGGTGCACGCAAACGTATACATAATATCGCTGAATTGTTTGCTGTGCTGGGCATACGCAAATGTGTACATAATATATCGCCAATGGTGAGTCGTGGCTGTTAAAATTGTTCTGGTGTACATGCACTGTGGGGATGATGAATTGTGCTGAACGTATATTTGTATGCCCAGGTCGCTGAAAATCGATTTGGTTAATTTGTGTATATGAATTATTTCTGATATAATTATATTATAACAAAGATGGTGTTTCGATATGAAAAGAATTTTGTTTTTTGTTTTATGGTTCTTCTTTTGGCCAATACTGTTGTGGTTTTATATCTTTGGATTGGTTTATGAACGTTGGTTTGAATAAAACTTTGTTGTAAAGTTGTGTGATGTTTTCTGATTTTGTTTAAGTTAATATTTTACTGTTAAAGTGCAATATATCTTTTTGTAATCAGACTTATAATTTAATTTATCTGTTTATTGTGTGGGTACAGATGTGGGCTGAAAAAAATGCTTAGAAGTGGTAAAAAATGCCAAAAAATGTGATTTTTGCCCTGCTCTGGTATCAAAAAATGAAAAAAGTGGCGGATTTCTGCGGGTTTGCGGCGAAAAAATGGCCGATGGGGCGGTATTTTTTACATTTTTTTTATGGGGTGGGCTGATTTTGTGAAGAAAAAACCTGAGGACATCGCAGACTATACTTGCGAAGTAATCGTAAAGAAAAGTGTAGAACAAAATCGTTTTTACTTACACGAAGTAGAGATAGAAAAAATCTAGCAGATATGTTCAAAACCAGTCTAAATACTGGCACACCTGCTAGTTCAAGATTAAGTGTAGCCAAGAAATGGGAACAAGTCAAGACAACCAGTCAAATAAAAAGCACACAGAACAGGGGGACATTCAGTCCTGATACTGGGAATATTTACCATCAAGGCACACAAGCGAACGGATACTATGATGCAGGGTTAAAGGTTATTGTTCTGGGGAGAAATATGAATACTATGACACTGCACCATGAAATTTTAGATTTTTATCTGTGCTTTTGCAGATTGTTGATTTTTTTTCGGGTGCGTTTGGCATCAGACAACGCATTGTTGGCAGAATTAAAACTCATTTGTGCCAGTATGATAAATAACATACCAAAGTATGCCGGGGCAACCCAGGAATCTTCGGCGGTGTTTTGTGATGCGGCATGGTAAACACTGTTTATAATTTCTGCGATTGATGCAAGGGTGCAGCCGTATCCCGAGATGTTAAAAATTTTGCCCTGGGTTGTTTTATGGCGCAATTGTCGTTTCAGTATGTCGATTTTATCTTGTTTATTCATGTGTGCCCCGCCCTGGCTATCGTGTTTTGTAATTGTCGCACAGTTTTGATATTTTTGCGGCCAATTGTAATGCATCAGGCGCAGATTGGCAAAGTGTCATATCTGTTGTATGGCCACCCTGCATTGTGTAGGTTAATATTTTTTTCCCGTTCAGGGTTGGTACATATTTGAGTGCATAACCAGGACCTGTGCGAGAGGGACTGGCACCGTATTTGCAATGATGTATACAGCCATTGCAGTATAAAACGTTTGTGCCCTGTTCTTGTGTAAACATTGTGAAATCCTTTTTTTGTGTTTAGAGTAGTTTAAATAATTAATGTTGGCAAGTTTATTTTTTCTGTGATAGCATGGTCTATTATGAGACTAGATCAGGCATTGGTTCAACAAAATATATATTCGACACGGGCACGGGCGGTGGCGGCGATTAAGTCTGGGCTGGTGATGGTTAATGGCATGACCGCAAAAAAGCCCAGTCAGGATGTTTTGGAATCAGATATGTTAAGTGGTGGCGATTTGCCCTATTCCACGGGACGTGGCAGTTTGAAGTTATCGCATGCGTTGGATACTTTTCAGATTAATCCAGCGGGTATGGTTTGTCTGGATGTTGGGGCCAGTACCGGCGGTTTTACCGAGGTTCTGTTAAATAATGGTGCGGTGCGTGTCTATGCGGTGGATGTTGGTACAAATCAGTTGGCGCAATCCTTGAAAGATGATGTTCGGGTGGTGTCGATTGAACAGACCGATATTCGGGGCCTGGCCGTGCAATCGGTGGTGGATATAATCGTGATAGATGTTTCATTTATTTCGCTGACAAATATTGTAGATTCACTGGCGCCATGGGGCGCAAAAGATATTATTGCACTGATTAAACCACAGTTCGAAGTGCCTAGGGAAATTGCAGCAAAATCAAATGGGGTTATAAAATCACAACAATGGCATGACTTTGCAATCGAACAGGTGGTTAATGCATTTGCAAAATCTGGTTTTCGATTGCGTGGAATTACAGAATCCCCAATCCACGGTGGCAGTGGAAATGTTGAATTCTTGGCACACTTTTTCAAAGAATAATTAAAATAGATGCTTGAATTCATTGATGTTTGGCGGTAAAATCCGCCAGGTTAGCATAAAAAATATAGGAATATACAAATGGCAGACGATATGAAGAAAATTCACGAACGCGAGGCAAAATGGCAAAAAAAATGGCAGGAAGCACGTGCCTTTACACCAAAAAATGACGGTTCAAAACCAAAGTACTATAATTTGATTGAATTTCCGTTCCCATCAGGGTCGGGATTGCATGTGGGGCATATGTTGCCGTATACAGGTATGGATGTGTTGGCACGGTGGCGGCGTATGCGTGGGTTCGATGTTCTGTTCCCAATTGGGTATGATTCAATGGGAATCTCGTCTGAAAACTATGCAACGAAAATTGGCAAGCATCCAAGCGAATCTGTTGCGGAATTGATTAAGATTTTTGAACGTGATATTTCAATTATGGGGTTATCGTTTGACCCAGAATCCAAGGTTTCTACGTCAGATCCAGAGTTTATTAAGTGGACGCAGTGGATGTTTATTCAGTTCTTTCGGGCGGGGTTGGCATATAAGTCTGAATTGCCAATGAACTGGTGCCCGGCATGTAAAACAAACCTGACCAATGAAGAGTTAGAAGACGGGTGTTGTGAACGCTGTCATGGGCCGGTGGAAAAGAAAATGAAACTGCAATGGAATCTGGCAATCACAAAATATGCAGACCGCTTAATCGATGATTTGAAATTGGTGGACTATCCAGAACGTGTTAAAACAGAACAGATAAACTGGATTGGACGTTCGCATGGCGCAGATGTTAATTTCCGTGTCGGTGATGATGTGATGACAGTCTATACCACGCGTATCGATACAATATTTGGTGTGACGTTCTGCGTTATTGCACCTGAACATGCGTTGGTGAAAAAGTGGCTGGACGAAGGTAAAATTACAAACACTGATGCCGTTAATGAATATATCGCCGCAGCACGGGCCAAGTCTGAGTTCGAACGTACAGATGTTACCAAAGAAAAAACAGGTGTGGAACTGCAAGGAATCAAGGCCGTAAATCCATTTAATGGACGTGAAATTCCGGTCTTTATTTCAGACTATGTTTTGGCAGATTATGGATTTGGGGCGATTATGGCGGTGCCGGCACACGATGGACGTGACTGGGACTTTGCGAAAAAGTTCGGACTGGATATTATTCCAGTTTTGGCCGGTGGCGAACCAGACCAGGTATGGGAAGGTGACGGAGAACATATAAATTCTTCTTTCTTGGACGGTATGGGCAAAGATGATGCAATTGCAGCCGCAATTAAATATGGTACAGAACACGGATTTGCACGTGGTACAACCAAATATAAATTAAAAGACTGGGGATTTTCACGTCAGATGTACTGGGGTGAACCAATTCCATTGGTGTACTGCGAAAAGTGTGGTTGGGTGCCAGTGCCAGAATCTGAATTGCCGTTGCTGCAGCCATATATGTCAGACTATAAACCAACCGATGATGGCGAAGGTCCCCTGGCCCGTGCAACGGATTGGGTAAATACAAAATGTCCACACTGTGGTGCGGCGGCAAAACGTGAAACAGATACAATGCCACAGTGGGCGGGGTCTTCGTGGTACTTTATGCGGTATTTGGATTCGAAAAATAATGACGCGTTTTGTTCGCGTGAACAGTTGGATAAATGGATGCCGGTTGACCACTATAATGGCGGTATGGAACATACAACACGTCATTTGCTGTATTCACGTTTTTGGTACAAGGTATTGGCAGACCTGGGATTTGTACCGGGTGTCGAACCATATAAAAAACGTACCAGCAATGGTCTGATTATGGCGGCCGATGGTTCCAAGATGTCAAAGTCACGCGGTAATACTGTACCCAGTTCCGATGTCGTAGAACGCAGCGGTGCAGATGCATGTCGTATGGCAATCTTGTACCTGGGGCCATGGGAACAAAGTGCAAACTGGTCCGAAGATACACTGCGTGGTGTGGAACGATTCCTGAAACGTGTGGAAAACTTGGCAGATAATTTGACAGATGATGAAATGACCGCGGCACAGGAACGTCTGGTGCATAAACTGATCGCAGATGTGACGGAACGTCTGGAAAATATGCGCTTTAATACAGCGATTTCTGCAATGATGGAATTTATCAATGCGTTTGCAGGTAAAATGCCCCGCCCTGCGTATGAAACATTGTTGCAGATGCTGAACCCGTTCGCACCGCATTTAACCGAAGAAATGTGGGAAAAATTGGGTAATTCTGAAATGCTGGTGTTCAAACAGTGGCCAACATTTGACCCGTCTAAATTGATTGCAACAGAAATGACAGTTGTTGCGTCAATAAATGGTAAACGTGTGGCAGAATTTGTCGTGCCAGCAGATGCAGGCGAAAGTGCAATTGTTGCGGCGGCAAAAACTGCGGCGGGGGCAAAACTGGGCGATGCGGAGATTGTAAAAACAATTGTTGTACCAAAGAAATTGGTAAACTTTGTTATAAAACGCTGATAAAAGTGTTATTATCCCGCCGATTTGGCGGGATTTTTTTTGTTTGGTGTTGAAGTAAAAAAAAGCATACACCTGGGTCCCGTGGTCCAGCCACGGGATGACATGGGGGGGAAAAACACAATGGATACCGGCCTGCGCCGGTATGACGGGGGTGGGATTGAGACCACCCCGGCACTGCATGTTCCCCACAGAGAGGGGAATTTTTTGAACGGCTCTTTTTTGTGGGGGTTGGGTGGCTTGCAATGGATACCGGCCTGCGCCGGTATGACGGGGGGTGGGAGTGGTCCGATGCCGGTATGACGGGGTTCTGGATAAAAATTATATTTTATAAAATGTGTTAAGTGTTTTGTCATTCCGTGGCTGGACCACGGAACCCAGGTAATGCATCATTGTTTTATCAGATTTGAACAAAAATATTATTATGTGTATATTATTGCCAGTTCTAGAAACGGGATGACATGAGGGGGTGGTCTGCATGGGTATGAGGACAGAGGGGCAAGGCAGAATAATAGACTGGATTGCCACGGTTCGCCCTGCAATGACAAAGTAAGAAAAGGTATACACCTGGGTCTCGTGGTCCAGCCACGGGATGACATGAGTGTGGAGGGTATGGTTTCTATTTACTGGATTGCCACGGCAGAAATTAAAAATCCCCCAATTGGGGGACTGTTACGAGATTTTTTCAACCCGGCGGATGCGACGTTCGATGGCATCAAATGGGCTTTCTAAAAATGCCTGGGCACATAAAAAAGCGACTTCGATATCAATGTCATCGGCGGCTAGTGCCAAAACATTTGTGTCGTCGTGAAAACGGTCTTCACGGGCCTGGGACGGATTGTCGCAACGTGATGCACGTATGTGACGATAGCGGTTCGCAGCAATCATGACCCCTGCCCCAGTGCCGCAAATGATTATGCCACGTGATAATTTGTCTTCTGCCATGGCATTTGCCAGGCCAGATGCAACATCTGGATAGTCAACCATGGAATTTGGGTCGTCTGTCCCCAGGTTGACAACGGTATAGCCCGCAGCATTTAGCATGTTGATTAAATATAATTTTAACCCAACACCACGGTGATCTGATGCAATATAGACTGTCGATATATTCTTGTTCATTTTGATTTGTCCTTTTCTTTGTCTTTGCGTTTTTCCAATTTGCATTCCAGTCCAGTGTTGCTGGTGATATTCAGGGTTTTGTATGACAGTGTACCAGTCATTTGGGCGGCACTGAATATGTTTGCGGTGTTTACTGTGGCTGGGCCATCCAGTTTGCCATGTAAGAACAGTACCGGTGTATTGATTTCACCAACGACATGACCGCCACGGCCAATTACAACAGTTTCTGCTGTTATGTTCCCAATGATTTCGCCATGAATCTGGACTGTGTGATCTGTCTTGATGTCGCCAGTCAATTTACAGCCCGCACCAATAACGGTTGGGGATTGTTTTTCTGATGAGTTTGTGAATGCTAGCATTGTTCTATTCTTCCTTTACAAATTTTGTGGGGTCAAAGGGGGAACCTTTGTACCGAATTTCATAGTGTAGGTGGGGGCCTGTCGAACGGCCAGATGAACCAGCCAGTCCAATTACGGTTCCCGGTCGTACCCAGTCGCCACGTGATACCAATATTTGTGACAAATGTGCGTACAAGGTCGTAAAGCCCAGTCCATGATCGATTTCAACCGTTGTGCCATAGCCAACACGTTCGCCCGCAGATACAACACGGCCAGGTGCAACAGCCATCAATTCTGTGCCTATTTTGCCTGCAAAGTCAATGCCACGATGCTTTTTGGGTTTGCCAGTAAATGGATCGTTGCGGGTGCCATAATTAGATGTTATGCGAGAATTAACAGGTTTGCCCAATGGCAGGATTTCGTTCAGACGACGCAGACCGTTCCAACGTTCCAGACCATCGGCCAGTTTCTGATATTTTTCATCCAGGTCTTTGTCAAATTCAACCGGGGAAAATGCCGAGCCAACCAATGGGTTGCTATACTTGTTCGCATTACGAAGCAATGTTGTTTGACTTAAACCCAATGTTGCCAAGGTACCATTTATGCGTTTGATATTTTTCTGCAATTCTTCGGTGTTGTCTTTGGTTAATGCAGATACCGTGTCAACAATGATATTGTCTGCGTCCATAACCTGGGCCATTGATTCAACAATTTGGGCATTGCGTTTCTTTAATTCATCGTTTTCTGCGCGGGTTAATTCGTATTCTGCAGATAATTCAGACAGTTTTGTGTATTCAGGTGTGAATTCTTCGTTTGACAGCATTTCAACAATTCGGGTGCGTAAAAAGTCCAGCTCGCCCCATGTTTTGATGCGGGAGTTCATGAGTTTTTCTTTTTCTTTGTTGTCCAGTTTGGTGCTGTTTAAAACTTTGTCGTCAATGACGTTCAGGTCACGAACCAGATTATTGTACTTGGTCAGATATGTTTGCAGGTCTGACATGTGACGGGTGTGGGTGGTGCGTGCTTCTTCAAGTTGCTGGGTGCGTTTTTGCAATAATGGACGGTGGTACACGAATACATATGTTGACCATGAAGCCCACAATATTAACCCAATTTTACCACAAAAACGGGTAAAACGCCAAAAACTGCTTTGTGAAAAAGTGTAGACGTTGCCACGAGGGGTGTCCATTACTGTGAATTCCCGGGGGGGGAATATGCGGACAATAATGCGCCATATCGCACGAAATGGCGATGTTATAAATGCCCACAGCGATGTAAAATATCGTGTTATAAAGTTTATCATGTTCCCGATACTGTAGACAAAAATTCATCAATAGTCAAGCCGTCACGTAATATGGCATCTTGGTTCATGGACAGACCACGATGTATGATGCTGATACCGTGTGTGCCAAGTCGACCTGAAATTAATACTCGCTCGGCGACATTGCGTGAGCCAAATAGTGGTAAGATATTTATGTCGCCTAGCTTTTTCGACATCTCGCCAATAACGGTGGATATAGTGGCGGCATCAGTTATGATGCAGAATGTGCCCATCGGACGAACACGGGCAATGCAACGTGATATCCATTTGGGTAAATCTGCATTATGGTGGGCATTGTGCGTTGCAGGGGTGCCATTAAAATATGGCGGATTCGTTATCACCAGATCAAATGTGCGAGATGTGCGCCATGTGGTAATGTCTGCGTTAATTAATTCAATATCAAAATTATTTAATGCAGCATTTTTTTTGCATGCAGACAGCATTTCTTCAGATGTGTCCAGACCTGTAATCTGGGCAGATGGATTGTTCGCCAATAAACACAGTGATACACCGCCTGTGCCAATGCCAACGTCCAGTACAGTTTTAACACCGTGTGGGGCAAATGCAGCCAGCCACACCGCATCAGATGTCGGGTTGTAATGACATCTGTGCATTTTTATGCGACCACCCATCAGGGTAAAATTTTCTTGTTTTATGCTCATAGGTATTTATAATAAAGCAACAAATGAAAAAGGCAAGTGTATGTTAAATGATGTTGTTATCGTAGAAAGTGCAATCAGTGCATTTAATAATGCTGCATTAATGGGACCTGCGTTCTTGTGGTGGGCGGTGCTGGCATTGCCATTGTTTGTGGTGGTGTTTTGGTGCCGTGATGCAATTGTTGCACGGTTGGGATGGAATGATAAAAATATTTTGAAGAATGTGTCAATGTGGACCGCTGGATTGACAGGGGTGTGGATTGTCTTGTTTGGGGGTAATTATGCGGTGCTGCGGGACAGCTTGTCTGTGTTGCCGATGGTGATTGCAACGATTGTGTTCCTGGCCAGTTTGTTTGTTTCGTCGCATTTGCGGACACGGCCCCTGCCCCGTATGAACCGGTGGTGGTGGTTGTGTGTGCTGGGGGTAATCGCAATTGTGGCATTGTCTGATGTGCATGTTTGGTGGGGGCCCTTGTTGCAGGTGGGTGCATTAATGCTGGGGGGTGTTTTGGGGCGATATGCCAAGGCAGAAATGAGACCTGTTGCGGGAATAATACTGATTGTGTTGATGACAGCTGTGGCTATTTTGATGCAGCCGGAGTTCTTTAGGTTTGGACAATTGGGGAACTTGATGTTGGGGCATGTTGTTGCAGTGTTGGTGTTGGGTGTTGTCGCCATGATGTCAATTGCAGTACTGAATATAAATGCACGTGGTAAAATCAAGCACGGGGTGTTTATTAAGCTGAAATGGTTGATGCGGGTTATGTGTGCGTTTGGGATGGTGCTGTTCGTTATTACCGAGGCAGTGCCAGTATTTTTAGGGACGTTGGCATTGGCATTTGTCATGTTTGCAATGTCTGTCTGGCATGCACAAAAATTTGATGTGGTTTCGGGATATAAGATGTTTGCGCTGGTGCTGATGTGCTTTGGTGTTATTACAGTGATGCCAGTTATTGTAGGTCTGGGAATTTTATACTGGGGTATTTTGCCACAGAATAAAATCTGGCGGGATTTCAAGGCATTGTTATAATTGGTTATATTTATTTAGTACCATTTTCGTGCGTTATAATGTATTATTCACTGCGTTAATAGTATAAAAAAAGTGAGTTTTATTATGGCGATACATCCAACAGCGATTATTCATGATGGCGCAAAACTGGGGGCAGATTGCAAAATTGGCCCGTATTGTATAGTTGGACCAAATGTGGTTCTGGGGGATCGGGTTGAACTGGTTTCTCATGTTGTAATAGATGGAAAAACATCAATTGGTGACGATTCAATTGTTTATCCTTTTGCAGTGCTGGGGGTTATGAGTCAAGACCTGAAATGGCAAGACGAAGCAACGATGACGGGACTGCGTATCGGTAAACGATGCAGAATTCGTGAATATGCAACAATTCATTCGGGAACACCTGCATCTGATGGGACGGTTATTGGTGATGACTGTCAGATTATGGTTAATGCACACGTAGGACACGATTGCAAGGTGGGAAACAGTGTTGTGATGTCAAATCTGGTTCAGGTTGCAGGACATGTTGAAATTGAAGATTTTGCAATTCTGTCCGGTGGCACGATGGTGCTGCAGTTCGCACGTATCGGACGTAATGCATTTATTGGTGGTATGTCAGGGGTTGGAAATGATGTGCTGCCGTATGCAATATATGATGGTAATCGGGCTGTGTATCGTACGATTAATCGTGTTGGACTGATGCGACATGGTTTTACAAACGAAGATATGCATGCGATTCATTCTGTCTATGCTGCTGTGTTCCGTGGTGGTGATGGTACTGTGTCAGAACGTTTGGCAAAAGTACGCAAAGAAGTAAAAAATAATAAATATGCCATGGATGCAATTGATTTTATAGAAAATCGTTCAAAACGTGGTATCGGTACATCTAAAAATGCAGAATAAAAAGCAACGTGTTTTCATAATCGCAGGCGAAGTGTCTGGTGATGTGTTGGGCGGACGTATTATGGCCCAGATGTCAAATGCAGAATTTATAGGTATCGGTGGTGAAAATATGCAGCGGGCAGGACTGAAGTCAATATTCCCGATGGCTGATTTGTCTGTGATGGGTATTGTAGAAGTTCTGGGGCATGCAAAAACACTGACACGGCGGATTAAGCAGACTGTTAATGCAATTATCGAACAAAAACCTGATGTTGTTGTTTCTGTTGATGCACCGGGGTTTGCAAAAAGTGTTATCAAGCAAATCAGAAAACATCCAGACGGAAAAAAATTAATCGAACAGGGGCTGCGTTTCCATCATGTGGTGGCACCACAGGTGTGGGCATGGCGGTCAGGACGTGCAAAAAAATATGCACAAATATTTGATAAACTGTATGCGTTTTTTGATTTCGAAGTGCCCTATTTTACCAAATATGGTTTGGATACAGTGGCAGTTGGGCATCCGATTGCAGACGGTTTGGTGGGGCAGTACAAAGTGCAGAAGTCGCAATCAGAAAAAATTATCACACTGGTTCCAGGCAGCAGAATTGGCGAAGTAAAACGTTTAATGCCGATAATGCGTGACGTTGTGGAACGTTTGTATCGCAATGGGTATATGGGGTATAAATTTGTTATACCCACAGTCGAAACAACCGAAAATTTTGTGCGTCAACAGATTAAACATTGGAAGGTGAAACCAATATTGGTGCCGGCTGCGGATAGATATGATTTGTATGCAAAAACATATATCGCAATTGTTGCCAGTGGTACTGTATCTGCAGAATTGGCGATGTTGCATGTGCCAACAATTGTCGTGTATAAAATGAATCCAATTACAACCTGGATTGGGCGACAGATTATCCGTGTGCAGTGGGTGTCTTTGGTTAATATATTGTTGAAACGTGCTGTGTTTCCTGAGTTTTTGGGTGGGGCGGCCAATGCAGAAAATGTGCTGAATGCGGTTCAACAGTTAACAATACCTGCAAAACGTGAAAAAATGATTCGCGAATTAAAGTCTGCAGATGATTTGTGGCGGCGTGATGATGGGGGGGCAGCCAAACTGATTGCCCAAGGGATTCAAGGTAAATAAAAAAAACGCCAAAATTTGGCGTTTTTTTTGTGCGCTGTTGAAACCGTTTTAAATTCCAGGAATATGCTTAACCTGGACTTCGCCTTTCATACAGTATACCTTGCTGTTTTTGGGGTCTGTGATAGATGTTGTGCCCAGTGGACAGACCTGGTTTTGCTTGGTTACCCATGTTTGTGTGCACCATGCGCGTATGTTATAGTTTGGACCAACTGCTTCGTTGATATCAGTTGTTTCTGTGTTGTCTTCATGTTGGGCAACATCCATGTTTGCAGAATTGCATTCGGTGTCGTCTGCAAATTGTAAAATCAATACTGGTGTTTCGTATTTTTCATTAGCAGCATTTACCGTTCCGCATACACCCTGTTCGCCCTTGGTGTTGGTGCAGATGTCTTCGTTTTTGTCGTTTTTCATTTGGATGTGTAGCGGGTTTTTCATAACTGGCAGCCCTGTTACACATTTTGCAGATTGTCCCCATTTGCTGCGGCGGGCACCATTTTCCCAACATAAACATGCACCCCATGATTGGGTGTCGACCTGTAATCTGTAATCGCGTGGACACATATCTTCGCCCGCACCAATGCTGTACAGGTTATATATAGAATCAGGTGTGCCCGGTGGGTTGTATTCAAATGATTTATCAAATGTTGATTTACAGAAATCTGTTGGATCGTATTTGCTGGTTTGAATGTGTTGGTATTCAACAAAGCGGCCCTGCAGGTTCATGCATTGTGTCGCCAATTGCGATAAAACCTGGTTATATATTTCTGTGGCAACACCTGTGGCACGGGTGTTTCTGGCGCCTTTGCCGGATATGCCGTATGTGTTTGTTGCATAATAATCCATCCCGCCAAATGCAGATTCAATCATTTGTGTGTTGTTGCAGGCCGGAATCTTGGTCAGTTGCTCGGCACAACGGGATACGTATGTCGTGCCATTTTTCAAGCGTTCTTTGTTTTCTGTTGTGTCGTATAATGTGAACCAATCTGGTGCATAGCCGGGTTCGAACAAACCACTGTAGGGATAATAAAAGTTTTCATAATTTGTGCCACCGTACTTGTCAAAGCACTGTTTTACTGCGGCACGACATGCTGTTAATGTGTCGGTCTGGGTTTGGTTGTTTATATAATCGGCAATTATGTTGCCAGCAAACATATTGTCGCACGAGTTTACATATTCTTGACACATTTTGGCGTTCAGTTTAATTTTGTCTGGTTGCAAAACAACCGCAGTTTCTGAACTTAATCCTGCCATGGCTGCGGTAATTGCTGTGTCGCTGTTTATATAACAGGCAGAAATATAGTCAAAACAGCCCTGCTTTATCTGGGCAACCTTGTCTTTTTGGGCATAGAATATTGATAACATTGCCTTGTCCAGGTATTCAGACCATACCAAGTCTGCATTTTCAACGCATTTGTCCAGTGCAGGTTCTGCAAATTTTTTGACGCGTTTTTCAAAATTAAATACAAATGTTCGATTGCTGGGGTTTTTAGATAACTTTTGATCGACCGCTTCGATACCGTCGCTGAAAGTTAACATTTCTTCCAGTTGATAAAAGTTTTCAACGCCAGTAATTGGTGCACCCGTAGAAATGTCAATAAATTCACCATTGTCCAAACATTTGTGATAATTGGCACCACAAACTTCTTCACTGGTGATGGCGGCTTCGACTTCGTTAATACAGGTTGGTATGTCGGATGTGTTATGTTTTTGCCGGTTTTCAATGCGTGCCAAATCCAGCATTGCCCCGCCTTCACGAATGGCGGATTTTAATTGTTTCTGGGTGTTTTCAATTGCAGTTTGTACAGTATTGCAGTCTTGTTCAATTGCCATCAGGTATGCCGTAATTGCACGTTGAAGTGATGCGTCATTGCAATCGGCACGTACGGCTTGGCGACACTGGGGATAGACGGCATTATACAATGCGTTACCGTTATAGGCCGCAATGGCCTGGCCAACATCTGTCATGCCAAACGCATTTACTGTATCAAAGGCGATGTTTATGCTGTTCAAATCGGCATATTTGCCGCCAACGGAACTGTCTTGGCCACGAATCGAATTCATGATGGCGTTCAGCAGGGCCTTGGATGCAGAATTGTCATCGGTGAATGCTTTTTCCCCCTCGGTTTCTTGACGCATGGCGGCTGCCTGGGCGGCAGTCATGCCGACTGTGTCCAGGTTTTCGGTGAATACGGTTAATTGTTCGCCGGCATCCTGTAATACCTTGCGAACCTCGGTCAGTTTGAATACACGGTCGTTGCATGAACAGCGACGATAATCGTCGTTCTTTAGTGTGCAAAACTGATCCATGCATGAAAAATATGTGTTCTTGCAACGTTCGTATTCAGCACCAGTGCGGGTGTTGGATATATCAATTGCAGGGGTGGTGGTTGTGGTGCTGCGGGCAACAGCATTGCGTTCGGTGTTGCGTGCAGGTCTGGTGCGGTTTGTTGCAGTGGATCTTGCAGTTCTGTTTACGACGGTTGTATTGGTGCCAGAGCGGGATGAAGTAGTGGTGGCAGAATCACGTGAAGAAAGTATTGTTGTGCGTGGCTTGGCAGAACGTACGGCGGTTGTTGCAGTGCGAGTTTGTGTGCTGTTGTTGCGTGAAATGGCCGTGCCATCACGAACAGCCGCATCGGAAAAACCGATGCAAAACAGCAGGTTTGCAAATAAAAATAGAAGTTTCTTCATCTCTGGTTTCAAGTCTAGCAAATTTATAATTTTTTACGCAAGTGAATAATCAAAAGTAAAGTGCGATTTTATACCTGGTGCGTTGCCGGTTCAAATTGGGCATTATAAAAAAATAACAATCGGGAATGAAAAATGAATACGGAAAGACTGGCGGCGTTCAGTGATGGATTGTTTTCTGTGATGATTACAATCATGGTGCTGGAATTGCGGGTGCCAATTGGGCAGATATCGTGGGGTGTGTTTGGCGAGATGATGCCAATGCTGTTGACATATGTGCTGAGTTTCGTTTATGGCGGAATTTTCTGGATTAATCATCATTATTTGCTGGCGGCAACCAGGCGGGTAAACAGCGGAATTTTATGGGCAAATTTGAATTTCTTGTTTTGGTTGACGTTGATTCCGTTTGTGACTGCGTGGGTTGATGAAAATCAGGTTGCGCCTGTGCCAGTGGCAACATATGGTGGGGTGTTGCTGATGGTGATTTTGTCATACAGATTGCTGGAACATGTGCTGTTTCGGGCGCATCACGGGAATGCACTGATTGTGCGGACATTGCGACAAGGTTTGCGGGAACGGGTATCGATATTGGCGCTGATGGTTGCGATTGCGCTGTCTTTTGTGGCACCGTATGCGGCCGTAGTCATATATGTTGCAATTGCAATAATGTGGGTTTTGCCAGATCGGGAACTGGAAGAAGCGCTGAATGACTGAAAAAATAAATATTTTTGTTTTTTCTTGTTGCAAAGATTCTAAAATTGATATAGTATAGTTGTCGCCTGCGGATATGGCGGAATTGGTAGACGCGCTAGTTTCAGGTACTAGTGGTAGCAATACCATGGAAGTTCGAGTCTTCTTATCCGCACCATTTTTTATTGGGGTTGTAGCTCAGCTGATAGAGCGCTACGTTCGCATCGTAGAGGTCGTGGGTTTGAGTCCCATCAGCTCCACCAATAGTTGTTGTTGGGTCCCAGGGGATATGGCGGAATGGTAGACGCTGAGGACTTAAAATCCTTTGGTCATTGCGACCGTGTGGGTTCAAGTCCCACTATCCCCACCACACTTCGCCAAAGGCTTCGTGTGGCAAGCCACAATTCGCCAGTGTTTGGGCGATTTTTTTATAAATGGATGTGTAGCTCAGTTGGTTAGAGCGCTTCGTTCACATCGAAGAGGTCGTTGGTTCGAGTCCAATCACATCCACCAAAATTTAACCCGCCGTTTGGCGGGTGTTTTTGTCGTAATTTTATTGTCTTATCGCAGCCCTTTGGCACGACAGCATGCAGAAGCCGCGGATTTCCAATCTGAAAACTGCTGGGATGGATTGCGTAAATCACGCCATGGTTGCCAGCCGTTGCATTTCTTGGCCGTGCCATTGCCAGTACATTTTGCATAACGGCGAAGTGTACATGTCTGATTCGATACTTTGCCCGTGTCGGTGGTACATTTAACGGTGACGTTTTGATTTTTTGCCTCGTTCCGGCCCAGTTCTTTGGATGATAATACCTGGTATGCATTTGCAGTGCAGATGCAGGTCGCAAGGATTATTAGTGCTGAAAATATTTTTCTCATTTCTTGTCCCCCTGTTTTCGTTGTCTGTATTATAAATAATATTTTTGACTTTGACAATGAGAATTTAATTCGTTGTCCATGGGGTGTCGTTCATTATCAAATAATACAGTGCGCTGTTGTCTGTCCCGGGGTTCTGTAAAACAGGGCGGACAACAAATATATCAACGTTGCACGGTGTGCTTTGACCGTTTTGAATTTCATTTAAATCCTGGTGAAATTTGGCGGCAAAATCCATCGCCTGCAGATATGCGGCATCGTCATCGGCCGGATTGGTGGAATCGCCCATCCACATCAGCCACATGCCATAGTTTACAACATTTTCACTGCCACTAAGGTCGTCTGCAGACAGTAATAATAATGGGGCAAAGTCAATGCCACTGGTGTATTCGTCTGTGGTGGTTTCGGTAAAATCATACAGGTCGCCGCCGAATTTTATTATGGCATATGCCAAGCTGGTCCCTGCCCCAACCTTGGCAACCGTCCCGGCATTGCGAAGTGTTGAATCAAACAGCCAATCACGTACGCGGTTTGAAAAACTGCTGGAACGGCCCAGTTTGCGTGCGTGTTTTATTAAACTGTTGCCAGTCATGGCGGATTTTGTTGCACGGGCTGCACGGGCCGCACGTGCAATGACATTGCCACGGTGGGCAATGCGCATGCCACGTAAACTGTGACGATATTTGTTCAGGTCAGAATACGTTTTTGTGGCATCACGATACTTTTTTACATCATCGGTTGATTCCAGGGTGCGAATGCTGTCATTAATTCGGTTTAACTCGGCAGTTTTGTCTGCGATTTTTGTGGCATCGGCGACTTTGTCCAGTGCGTCAATTTCTTTGGTCAGGCGGGCAGCATCCTGGGTGGCACGGACATATTTAACAACATCGTCTGTTTTGGACAATGTTTTGATTGTTGACCCCAGACCACGCAGTGCACGTGATGCACGGGCGGCCTTGGTCGCACCCAGGACGGCGGTGTATCCGCCCATGGTCGCAACCGTTAATATAACGTCCAGTGCAATTTCTGTATAGCCAATCCATTCCAAATTCCGATCGCCGGCAACGTAGTAATCGTTTGTGTCGTCGTCCAGGTTAACAGTTTGTGCAACGGCACGGTTTATCGCATAGTTGTCGTTTGCCAATGCAGTGCGATTGGTGCATGTGCCACCACGAGGATACAGGGTGTCAATGTTGTCCCGAATGTATTCCAACGAAATGGTATTGTTCTTGTCTGGGCCAACAAATTCGGATAATGAACCATGTTCGACAACCATAATTCCGTACCAGGCCGGGTCTGTGTTTGTCCAAATGGTTCCGTCATTGGATTCGCCGATTTTGGGACTGGCGGGGGTGGTCTGTTTTGTGGTCAGCGCCATACGTTGTTGCAGTAATTTTGGCACCGTTTCATAATTTACAGTGATGTTGCGACCGCCCGGGAATGTGTATGTGATTGGCGAAAATATAATTGGTTGTGTTGGTGCGGTGTTGGCAATTTCTGGGCATGCCAGAACACGTTCTAATGTGTCTTTTGTTGCAAAAGTTTGGCGAACCCATTCCTGGACCGTTGATTCTGAATCAGATTCAGATATTGCCCCAGAATTTGCCGCCAGTGCATCAGAAAATACCCCCGATGCACACGGTGTTTCCGCCGCATGGGCAGAAATGCAAAACATTGAAAACAAGATGAAAAAATATCTCATTTTGTATTTATTTGATGATGTATGGACCGTCAAGAACCATGACTTGTTGAATGTCTCTTATTTCTGTCGGAACAAGTGAGATTACCGTAGCAGTAGCCCCCAATACACCGGCGACGATCCAGCCAACTACGGGTACGGTGCCACTGACTGCTGCAGCTGTCAAAAGTCCACTGGTGGCACCAGCAGCGGCCAATGCGGAACTTACGCCAACAACTGCAGCTGATCCTCCTACTACACTGGCAACTATTCCCCAGCCGGTTTTGTCTTTGGTTGACAATGGTTTTACATCTAGTCCAACTACATAAACAGCAAGGTTATCGTTTGAGCAAGAAGTGCCGTTGAGAGCTGTTGCAAACTGTTCAGCTGAATTAACGGCTGTGTAAAAATTTGTAAACGAAACAATTGCTTCGGATGATGAGGATGTTTTGTCCATAAGAACCAATCCCGGGAAAGCCCTTCGATTATTGCCCTCTTCAAAGTCTAGGAAGAATTCGTTGTCGGAACCGCCGTATTGAGAAAATACTTTTTGACCGGCAACGTTGACGGCGGCTTTATTGTTCAGGTTATCCCAAATCACATGGTCGGAACATTCTGTTGGCCAATATAATTTAGGTATATCAGAAAGTGTTATTACTTCACCAATATTAAGATTGGTTTTGTTATATATCATTATTCCAACGGGTATATCTGTATATTGAAACAATTCAGGCATTTTAAATTGAAATGCGTATGTTTTTCCGTCCCGGGTGTACCAAACCTTGCCATTTGCACACTTTACGTGTGTGTCTATATTTTCCATACAGTGTATAATAAACTCGCTAGCAATTAGGCCCATAATTTTATTTTTGCGTTGAGTTGCGTATTCTTGAGATAATTCAGAAGCATTTGGAAATATTTCTGATGTCATTGTGTTGCTGAAATTTGGGTCGTTTGATATTTTTGTCATACAGTCAGTCAGCAAATCTGCATTTGCACAATGTAATGTGATGAATGTTGATAAAAATATTGCCAGGCGTTTCATTGTACCGTGTTCCTATAGTATGAATAAGATTTCGTCTTTGACCGTGGGCAGTTCATTTTCAACCAGTTGTGGTTTTGGTGTTTCTGCCTTGCAATCTGGGTGATTTGGATTTTTTTTGCATAAATCCGAATTGGTGTTTTTTGTGCCTTTGCCTGTTGCGTTGTAGTTGGATAATGTCTGCTGGCGGTTCAGGTATTCTTCCTGGGATTCAATTTCAATTGGTTTATATGCACTTTTATCCCGGTATGGTTCATAGCCAGCCGCAGAGTTTGCCATGCGTTCGCTGAATGATAAATCTGCGTATGTTGTGGGAAATGACGCACGTTCAATATGTTCGTTCCCTGCCCCATTCATTGATTGCAGTTGTTGCAGTTCCAGTTTGCGTTCAATGACGTCAGTTTGCCAATCCATCAACTGAATTTCATATGGGTTTTGAATCTGGTATTCAGATTCTGTGGCACTGGGATTTGGTACAGAACCAGTCGGAAAGGCCGTGACACCCGTGGGTACAGCAATGCTGAATTGTTCAATGTATTCATTAAATGTCGGTTCAATATACCCCAGACAGGCCGTTGCATAATTGCCCCCAGGCATGCGAGATAACTGTAGCATTATTGTGGGACGAATGTCAGATAACTGCAGTTCAATACAATTGTTCTGCATCGCACAGGTTGTTGTTATTAATGATGATACAATTCGCTGGCATTCAGATGTTTCAACGTCTGGACCCGTTGCATAGACGGCAGTTGGCATACGCTGATTGTACGGTGCGTTTGGTGACCAAAACGGATTTGATGAATAATTCTGGACGTTCTGGATTGTGCCGTACTTGGAAAATGGTGTGTCTGAACCGTATGACAGCCCACAGAATATCGATAATTGGGCAAAAAATGTGCATAGCAATGTTGATAATTTAACTCTCATATCCAGGTCCCTGTATGCGTATTATATCAAAAACAGCATGCCAATTAAAGATAAAAATCCACCAAATAAAAAGAATGGTGCAAATGGTACATAACGTTGGCCCTGAATACGGGCCCATATCGTGCCAAATATGCATGCAATAATTAATGCCAATGACAGACCAAATACCCCCAGCCACATTCCGCCAACACCAATCAACTTGATGTCGCCCATGCCAATTGGTGCGGGGGTGTCTGTGGTGCTGCGACGGTGTATCTGGGTAAATATGATGCCCATAACCAATGATACCAGGTATCCAAATGTGCCACCAATTATCCCAGTGTATATGTCAATCGGGTATGAATAGTATCCGGTCAGTATTAATCCAATTAACATCAGTGGAAACAGGTATATGTCTGGGATAATGCGATGGCGAAAATCAGATATCGATATGCAGATCGATAAATATGCTGCAATCGCCAGTAAAATTGTAAAAAAGATGTATGAATTCATATTTTTCTTCCTTGCCTTTCGAATCGGAACTGTGCTATGCTGATATTATAAAGTATAACAAGGGTTTTGTAAAATGAGCAAAGGTTGGGATAATATCGCACTGAAAAAATTAAAGGCATTAACTGGCAAGGGGTTGTCTACGTCCGAAATCGGTAAGCGGTTGGGAATGTCAAAAAATGCAATCGTTGGGAAACTGAATCGTTTGGGCTGGAATGCCAAAGCCGGTGGTGCGCCAGCGGAAAACACAGAAAAAGATGCCAAAGTGGCAACTAAAAAGTCGGCAACCGGCAGCAAGTCAGGAAAAGATAAAAAAGCTGTCGCAAAGGTTATGACCGAGAAAAAATCAGTGGCAAAAGCTGGGGGAAAGCAGACAGAAAAAAAAGTAAAAACAGAAAAATCTGCGACAGCAAAGGTTGCAGATGTAAAAAAAACGGAACCTAAACCAGCAGTGTCAAAAACCAGTGCCAAGGCATTGGCAGCGCACCAGCGTATCGTGCAACACTCGCTGGAAATGGCAAATCTGAAGCCGAATCAATGCAGATGGCCAATCGGCGATCCAGATTCAGAACATTTCCATTTCTGTGGTGAAACGGTTTTTGTGGGTAAACCATATTGCTATGAACACTGCAAGCAGGCGTATCAATTTACGCCCCCAAAGAAAAAATAATTAAACGGGGAATAAAATAAATGCCAAACGAGAGAGAAAATCTTTATCAAACACTGACACGTGCAGATTTTAATATCGCAGGACTTACATTTCGTGCCTATTTCGATGCAGATGATAAGTTGGTGTTCGTGCTGGACACAACAATCAATGATGTTAAACCGAATGCAATGTTGATAATAAACCCAATCGGCAGTAGAAAGTGGGACGATATCTTGGCCAATGATTATGGGGTGGATTTGGAAACTGTGCGCCCTAAAAAGGATAATAAATATCAAAAACTGGATATCGAGTATACAGGACTGGCAGAATATGATGCACTGATTGCGGCAAATAAAATGGCGGCAATTGACGATGAGGTGTTAAACAAAATTGGTCGATTCTTGCTGGGCGCAAATCGACGGGCGGCATATGAAAGACTGGCGGATGCAGAAATAACCGCAGAAAAATCACGCGAGACAATCGAAAAAACAACAGAAACAATCGCAGAATTACAAGAAAAGTTAAAAAAACTGCGGGTCAAACTGGCAGATTATCGTCGAAATGTCGGTAAAGAACCAACAAAACAGTCGGCTGCTAAGATACTGAAAGTCGAATCGCAAATTGATACGGTGACAGATAAACTGGGGCGGGCAAATAAAAGACTGGATAATGCCAAGGTTAGATTAAGCGCCGCAGAAGATGATAAAGAACAGGCAATCTATGTTTTGCGATTGCTGGATGAAAGAGGTGCTGGGGATGCTGGGGCAGATGAAAATGCGGATTTGCCAATTGTTGCACCGAAATATGATGTGATGCCGGCCCAAACTGTCCATGGTGATGTGGCGGTGGTTGAACCTGCGCCGGTCCCAATGAATGTAAAAAATGATGAAATAAGCACAGAAACAAAGGCAATTGAAATGGCAGATGATGAAGTAAAACCACTGTTTGATAAAAATCCAAATATTTTGGATGATGAAATTGCGTTCAAACCAATTGATTTTGATGTGCCTGTGGCACCGGTGGCAAACAACCAGGTGGCAGAACAATCACAGACGGTAGAGCCGCTGAGATTTGTGTCGCCCGTAACGGATGATTTTGCAGTAGCAGAAATGGCAGAGCCAAATGATGGTGCAGATGATTATATTCAGCCAGTTAATGATTCTGTGCTGGATAATTTGAGATCTGTCGAGCAGCCGTCTGAACAGATTGATTCTGAACTGTTGTCGACATTGTCGCAGCAACCGGATGTGCCAGTCTTGTCAGAGCAATCATATGAATCCCCTGCGCCGATTGTGCCCAGCTTGTCGTCAGAACCTGTTGTGGAACCTGGACCACAGGTGGCATCAATGCCAGAAATTGCGCCTGCGCCAATCAGTTCAGAGTTTAGGCCTGTGTCGCCAATAACAGGTGTCGCACCAGTCGAAGATGTTAATGGTATTCGCAAGAAGCCAACAATGTTGTATTATGTAATGCTGATTTTGCTGATTGTGCTGTCGGTGTTTACACTGTGGGTGTATCAGCAAAAAATGACAAATGACTCGATGCCAGAGTTGGCAGAAAAGAATCCGGCAGTTACAGAGGTTGCAGAGGTTGTAGAGGTTGCGACTGTTGAGGATAAGAAAGACGCAGTGCCAGAGGAAGTGGAACTTGATGATGAACCAGAACAACCGGTTGCTGTTGAATCTGTGGCGGTTGTGGTAGAGGATGTTGTGCCAGAAACTGTGGTGGCAACACCGGCTGAACCGGTGCAACCAGTTGCAGATGTTAAACCTTTGCCGGTCGAGGTTACACCAGAACCAACACCCGTTTTGGTGGATGTGGTAGAAGTCGCAGAAGAAGTTGTGCCAGAGCCAGTTAAAAAAATACCAAGCGAGGCAGAAATATTGGCTGCTAAACCAGCATATAATGTGTCGCAAAATGAAAAGATGTTTGTGGCAGATGCGGAGTTTGAATCGGATACAGATGATGAGATTGTGTCTGAGGAAGCAGTGTCTGCAAAACTGCCGGTGGTTGAATTTGCAGAACCGGTGGTGGAAAATGTTTCTGAACCAGAAATTTATGCCGAAGATTTTGTGTCAGAAGAAGTTGTAGAAAACTGTGCCGATGGTAATGCACCAGATGCAGATGGGTGCTGTGCGGGAGAATATTTAACAGATGTTGGTGGCGGCGAATATGCATGCTGTGCCGAAGAGACAGGTGAATGTTTTCCACCGATGTTTTAATGGAAAAAAAGTAGTAAAAAAACCGCCATTTGTGGCGGTTCTTTTATCGGGCGACTTCGCCACGCAGACGATCGTGACATACGTAGTTGTGTAATTTGAATCCGTCGTTTGCATGCCAATTTAACATGCCGTTCCAGTTTTTATCTGGGATTTCAACGGTCGGTAATGGTAATGGCTTGCGTTGTAACTGTAATGCAACCTGGGACAGGTGATTTGTGTAAATGTGGGCATCGTGTAGTTCGCCTTTTAGAATTCCTGGTTTCAGCCCTGCTTCTTTGGCGTACAGTAACAGTAATAATGCATAACTGGCAATGTTGTATGGAATCCCCAGGAACATGTCACAGGAACGTTGGGTCCATATCAGGTTCAGTTTGCCGTTGCGAACAATTAACTGGTGCATCATGTGGCACGGCGGCAGCGCCATGTATGGAAAATCAGTCGGATTCCATGCAGATACAATAATGCGGCGGTCGCTCGGGTTGTGCTTTAATTTGTCAATGGCATTGGCAACCTGGTCAATGCCAGGTTTTTGTGGATTAAAGTTATCAGTTGGATCTTTTTTAATGCGTTCGGGGTTCCATTGGTATTCGCCACCAAAGTGTCGCCATTGGAATCCGTAAATTGGCCCCAGGTCACGTTCGTTATCCATGATTTTGTGCAATAATCCTGTTGTGTCGGATGCAGTTGGCAGATACATATTATACAATTGTTGTACCTTGACTGGATTTGCCCATTCATTCCATATGTTACATTTTCTGTCTTGCAGCCATTTCTTGTCGGTGATTCCGTGTAAAAAGAATTCCAGTTCGGTGGCAATGTTTTTCAGTCCCATTTTCTTGGTCGTAATCAGTGGGAATCCCATTTCCATATCGTGTTCAAATGTTGCGCCATGTCCCAGACCAATGTCAGGGATGCCTGTGCGGTTGTGACGAATATCGCCACATTTTCTGAAAATGTTATCTAAGATATCCAAATATGCTTTCATTGTGTTAAATCCGTGTTTTAGAAAAAAGAACGCACCAGGTCGATGCGTTCTTAATTTTGTTAACGTACAGATGCTTGTTTGAACAGCTCGTCTGCAGCGACCTTTTTTTCTTTGGTCTTGACATGTGTTAACATGGCATCCAGGGCTTTGCGTTCGAATAACATGCCACGCAACATTGCCAGGGCATTTTGATTCTTGTTATAGAATTCAAATACCTGTTTTGGATCTGGGTAACGTGCAGCTTCGGCCCAAATTGCCTGTTGCAAGTCATCGCGGGAAACTTCGACCTGGTTTTGGGTGCCCCACTCTGCCAGGATTAACCCCAGTTTTACACGACGTTCTGCATCACGACGTTCGGTTTTTTCATCCCATTTGTGATCGCATTTTTCGTCATGACAATGGCTGTGTCCACGGTCGAATTCGGATTTTGCCATGTTGTATTCTTGTTCAACCAATGTTCCTGGTAAATCCAGTTTTACTTTGTCGGCCAAGATGTCTAACAATTCGTTGCGCATTTCACGTTGAGATGCGTCATTGTATTGTTCTGTTAAAATATTGCGAATGTGATGTTTCAGTGCGTCAACAGATTCTTGACCCACTTGTTTTGCGAGTTCATCGTTTAATTCTGGCAAAATGTGTTTGCGAATTTCGTGAATCTCAACCGCAAAGCGCGCATCCTGACCTGCCAGGTTGGCGGCATGATAGTCAGATGGGAATTTTACATTCACGTCAAATTTGTCGCCAATTTTGTGGCCGATAATTTGATCCTCGAACCCAGGAATGAAAGAGCCAGAACCTAAAATCAGATGATGTTTTTTCGCTGCGCCACCTTCGAACTCTGTGTCGCCCAAAAAGCCCGTAAAATCAATCACAGCAACGTCACCGTTGACGGCAGTATAATTTTCGTCTTGTTTTTCTGCGATACTGCGTGATTTGCGGATGTTTTCCAGGGCTGTGTCAACCTCTGCTTCGTCTAAATCAGCGACTTTTTTTGTAATTGTGAATTTTCCTAAATCGATTTCTGGCAGTGTTGGCAAAATGTCAAATTCCAGTGTATATTCTGCATCATGACCGATTTCCCATTTGGACAAATCTGCCTGTGGCGCACCGGCCAGACGAATTTTTTTGTCGGCGGTGTATTCGTTCAGATCTGTGTTCATTAATTTATCAATCGCTTCGCCGTATGCAGATGCATTGTATTTCTGACGCAGGATGTTTAATGGCACTTTGCCCTGGCGAAAGCCCGGCATTTTAACCTTTTTGCCGTATTCCAGCAGAATTTCATCGGCTGTGGCCTGAATTTTATCGGCAGGAATTGTGCCGTTAATAGAATAGTGTAAATCTTTGATTTTTTCTTTTGTAAACATGTGTTTCCCCTAAATCTTAACTTTAGATTGCCGTGTGATTATACAATGTTTTTCAATGAAAGCAATAATAAAAAAATCCCGAATGACGGGATTTTTTGTTTTTGTTCTGAACGTATATAAATTAACGTTTGCTGAACTGTGTAGAACGGCGTGCCTTGCGAAAACCGTAGTGTTTACGTTCAACAACACGACTGTCGCGTGTCAAGAAGCCCGCAGACTTTAATGCAGCACGTAATTCTGGTTCGATTTTTTCCAATGCCTTGGAAATACCGTGTTTTACGGCACCTGCCTGACCAGATAAACCGCCACCTTCGACCATGGCAACAATGTCATATGATGTTTCACGATTTGTAATGCCAAATGGTTGGGCGATAATCATCTGCAATACTGCACGGCGGAAGTATTCAGCAGATGGTTTGCCGTTAACGATGATGTTGCCTTTGCCAGGCATCAAATATACACGGGCAACGGAATCTTTGCGTTTGCCAGTTGCATATGTTGTGTCATTCAATTTTGGTGCAACAACCGGTGCGGATTTTTTTGCAGTGGTTGTTTTCTTTGCAGGGGCAGCCTTTTTAACTGTCTTTGCTGCTGTTTTCTTTGCTTCTGCCATTATTCGCCCCTTTTGTTTTTGCGGTTCAAGCCAGCAAAATCAATAACAACAGGATTTTGTGCCTGGTGTTTGTGTTCGCTGCCGGCATAAACATGTAATTTTGTTAAACGTTGATTTGCCAATGCAACTGCTGTGCGGCGGCCCATCATGCGTTTTACTGCGTTGAATACCAGTTTTTCTGGCTTTTCAGAACGCATCTGACCCAGTGTGCGTGATTTCAATGAACCTGTCCACAAGCTGTGCCAGAAGAAACGATCTTTGTCTGCCTTGTGACCAGATAACGCAACTTTGTCTGCGTTGATGATTACAACGTGGTCACCACAGTCCATGTTTGGTGTCCATGTTGGCTTGTGCTTGCCACGCAGGATGTTTGCAGTGTATGCCGCCAAACGTCCCAGTGTACAATCAGTTGCGTCAATCAGATACCATTTGGCATCCAATTCACACTTTTTTAACGATTTTGTCGCTGCCATTTTGTTTTACCTTTTTAAGTTTTTAAATTAAAGCGGGGCTATTATGCAATAACCCCGCAGAAATGTCAAGAAAAATCAGTACGGTATTATTGTACCGCATCACATTTCGTCTGGCACTATCAGTCCCATCAGGTCGATGGCCATCAACAGTGTCGCACGTGCAATCTGAACAATATGCAGACGCCCTGCCCGTACGTTTTCTGGAACGTCATCACGTAATATCGGACAGTTGTGATAAAATGTGTTTATTAATTGGCATAAATCGTATGTATAGTTCGCAATCATGTCGGTTGCACGTTGTGCGAATGCATTTTCTAAAACACGTTCAAAATCCATTGCACGTAATAATAAATTACGTTCTTCGGATTGCAATGTTTTAATGTCTGTGTTGGCCAAGACATGCATGTCCTTTGCTTTTTTCACAACAGCATTTAATCGCACCGCTGTATACAAGATATATGGCCCTGTTCGACCTTCGAATTGTGTTACAGAATCCACATCAAAAACATAGTCCGATTTAACATCATGCATTAAATCATTAAACTTTAATGCCGCCAAAGCAATTATTTCAATGGTTTTATCAGACAATTCTTTGCCAGATTCGGTCGCACGTGCCCGTACAGAATCTGCAACCATATCAACCATTTGATGCAGACTTGGCACATCGCCATCACGTGTTTTGAACGGCTTACCATCTGCCCCAGTTATTGTACCAAAACCAATATGTTGCAGGTTTGCAGAATCCATTCCTGCCATCTTTGCTGCACGGAATACCTGGGTAAAATGTAAATTCTGACGATTATCTGTGAAATAAATAATATCATTTGGTTTGTCGGTTGTTGTGCGATAATAAATTGCCGCCAAATCCGCCGCTGCGTATGTTTGTGCCCCCGTGCTGGACCGCCACAAAACTGGTGGCATCGGTGCTGTATCTGTTTCCTGCTTTACAGGAATAATTACAGCCCCAGCATCGCTAACCAATAACTGTTTTTCTTCTAAAATCTTTTGAACCGCAGGCACATATTCTGCAACCAAACGTTCCCCTTTGTTTTCATCAAACGGCAAGATATTGAGACGTACCAAAATGTCTGAAATTTGTGCCAATGACATCGGTGCGAATTCGTTGTATATCTTTAAATATTCTGGATTGCCATTTTGCAAATCAACAGTAATTTTTTGTGCCCGTTCCAGCCATGCTTTATCTTCTTTAGCACGAGCAGACGATGCAGGATATATAACATTGATGTCATCTGCATTTTTCGGCATGCCGTATTCCAGAATCCACGCAATAATCAATCCCATTGGACGTCCCCAGTCGCCCATGTGATTGTAAGATTTTGTTTTGTGTCCTAATGCACGTGCAATACGGTTGAAAGTGTCGCCAACAACTGTTGTACGCAAATGCCCAATATGCAAGGCCTTGCCAATATTATAGCTGCCATAGTCTAAGTCGACAACAAATGACTCTGACTTTGGCGTCACTATGTTATATTTTTCAGGTGCTATCAGAAAATCGTCCTTCAATTTTATGTTGATAAAGCCAGGGCCGGCAATGGATGTATCGGCAACGAATGGCAAATTTGCCAGTTTGGTTGCAATCTCGGATGCCAGTTCACGGGGGCTTTTCCCTGCTGATTTTGCCATAACCATGGCTGCGTTTGTTGAAAAGTCGCCAAAATCACGATTGCGGGGAACTTCTAGATTTACTGGGGTTCCCAATGTCGCATTTATTGCATCTGATACATATTTATATAAATTCATTTTATAATAACCCTTGGTTTGAATTTTCTGAGAATAAAATTAAATTGGTAATACGATTTTAACGCACAGACCACCCAATTCACTGTCGGTCAAGAACAGTTGACCACCGTGGTTTTCAATGACTGTTTGGGCAATGGACAGCCCCAGACCTGTGCCGCCAGTGTCGGTGCCACGGGCATCGTCCAGACGGACAAATGGACGCAAGGCATCTTTCTTGCGACCGTCGGGAATGCCAGGACCGTCGTCTTCGATTGTGATTTCAACCATGTCGTCACTGTCACGTTCGGTAATTCTGATTGTCTTGATTGCGTAACGGGCGGCATTCTCGATTATGTTGCTGAATGCACGTGCCAGTGCCATTGGACGGGCATAAAACTGAACCGGTGTGTCCGGAAAGTGGGTGATGATATTCTTGTCCGGGGCCGCATCACGGGCAATGCGAATTAACATCGGGGGCAGTTCGGTTGCCTGTTCGATTTCAGGTGTTTCGCCACGGGCAAATGCCAGGTAGCCATTTACCATTTCTGTCATACGATCAATGTCACGTATCAGATCTGCGTTATTGGCGGTGTTGGTTTCAATCGCCAAACGCATGCGTGTTAATGGTGATTTCAAATCGTGACTGACAGCATTTAGCATGTCTGTGCGAGTGCGATTGTATCTGTCCAGACGTTCCTTCATCGTTATCATGGATGTGGCGGCTTCGCGAATTTCTTTTGAACCGGTTGGAACAAATCCAGGTGCGTCCAGACCACGACCAAAACGACTGGCCGCATGGGCAATGCGACGAATGCTGCGGGTGTGCATGATGATAAATGGTGTAACCAAAATGGATACAATTAATATAGAGCCAATTAACCATATTATAAATACTTCGGTGCTGGTGGAATATATGCGATACAATGATGTACCAAATGTCGCAATTTGGTTGTCGCGGGTTGGTACGTCAATGAATACCAGACGTTTGCCACGATCCATGTAAATCTGGGCAGGACGTTGAAGCCGCTTGGATAATTCGGATGCCAGGCGACCCGTTTCGTGGGCACGATTATCATTGTTTTTTGGGCGATTTAATGTGTCGTTTATGCTGACGTTAATGCCAATGTCACGTGCCATTTTTTCAACAGCATCTGTGTTGCCTTCGTCAATAAAGTTTGTCATGGTTGCGATTTCGCCCGCCAATGTCCGGGCCAGTGTGTCGTGGACACGTGACCAGTGATTGCCAAAAAATGCGTTGGCAACGATTACCTGGGCGATAACCAGTGGCAACAATATCATTAATATGGTACGCCATAAAAAACTGCGTGGTGTCAATCTCATGTCTTGTGGTCCTGTCTATGTTGTCGGTGCGGTGGATGTATCAACCAATTTGTATCCACGACCCCGAATTGTTATTATGTCTAGGTGTGATAATACTAAATTTAATTTACTTCGCAAGCGTTTTGCAACCATGGGGGCCGCAGGGACAATATTGCCAGTCGGAGTAATTAAATTTTGCAATAATTTCTTTTCTTCGCCAGATAATGCCAGTATTCGTGGACCGGCGGCATCAGGGGATGATATGAAAAATTCATTGTCCGTGTATAACAGGCCGGTTGGTGTTTGTATTTGTGTGTGCGGACTGCGTTGTAATACATTGTTCAGGCGCAGTATTAATTCACGGATTTGAAATGGCTTGGCCAAATAATCGTTTGCGCCACTGGACAGACCGTCAATGCTGTTTTCGGCCCCGCCCATTGCAGTCAACATTATCACAGGGGTTTGATTCCCGGATTTGCGCAAAGTTTGTAAAAATGTCAGGCCGTCAGTGCCAGTCATCATCCTGTCCAGGATAATTGCATCGACAAATATGCGCGAAAGAACGTCTGCGCCGTCTTCGGCAGATTGGGCAGTTAATACATTAAAACCATCGGCCCGCAGTGCGTGGGCCAATGTTTTCCGTAAAATGTCGTCATCATCAATAATCAGTATGGTCTTATTCATTCAGAATAATACAATCTTTTTATTTCTTTAATGGTTCAACTGCGTATTCGCCAGGTTGGATTGTTCGCATGGCATTATTTGGCCCAATCATGTCTTCTTCGTATGATGTGGCGCGGAACTGTAAATTGTTGGTTGCAAATTCAGTCTTGAACAGTGCGTAACCTGTGCCACCACCCGTGGTTGGTCCCTGCATGCCCAGAGAATAATATCCGCCCAAAATGCCATAGTCCAGGTCAATGTAGTCCAAGCTGACGATTAATGAAACACTGCTGATGCCGTCACTGGTCATGTTGCAGGCAAATTCACGGTTTGACAAGATTGCTTCGGAATTTACAGGAACCATGATGTCCATAATTGTTGGTTCACATACACGATTTATACCATTGACCAGAAATTCATAGGTCATGTTCACTGTTGCTTTGGACAGGCCTGTGGACATGCTGACCTGTGAGATGGTGGCCTTGGGGATTTTAACCATGGCATTGGCAATGCCACTGCGAACCGGAAATGATATGCCAGATTGCAGACAGTCACGAGAAAACGGGTCCGCTTCGCATATATAAACACGTGAATGGGCATTCATCATGAACATGTTGGATATGCTGTTGAATAAAAATGAACGGGTTATCCGGTCGTTCAAACGAGTGCAACCAAAATTACGGCAGATTACCATTGGTTTGTCCGCAAACATTACCCCAGGATGAGTCGCTTCTTCGGATTGACGGGCCGCAATGATGTTGTCGTCATAGTCCAGACTGTCGGCACGTTCCATGAATTCGGTTTCTGGAACAAAATTCGGATCTTCGGGATATGCATAATATGACTGAACCGGTGTTTGTGTGTACACGGTTTGAAAGTTTTCATATACCACTTCTTCGGCGGCATGGGTCGAAAATCCGTACAGTATTGCAAATGCAGACAGTAATATTGGTTTTAACATAATGATGCCTTTTGGGTTGTCCGTTTAGTTGAATGATAAAACATTTTTGATATTTGTGTCAAAACAAAAATATTTTTATTGAAAATTGTGGGGACTTTGTTCTAACGTTTAGTATCAAGATTAAAGAAAAAGGTGAAGGAAGATGATTGATTGTGTTATTACAGGTGAAGCAGGAAAACTGCATGCTGTGTACCATAAATCTGCCCAGCCAGGGGCCCCGTTGGCTGTTGTGCTGAGTGGAAATCCACGGCAGAAATATCATATGAACGATCGGGTGTCGTACGCAATGTTTCGTGCGTTTATGGATATAGGGTTCTCGGTCGTCAGATTTAACTATCGTGGGGTTGGAAATTCCGAGGGGGTTGTTGGTTCGACAGCGGATAATATGCTGGATATCGCAACAATTATTGACTGGATTCAAAATAAGCATGATGATAGTGATAAAATTTGGTTGGCGGGAAATCAGCTGGGGGCATGGTATGTGTTGCAGTCGATGATGCGACGGCCAGAAGTGTCTGGATTTGCACTGGTGTCACCTGATGCGTCTGTGGCAGATTTTTCATTTTTGTCGCCACGACCAAATCGGGGATTGTTGCTGCAGGGGGCAATGGAATCTGATGAATCACGTGCATTCGCAGGACATTTAACACAAATCTTGAAAAAACAGGCACAAATTGACCTGGAAACAATTCGTGTCAAAGGAGCGGATGAAACATATGCCCAACCCGCAGATTTGCGACAAATGTATAATGATCTAAAGGCATATGTGGGACGTGAAAACGAAGAAGACAAGTTGTTATAATATGCAAAATAAAGAACGTTTCTTGGATGCAAATATACCAGATGATATGGCCGCAACAATTCGGCCACGTTCGCTGGGGGATTTTATCGGACATGACAGTTTGAAACAGAATTTGTCTGTGTTTATATCTGGGGCACGAAATCGTGGCGAAGCAATGGATCATGTGCTGTTGTATGGGCCGCCGGGGTTAGGAAAAACTACGTTGGCGCATATTGTGGCAAATGAACTGGGGACAAATTTCAGGGCAACGTCTGCACCAATGCTGACCAAACAGGGGGATTTGGCGGCAATATTGACGGCATTGGAACCGATGGATGTCTTGTTTATTGACGAGATTCATCGTCTGCCAACGGCAATTGAAGAAGTGTTGTATTCCGCAATGGAAGACTTTAAGTTGGATATCATGCTGGGCGAAGGGCCCAGTGCAAAAAGTGTGCGTATCGACCTGCCCCCGTTTACGTTGGTTGGGGCAACGACACGAACAGGATTGCTGTCCAATCCGTTGCGGGACAGATTTGGTATTGATCTGCGATTGACATTCTATGCGCCAGATGATTTGGCAAAAATTATTATGCGCAGTGCGAATATCTTGGGGATGCCAATTGATGCAGATGGTGCATTAATGTTGGCAAAATCTGCACGAGGAACACCAAGAATTGCAAATCGGTTGTTGAAACGTGCACGGGACTTTGCGTCTGCGTTAAACCGAAAACATATTGCCGCAGATACAATTAAAACTACCCTGTTCCAGCTGCATATTGATGAATGTGGTTTGGATGAAATTGATCGTGAATATATGAATACAATTATTAATTTTTATGCGGGGGGGCCAGTTGGAATTGAAAACTTGGCGGCGGCACTGTCAGAACCGTCGGATACAATTGAAGACGTTATTGAACCGTATTTGATGCAGTTGGGATTTGTTCAGCGTACCCCACGTGGTCGTGTTATTACAGATGCAGGGTATCGGCATTTAGGGTTGGAAAAATAGTCGCTATGAAAAATATCGTTGATTTTTTTCAAATTGCAGAAAAATTACAGTGCGAATATCGTTTGACACGGATGAGTGATGGCAGACCACAGGCGGTCGCATCGCATTCGTGGAATATGGCAATGATGGCGATGGTTTTGCGACCTTATCTGAAAACACAGGTTAATATGGAGCGTGTCTATCAGTTATGCATGTTGCATGACTTGCCCGAGGCAATTGCACATGATGTGCCACTGCATGAGCAGACAGATGCGGTTCGTGCAAAAAAACATGCTGATGAATCTGCGGCGATAAAACAAATTGTTGAACTGTTGGACAGCGATGAATTTCAGGAATGTTTTGATGAATATGATGCACGTGACAGTGCAGAATCAAAACTGGTCAAGGCACTGGATGTTTTGGATACGGCGATTCAGCATTTGTGTACCCAGGATTTGTTGTATATTGGCAGTTTTGCAGATAACTTTTACTGGAAAATGTTTTTTAATCCAGATTTTGCAACTTTTTTCGATTTTGAACCTGTTATGCGTGATGTTTTTGACGAGGTTAAATGTCGGGTTTCAGAAAGACTGAAGAATGAATTGAATATTGATGCAAAGGACTTTGAAAAATGAAGACTCATGTTTTCCCGTTTACGATTGCATATGCCGATACAGATGCCGAAGGTATTGTGTATCATGCACGGTATTTGGAAATTGCAGAACGAGCACGTATGAATTGGTTGCGTGGGCATGTGGTTGTCGGTGATGATATTGGATTTGTTATTCGGGAACTAAATATCAAGTATATTCAACCACTGCGGGCGGCGGATGAGTTTGTCGTTGAAACAAAAATGCTGGACGTGGGGGCTGCAGTTGTAAAAATTGAACAAAAGTTCGTGAAAGATGGGAAAGAATGTGCTATAATAAATCTTAAAGTTGCGTATTTGGGGGCGGATATGCGCCCAAAACGAATCCCAGAACAGTTTATTGCGGGTTTGGTATAAAATAAAAAAACAGAAAAAGGAAAGGAATAATGGAAAAAAGTTTTTCTATGTTAAACCTGTTTACAGGTGATGTTATGACACTGGCTGTGTCAATTGTGTTGGTTGTTTTCAGTGTGCTGTCGTGGGCGGTTATTATTGAAAAATTTCGCCTGTGGCATATGAATAAGAAAAATCCTGTTAAAATCAAGCAAAATGATAATTTGTCGGTTATTGTTGACAGACTGGTGCGGCCGTTTGATAAAAATTTGTGGTTCTTGGCAATGGTGGCATATATTTCGCCTTTTATTGGGTTGTTCGGAACTGTGTGGGGGGTTATGGATTCGTTTGCGTCAATCGGGATTAATCAGTCGGTCAGTATTGGCGTTATTGCCCCCGGGTTGGCAGTTGCGTTGGGGACGACTGCGTTGGGGCTGATTGCGGCAGTGCCAGCGGCGATTGCGCATCAATATTTTGCAAAACGTGCAGATGAACTGTATGACAGACTGGACGATGTACGTCGTGAAATGCAATCAAAAAAATAAGGATTTTCTGATATGGCACGTATAAGACGCAGACAATCAGATGCGGGAATTCAATTAACCCCAATGATTGATGTTATGACCGTTTTGTTGGCGGTCTTTATGGTGACAACACCAATGATGACAACTGGAATTGATTTAGAACTGCCACGGGCGGGGGCATCTGCAATGACCGGCAGTGATCATGCAATTCAAATCAGTGTCGATTCAAATGGCAGATATTTTCTGAGCGAAATGGAACTGACACGTGATGAAATTGTAAAAAAAGCAATCGCAATGCGTGAAGAAAATCCACAATTGACCATCATGATAAGTGGCGATACACATGCAGATTATGGTGCAGTCATGGCCATTATGGGTAAACTGAAAGACACTGGATTCCAGAAGGTTGGACTGAGAACACAGCCGGAGTAATGCAAAATGAATAAATGGTGGCGGCAATTTTCGTGGGAAAATCTGTTGATGTCAGTTGGTGGACACTTGGCATTACTGGCGATTATGGTGACGTCTTTTGTTGTTGTTATGAACCGTGCAATGATGGTCGCACCAGACAGAATCGAAATCATGGAAATCGATTTGAATGATGTTGTGGTCAGTGGCGATGAAACCAAACTGTACAACGTCGGTCAGGTCGCAGAATCCAAGCCAGAAGAAGAAACACCTGCCCCAGTGGCAGAGCCGGAACCAGAACAACAGGATGAACAGCCAATCGAAGAGGAATCTGAACCGGTTGAGATTGAACAGCCGACACTGGTCGAAGAACCAAAGCCAGAACCTGTCGAGACACCACAGGAAGAAGAAAAGACAGAGCCAGAAAAACAGCCAGAACAAAAAACAGAGCCAAAACAGGAAGAGCCAGAATCAAAACCGGTCGAGACCATGCCGGCCCCAAAGAAAAAGAAAGTCGTTCGTGTAAATCGCGAGGTTTTATCCCTGGAACGTACGTTGACAATATCGGTTGTTGATGCGCTGCGTGTGGCAATGACACGATGCTGGGTTATTGATACTAAACGGCCTGATATCGCAGATATTCGTGCGGTGGCACATCTGACAATGCGAAAAAATGGAACTGTGCGTGATGTTTGGTTCGAATCGGCGGCCCGTGCGGATGATGATCCGGCATTTGCGTATGTGTTGGAAACAATTCGGTCGGCGATAAATACGTGTCAGCCATTCCGTATGTTGCCAGAAAATGAATTTGAAAAATGGCAGAAAATTCAATTGACTTTCTATCCGACACAGGGCAAAGTTATGTAGAGAGAGCCAACACAAGGTTCATGCGATGATTCAAAATTTCTTTTCAGAAAACTGGGGACAGGCAACAGAAAAATTTTACAAAAATGCCAGTAATGTTGGCGAGTTGCTGTGGTGTGTGGACAGTCAGCACAAATTTGATATTCCGTATTCGATTGTTGGAAATGGGCCAAATGTGGTTCTGATGATTTCTGGGGTTAATGGTATTCAGGGGTTTTATGGCAGTGCTGCACAAAATTTATTTTTGAAAGAGTGGGCACCATATTTCAAACCAGAAATTTCAAGGCGGTTTACTTTTGTTTTGGTTCATGTCGTTAATGGATGGGGTATGCAAAACAAGATGCCAGAAACACTGGATAAACAGTCGGGGGCATTGATTGATATAAATCGCAATATCGGTGTAGATTTTTCAAAAAAGAAAAAAATTCCAAAAAATCCAATATATAATCGTGCGCATAATCTGCTGGTGTCGAAACCTGAACCGCAAAAAAAGTTGGCGGCGATAAAGAAAAATAGTCGGCAATTGATGGCAAAGAGAGAGAATTTATTCCGGGGACAGCATGCGCATAAAAATGGATTGTTCTTTGGTGGTGTGCAACCTGCCCGGGAAAGCTTAATGACCCGGCATATTCTGGACAATGTGATGTCGGGTGCACGGTCGCTGACTGCGATAAACTTTACGACAGGTCCCTGTATGATGCCACAAGAAGTGACATGTGATGTTTATTCGCATGGTGATTTTAAAAAAATAGATTATTTTGCGAATTTAATGGGGGGATTTTCAGTGTCTGGTGTTGGCGAGGTGGTACGCCATGATGCCCTGCCCCGGTTTTTGAAATCTCAGTATGGTGACAAGATGCCTGTTTATTCGGCAAACTGGTGTTTGGGAACGTACAAAAATCCAGGAACCTTCAGTGATTATCTGTTGTTGCATGCCGGTAATGCACGTTGGGAAACAGAAAATTATGGCAAAATATCGCCGTATACACATGGCAAGTTGATTGGGTTGTGGTATATGGATAACCCGCTGTGGAAAGATTGTGCGATGGTTAACACATATGGTATGTTTTATGCGTTCTTGCACAGGATAAATCATTTTTATGGCAAAAACAGATAAAGATTGCCCCGTTTTGGGGCGGTTTTTTATTGAAAAAACTGTAAAAGGTGATAATATTTGTCCAGGTCAGATGAACTGGACATGGCTGATTACCGATGGTAGTTAGAGGAAAGTCCGGACTGCATGGGACGACGCACTGGCTAATATACCAGGCGGGGTGACCCGACGATTAGAGCAACAGTGACGAAACGATTAAGTTCGAGTGAAACGGGCAATCTCTGCGTGCAGCAACTTCAAATAGGCCCCCAATGCATGTCCCAGGCGGGGGCGGGTAGAAGGCATGACATATAACAGTAATGTGATATGCAGATTAATCATGTCCACTGCCCCGATTCGGTGTTTATAACACGGATTCTGGGCAGAACAGAATCCGGCTTATACGTTTGTCTGACGTGATACGTGTCCAATGGGCACGTTTTTTTTGTGTTGTGTGCCCTGGCCTGTGGTGGGGAATATCAAATAAAAAACACTTGCATAAAATACGCGGAAAGTACTAGTATGTATGGCATAGAAAGGAAAAACGACTGCCGAATCTAAACGGTGGTTTTTTTTCGGCATATTTTGAATTGAATTTTTCCCACTTTTCCGCAACATTTTGTCTCTCCGTTATGTTGTTTTTAAACCACCGTTTGTTTACGACACTGCAGGTGGTTCTGGTTGCGTTTTCGTTCTTGGTGCCGGCAATAATATCAACACCGGCATCCGCATTGATTGGCGCATCCTGTCTGCGCGACAGCCAATGTGAATCTGATGAATATTGTGACCGGACAAGCCGCACATGCCAACGCGACACTGTAGGATTAGACTGTATTGGATGCACATCTGATATTGATTGTATACTTGGTAAAACATGTAATACGAAAACAGGATGTTGCGAAGGGGGGCTGGTGGACTTATGTGATTGCGGCGAATCGGTTGGATATGATGGTTCTTGTTCAGGCACCGATTACAGTACATGTTATAAAAGTTGTTCATCATACCAATCGGGCGGATATACGTATACCCCCGATGCCATCCAGGCATATTACCCCGACAGTTGTTCATATTCTCCAACATGTACAACACACTGTAACACCCGCAGCAATTCATCGCGTTTAAGTACAACAACAGAAACCGAAAGCGGTCTGTCGTGCAGCCAGGGATGCAGTGCGTCGTGTTCAGAGACTTGCTCTGAGACCTGCAGCCAGGGATGCAGCACCAGTTGCAGCGAATCGTGCAGTGTCAGTTGCGGTGTATATGAACCGTGCCCAACAGGATATGATTGTACGTATAATGCCACTACATGTTCTGGTACCAAATATGGTACAAAATACGGTACACAATATGGCACCCGTTATGGAACACGTTATGGTACCAAGTATGGCACACAATATGGAACATACTCTCGCAGTCGTACAAAATACGTAGACTGTAAAGGTTCTTATACAGATGGTTGTTATTCGGCTGGTGACACGTGTTCGGGGTGCTCGTCAACTGCTACATCATACAGTGAATGGACGAATGGTTCCTGTGGCAATTGGGGGGCCTGTGGCAGTTTCGGTTCCTGTGGCAGCTGGGGTTCCTGTGGCAGTTGGGGGTCCTGTGGCAGTTGGGGTTCCTGTGGCAGCTATGGTTCCTGTACCAACTTTGGCGGATGCAGTGTGGCCAGTTCTTCATGTACATGTACAACCGCAACAAAAAAACCAAAATCATACAGCTGTTCAGCTGGATACTATTTGAATGGAACATCATGTTCATTGTGCGAGGCGGGCTATTACTGTCCCGGTGGCACATGGACGTATAATGGCGGTGTCCAGGGACGAAATTGGTGCCCCCCCGGGTATTATAATACATCAACGGGTCAATCGTCATGCTCGGCCTGTGGCAGTGGATATTTCTGTACCGGCGGGACACATCGGGCCGCATGTTCAACAACTGTTAAATCCGGCTCCCCAACCCCCAGCAGTATCTACAGTTTATCCAGTGGCAGTTGGTCCGACTATACCCATGGTGCCAGTTCGTCTGACTGTATTTGTGATTGGTATTTAAGTGATTCTACACGTGTACAATATTTGAACGAAACACAATGTTATAATGGACCATCGGGCTATAACTTTACATACTATTCATGGTGTCGTACTGGATACTATGCGTCCGACCCGATATGGTATAATAATTGGTACAATTCATGTACTGCCTGTACAAATAAACCCGCGAATTCATATTATACCAGTTATTCAACACCATCAAGCATGTACGCAGTGGAAAGCAATTGCCCATGGTGCTGTGATGCGGGGTATTATCAATCTGGTTCATCATGTGCATCGTGTACAGGTGTGTCATATGGTGACAGTGGTACCGATACAGAAACAATAACCGGCGGTTCACGTACACGTTCAAAATCACGTACATGCTATCGCAGCAGCAGTCCTGCATGCTCGACATCGTCATCGGCATGCACTGGTACGTCCAGTTGTGGTGATTGGTCGTATGGTCCGTGGACTGTAACATGTTCAGCCGGGTATTATAAAAGTGGTGATTTATGTGCCAAATGCGAAGCTGGATACTATTGCCCCGGGGATAATAATCGTACATCATGCCCCAGTGGATACCCAAACAGTTCTGCGGGTGCCACCAGCATTAATTCATGCTATACAAACATAACACGTGGCTGTACACAAAATAATGGTGATGTCCCATCGGGATGTGCATCTGTAACGGAATGGAACGCATGTTCATGTACAGGGGATACGTACATAAAATACTATAACGGCACCACATCAGGTACCACATCAAATGAAACCTGTATCAAAGAACCAAAAACCGTTACCGCCAGTGCAAATTACTATGTATCTGGCACAACATGCCCGGCATGTCCAACGGCATACCCATCATCAGATGGTGGCAGTATCAGCGATGCATATTGCTATGAATCCAAAACAAACACTGGTTCCCAGTTATCGTGTTCACAACCCGAAAACAGTGAATCTTATACCTGTCTCACGTGTACACCGGGAACGTGCAAATGGCGTGATTACAAGTCTGCAACCGATACATCATGCACACCGACAGATTGTAATCAGCCGGTTAAATCGTACACGTGCAAAATCGGAACTTTTGATATTCATGCCTATAGCGATACGCCGGGGTGTGAAGAATGCACAAACAAACCCGACAACAGTTATTACACCGGCACCGCATCGTCCAATACGTGTCCGTGGGAATGTGACGATGGGTATAATCTGACATCAGATAACCAGTGTGGCCAATTCTGCGAATCTGGCATTACGCACATCCACCTTGGCACAGGGTTACAGATACCGCTGTATACATCTGCCCGTACAGCCCCGGCGATTAATGTCCTGTGGAACGATACGATTTGCTATGGTAGTCTGGCAGCTGGTGCAGGCAGCGGACTGAATGTAAAATACAACGGCACCACATACCATGCGATAGACTAAATCGCATGGTCCGGTCCATCAACTGGGCGGCTGGGTTTTGATATTGCATTGCGTATTCCCACTTTTCCGGCGATGCATATTGGCCCAGCCCCCCAGTTGATGGATTTTTTTGCGTTGGATGGCAAGGTGCTTTTTGCCCCCCCCCGCCGAGAGGGGAATTTTTTGAACGGCTCTTTTTTGTGGGGGTTGGGTGGCTTGCAATGGATACCGGCCTGCGCCGGTATGACGGGTTTCTGGGTGATAATTATGTTTTATAAAATGTGTTAAGTGTTTTGTCATTCCGTGGCCTGACCACGGAACCCAGGTAATGCATCATTGTTTTATGAGATTGAACAAAAATATTATTATGTGTATATTATTGCCAGTTCTAGAAACGGGATGACATGAGTTTTTACATTTGTTGTTTTTTTTTGTTTGGTGTTGAAGTAAAAAAAGGCATACACCTGGGTCCCGTGGTCCAGCCACGGGATGACATGAGGGGGGGGAAAAAAACACAATGGATACCGGCCTGCGCCGGTATGACGGGGGTGGGATTGTTTGTATTCCCGGTTTATGTGTAATGTTTGTCATTGGCGATGAATAGGGATTGTGGGTGCTGGGGACCAGCACTGCACCCCCACCTCGCCGAGAGAGGAATTTTTTGCACGACTCTTTTTTGTGGGGGTTGGGTGGCTTGCAATGGATACCGGCCTGCGCCGGTATGACGGGGGCTGGGAGTGGTCCGATGCCGGTATGACGGAGTTCTGGGTGATAATTATGTTTTATAAAATGTGTTAAGTGTTTTGTCATTCCGTGGCTGGACCACGGAACCCAGGTAATGCATCATTGTTTTATCAGATTTGAACAAAAATATTATTATGTGTATATTATTGCCAGTTCTAGAAACGGGATGACATGAGGGGGGGAAAAAAAAGGTATACACCTGGGTCCCGTGGTCCAGCCACGGGATGACATGAGGGGGTGGGGTGTTTTAGACCTTGCCAATTATGTGGTCAAGGTAAGAAAAAAAGGATACACCTGGGTCCCGTGGTCAAGCCACGGGATGACATGAGGGGGTGGGGAAAAACACAATGGATACCGGCCTGCGCCGGTATGACGGGGGTGGGGATTGTCTGTATTCCCGGTTTATGTGTAATGTTTGTCATTGGCGATGAATAGGGATTGTGGTTGCTGGGGACCAGCACTGCACCCCCACCCCGCCGAGAGGGGAATTTTTTTAGCGCAAATTGTTGATGGGGATAATAAAAAAATCAGGGTGGTTGACATCAGACCAATAGTACGATAACATAAGTCAGTATGAAACGATTGTTCTGTTTAGTTCTGGGGTTGTTGTTGATGCCAAATGCTGTGATGGCATATGTTAATCGTGATAATGCGGTAATAAGAGTGATGAATAAAGATGCAGGTAAAGTGCATGAGGTTATAGTGCCTGTTAATCAAGAAGTTCAATTCGAAAAATTGTTTGTAAACGTGCGGGCTTGTATGCAGACAGACCCGTTCGATGCAGAAAATCACTTTGTTTTCATAGAAATCACAGAAATGGATAAAGGTCAAATATTTGGCGGTTGGATGAATCGAAATGAACCTGGACAAAATCCACTGCAGCACCCAGATTATGATGTGTGGCTGGTTCGCTGTGAATAAAGGTGTAAATGTATGAGAATTAAAAATCTGACGGGATATATGCTGGGGAATGAAAAAAAGATTCATTCAGTGGGGGCACAGTGGGATAGACAGGATGCAAATGTCTGGATTTGCCCAACGTTGGCAATGGCAAAAAAACTGATGCGTAATTCGCAACAAAATACAGAGGTTTTGTCGCCAATATGGACGACAATTTATCGTGTTTGTGGACAGGATGTCGTGTGTACAAAATCTGCAAGTGGTCTGTTGCATACGAATAAGTCTTCAAAGTTAATCGTCGACAGGGTTGTTTGTCACGAAGTGCCATATGAAATGTTTGAACAGATGGAAAATAATATAATCAATAAAATTAAACGTGAAAGCAGGGAGAATAAACGATGAATTTTGTTAAGAAGTACTTTAAGATTTTTGTCGGAGTGGCCGTGTTGCTGATGACGATGATTGTGTTTTTCTTTGCGCAACGCAGCAGCGATTTAGAAACAGGATCCATAAAAGACTGGCGGGCGGCATCAATGGATAGACGTGTCGCAGCAGTTAGAATCATTACAGGGGCAGATAAAAATATTGATGTATTGGTGGCATGTGTTGATAAAATCGCAACACTGCCAGATAGTAACGAGGTTATGGTGCAGGATGCAGTAAGACTGTGTCATACAGGTATGCAGATGAAGGAAAGTATGTAACATATTATGCGACGTATTTTGGGACTTTTGTTGTTGACCGGGTGTGTGTCTGTGCAAGGTGACCTGCCCGGTCAATCTTATTTGGAAATGCCGTATCTAAATTCGCCGCTGGGCGAGGAAATGTGGCCAGATATGGATCCACTGGTCCGTGAAGACGCATTTGATTGCACCACATTTGTTGAGACTGTGCTGGCAGATGCAGATGTAAATAGACTGAATAAAATAAGATATAAAAATGGACAGGTTGGTTTTTTATCACGAAATCATTTTATCGAATCTGATTGGATGAAAAATAATGCGGATTTGGTCCAAAATGTTAGTAAAAATTATGCCCCGGTCAATGTGCGTACAGTCGTAATTGATAAAAAGAACTGGTTCAAGGTCGTGCATGGAATCGATTATGATGTGCCGATACAATCTGTGGATGTTGAATATATTACATACGAAAATGCAAAGGAAGTAAATCTGAAAAAAACAATGATTGTGTTGTTTGTTGCTGACAATCCAAAAATTCGTGATAAAATCGGAACTGATTTGGCGATTGTTCATATGGGGCTGTGGCTGCCAAATGGTATGCTGAGGCATGCGTCCAGTGAACATGGAAAAGTTATTGATGTTGATGTTAAACAATATATGAAACAAAGACAGAAAAATAAACATAACCTGGGAATCGTATTGGTGGATATAAAAAATGACAGATGAAAAAATTATCGTTATGGATATGGGAATAACAAAGTCTGATGCGCACAGTGAACGGCCTGTTTTGTGTCTGGGGATTGAGTCGTCTTGTGATGAAACATCGGCGGCAATTGTTGACAGTGACAGAAATATACTGGCGCATATTATTTATTCGCAGATTCCAGAACATCAAAAATATGGTGGTGTGGTGCCAGAGCTGGCTGCACGTGCGCATATACTGGCCATTGATGATGTTATTAAACAAACACTGAACAAGGCAGAAAAAACAATTGATGATATAGATGTTGTTGCGGCGACTGCGGGGCCGGGGTTAATCGGTGGGGTTCTGGTCGGGTGGATGGCGGCAACAGGTATTGCGCAGGCAACAAATAAACCACTGGTCGCTGTTAATCATCTGGAAGGACATGCGTTGGTGCCACGATTAAAAGCAACATTGGCAGATGGAAGCGCTGGTGATGTGGTGGTGCGTTTTCCGTATCTGTTGATGCTGGCATCTGGTGGACATTGTCAAATTTTATTGGTGCGGGGTGTGGGGCAATACGAAATGATTGGTCAGACATTGGATGACAGCGCCGGTGAAGCATTTGATAAGGTGGCAAAAATGCTGGGGCTGGGGTATCCAGGTGGACCAATTGTTGATAAACGGGCGCAAAATGGAAATCAAAAAGCATTCAAATTCCCACGGCCACTGTGTGATAAACCAGGGTGTGATTTTTCGTTCAGCGGTATAAAAACCGCAGCACGTACGTTCTTGGCGAAAAATACTGGTGAACTGACAGATGAATATATTGATGATTTTTGTGCGTCTTTTCAGGCGGCAGTGGTTGACTGTATAATCAACAGATTAACAAATGCGTTGAAAGATGAACGTGTGCGGACGTTGGCGCCACAAACGTTGGTGGTAGCTGGCGGGGTTGCAAAAAACAGCGCAATTCGCAATGCAATTGAAAAATTGGCACAGAGAAACAAGATGGTGTTTGCAGCGCCGCCAATGAATTTATGTACTGATAATGGTGCAATGATTGCGTGGGCGGGATTAGAAAATTTCAGAATTGGTAATGTTGTAAAAACACTAATCGCACCACGACCCAGATGGCCATTGACCGAATTATAGTTTGAATAAAACAGTGTGCTGTGTTATACTGGTCGGTATGGTTGATGTTAAGAAATCTTATGATGCGGCAACACAAAAAATTCTGGCACGGGCCGATAAAATAGATACGGCTGTGGCATACAGGGCAGAAGTGCCTTATTCTTTACATGAAATCGTGGTGGCGCTGCGAAAATTATATGCGAATACTGCCTTTAGAAATAAGTTTTTTGATAGACGGCAGTTTAATGATGTTCAGCCATGGGCCAAAGGGATGTGCGCGCTGTCTTCGGCGTGTGTGTATGAATTATACGGTGGTGCGGCTGTGTGGGAACCAATGGCAATAAAAATGGGACAATGGGAACATGGAACGGTGGTATTCTTGCGCGAGCGCAGTACAGGGTTAATCTTTGATGCCACAGGTGATCAATTTGTGGGCTTGACCGTGCCATATGAAATTGGACAACCAATTAATAAGCCAATGTCCGGGGTTGGCGGAATGAAAAAAATAGATTTTATTAAACGTGTAAAAAAAGAACTAGATAAGCGGTGATTTACTATGCAAAAGCCAGAACCTGTAATTGATGGAAATACTGTATTTAGTGTTTCAGATGCATCGGCGCTGTTAAAAGGTGTTGTTGAAACTGCGTTCCCAAGAATCAAAATTCGGGGGGAGCTGTCGCAAATAACACGTGCATCGTCTGGTCATGTTTATATGACAATTAAGGATGCTGGGGCGGCAATCTCGGTTATAGTATGGCGGGGAACCCCAATTGCATTCAAACTGGAAGAAGGTATGGAAGTTATTTTGACAGGACGGTTTACAACGTACCCTGCCCGCAGTAACTATCAGATTATTGCCAGTGAAATCGAAATGGCGGGTGTCGGGGCAATCTTGAAAATGCTGGAGGAAAGAAAACGTAAATTGGCCGCCGAAGGGTTGTTTGACACTGCACGAAAAAAACCACTGCCAAAGTTGCCGCAGCGGGTCGGTATCGTAACCAGTCCAACAGGTGCTGCATTCCAGGATATTCAGAATAGATTGCGGGAACGTTTTCCTGTGCATGTATTGCTGTATCCTGCAACTGTCCAGGGGGTGTCTGCCGCCACAGAGGTTGCTGCAGGTATAGAATACTTTAATCGTATGAACAATGTTGATGTTATTATCGTGGCACGTGGTGGCGGGGCACTGGAAGATTTACTGCCCTTTTCAGAAGAAATTGTCGTGCGTGCCGCCGCAGCCAGTCATATACCACTGATATCGGGGGTGGGACATGAACCAGACTGGATGTTAATTGATTTTGCAGCCGATTATCGTGCACCAACACCAACGGGGGCCGCAGAAGTCTTGGTGCCAACAAAATTGGCACTGAGTCAGGATATAGATAATTTGTGGATGCGATTAAGTGGAAACTTTGTCGCACGATTGAATAATGCAAAACAGCGCATGGAAGCGATAAATGTTAAAAGTCCAAAACAACTGGTTATGGAACATATGCAAAGATTGGATGATTTGGGGCGGACAATGAATGTCTTGGTTAATGCCAAGGTTGATATCGCAAAACAAAAAATACATATGGTTTCAACATTCCCAAATATTCTGCAAAATCGTATGATGGCGCTGGGGCAAGCGGTAAATCATTTGGGGCAGATGTTGCAATCGCTTAGCTATAAAAGTGTTTTGTCGCGTGGCTATGCAATTGTACGTGATAAAGACAATAATATTATTGGGCGGGCGGATGCAGGCATACCTGCTACAATCGAATTCGCAGATGGTGTTATGAAAATATAAATAAACGCCCAGACGGGCATTTATTTATATTAATGTGTTTTGCCCAAAAACAAACGCAGATTTGTGTTTTTGTTTAATGCGGGCACGACACCATGCTGTCTTAGCGCTTGTTTAATATCAGCGTTCAGACGAACACGATCAAAAAAACTTAAATTATTCCAAAACTTTTTAATGCCATGATTTGTTGGACGCCACGGCAGATCAACGTATCGCATATTATTGACTTTGTATGAATATGCCAGTGTTATCCCAAACGAGCCTTTTGTGTCATAGACCTTGAACTTTGTGCCAATAGGGATGTCTGGAAAATGCGATACTGTAACCTGCTTAAGCCTATCTGCTTTGTTTTTTAATGCTACAGACTGAGCAAAAAAACCATGGTTGTCTACAGCATAAACATAATATTTTTCCATTTTCTTATCCTTTTATAAGCGTTTTTGCCATTGTGATTGATTCGGGGGTTATTTCGGAACCGCTGATTATTCGGGCAATTTCGTGTAAACGTTCGTCCGCAGTTATTTCATGGACGGACGTTGTTGTTTTGTTGTCAGCGACCGATTTTGAAATCTTGAAGTGTTTGTCGGCATAGCCCGCAACCTGGGCGGAATGCGTTATGACCAGTGCCTGATTGGCCGCCGCCAGGCGATTAAGGCGTGCCCCAACGGCAGATGCGGTGGCACCACTGATACCTGTGTCAATTTCATCAAACACAAATGTGTGACAATCGTCTGTGCCAGCCAAAACAACACGCATTGCCAACATCAATCGTGCCAATTCGCCCCCAGATGCTGCACGATGTAACGGTGCAAATGGCGATCCGGGATTTGTGCGTATCATAAACGTTATGTCGTCTGTACCCGTGCCAGATGGTGATGTGTCAGAAATTTCTGTCGAAAAGTCTGCGTTTCCCAGTTTCAAATCTGGCAATTCTGCCAGTAACATTGTTCGTAACTTATCTGCGGCATCGGCTCGCAATACGGACAGTTTTTTTGCGCAGGAATCAAACTCTGCACGATATTTTTTTACGTCTGTGTCCAATCGGTGCAGTTCCGCATCAGAATTGTCAATTGCATTTAGCTGGGATTCCATTTTTGATAACAGTTCTGGCAGTTCGTCTGCAGAGACGCGGTGTTTGCGTGCGGCAGCACGAATTGCAAACAAACGTTCTTCGATCGTGTCCATGTCGTCTGTGTCTGTGGCATCCGGTTCCAGCGAGTCTGCGATTTCTGCGACAGATGATGCCAGTTCGTACAGTTTGTCAATTTGGTCTTGGAATGGATTGATTTCACCACGAATTCGTTCCAGGATATGGGCTGTGTTGAATAACAATGTTTCCAATGATGTGCCGTGTGGTGTCAAGCTTTGGTGTGCATCCGAAATAATGGCGGCATTTTTTTCTGCGTTCATCATGTTGGTGCGTTTTGTCGAAAGTTCATCTTCTTCGCCAGGTTGTGGATTCAGTTGACGCAGTTCGTTGACATTGTGTTCCAGAAAATCACGTTCAGATGCACTGCGAGATAATGTTTCTTGTAATTGCGACAGCTTTTGCTGTGCAGTGTGATATTTTTTGTATGCATCACGTGTGGCAGACAGCAGTTCATCAAAGCCAATGATGTTCTTTTGTGCAAAGCTGTCCAGTGTGCTACGATGTGTAGATTGGTTTAATAATGTGTGATTTGCAAATTGACCATGAATTTCAACCAAAATGTCGCCAATGGATTTTAACGTCTTTATTGATACGGGTATGTCATTAATCCAGGCACGACTTTTGCCGTCTGGGGACAGTGTACGGCGCAGAATTAATCCGTCAGATGTATCAATGTCGAATTCTGATAATGTATCATAGGCATCAGTTGGGATTGTGTCAAATTCTGCGATTACAGAAGCGGCATCACAACCGTGACGTATTAAACCTGTGTCTGATCGGGCACCCAGTGCCAGCGATAGTGCGTCTAGCAGGATGCTTTTGCCCGCCCCTGTTTCGCCAGTTAGTACGTTCAGCCCCGAACCAAAATCCAGGTTCAGTCGTTCGATTAATACGATGTTAGATATGTGTAATCCTGTTAACATGGCTGAATTATAATGGTTTTATTTGGATGTTTTCCAGTGAAAAATCATGAGTCCACAAAATGTAACCTAAAATGCGATAGTTTGGATATATGTTATGCAATAAAGTGGCATATTCATTTATTTGATTGATATAATCGTTGTAAAACTGGTGACGATTTGTATCGGTCTTGTAATCCAAAATAGATATGGTTTTTGTGTCATGATTAATGTTCAGGCGATCTATGCGACGACTGATAAAGCGGTTGTGTATCGTGCCAGCAATTGGGACTTCGGTTTTTGATGTTGGGCCAAAAAAGTCTGGTAATGATGGTGTGGATAATATTTTTTGAATTATCTGTTTGTCGCCGACATGTGTGTTGTTGTCGATTATAATCTGGCGCAGTTTGCTGTGCATATTGATGCCAGCAGATGTTGCGTGTTGGATTTGGATAAAGTCAGATATGATATTATTTAATGTCGTCATTTGTAATCCTGATGTGTTCTGACGGTGTGTCGTTGCCAAATACGCGCCACAGATGTGTGTGCCATGCGTTGTCTGGTGGGTTCTTGTTTGGTGTGTGGCCGTATATGTACAATTCGTCACGGGCACGTGTCATTGCGACATATAACAGACGATAGTATTCGGCCAAATGGTCCGACATTGCGTTGTTTGCCGCCGATTGGTGTTTTTGACTGCCTTCGCCACGTGGTGCCCACAGCCAGACTGGCATGTCTGGGTCAGATGATGGTATTTGTAAAATGTCATCGTTTGTTGGTGTGCGAATTGTGTCGATTAAAAATACAACTGGCGATTCCAGACCTTTGCTGCCGTGTACGGTGACAATACGGACACCGCTGGATGCGTCCATGTCACGTTTGATTTCGCTGCCCCCGGTTATAAACCATTTAATAAAATGGTATAATGTGCCGGGTTGTGTGCGTTCGTATGCCAGACAGATTGTCATAAATTCTTCCAATGGGTCGATTACCTGGTTGCCCAGGGCGGCAACAAAATTTTCACGTGTGTGATTTGTGTCTAAGACATTTGAAAAAAATGTATACGGCGCCATGCTTTTTGACCATTTTTGGATGGTGGTCAGTTGTTTATATATGTCTGGATGTGTTTCAGATAATATTGAAAAAATAGTCCTGGTGATTGGTTTTTGATTTGGTGTTTTGGATGCGTTTTTTGCATCGTTTTTAATTTGACACAAATCAAAAATATCACGTTCGGTCAAATAGAACATTGGGCTTTTTAACACGCAACATAAACTGAAATCGTCGTCTGGTGTAATGCAGAAACGAACCAGGTTTAACAAATCTCGAATTGCAGGAAAGTTGGGCAGAATAATTCTGTCGCTGCCGGCGACTTCGATGTTTTTGCGTTTTAATTCAGAAACTAATGGTGCGGCCATTGGGTGTCGTTGCTGGACCAGAACCATTATGTCTTTGGCGGCATATTTGCCGCTGTCGATTAATGATTTTATCTTGTCTGCAACTGTGCGAACATATTCGGTTACGGTAACTTCGTCTGTTTGTTTGGATATAAGTTTGTGGATTTCAACGGCACCTGGGGCATCTGTGCGAAAACACTTGTGTGTGTTGTTTGAAAAGTTTGATATATTAATTACGTCAGTGTCTGAAAAGAATTTGTCGACTGTGCCTAAAATCGCTTTGGTTGAACGGAAACTTTGTGTTAAAGGAATTTCTTGGATTGTTCGCATATTATTTTGAATTTGGCTTGCAATTGTTGTGCGACTGGTGGCAAATGCGTTTGGGTCTGCGCCCTGGAATCCATAGATTGATTGTTTGGTGTCGCCGACCACAAACATGGAGTGAGTGTCTGTGGGAGTGTCGCCGTCGGCAAAGAAATCGCCGGCCAGCATTCGCAGTATGTCCCATTGTAATGGTGATGTGTCTTGGGCTTCGTCGACCAGTATATGCGACAGCGATAAATCCAGCTGTGACAATACCCATCCCATCGTTTCTGGGTTCGAAAACAGTTTTCTGGTATATAAAATCAAATCTTCGAAGTCCAATACGTTGCGGCTGTGTTTCATTTGTTTGTATTCGTTGGCAAATGCAGCAGATAAATCAAACAGGGCGATGGTGTCGTTGAATAATCGAAGGTTGATGTTGTGTTGGTTTATTTCAAAAATCCTGTTTTGTTCGTCGACTAGGTATTCTTTCTTTGAAACTGTGGAACGTTTTGTTTGTTCGTTGGTTAGATATGCGGTTTTGTATTTTTCGAAATTTATAGTATTGTTAATGTATTGTTGGGTAAAGTTGATAATTTTGTCCAAGTACTGTGCCGGCTTTTTATCGCTTTTGGCGCAATTTATAATGTTTTTTAGTTTTTCTGGGTCAAAATCGGTGTTTGGTTTGTTTGATAAGTCTAAAAAATTATACGTCGTATCAATAAAGTGTTTGCGATATTTGTGAAAGTCTTTAACTTGAAAAAACTGTTTGTACTGGTTACTAAGGATGCTTAATAGTTCGGTCATATAGTTTTCGGACACACGTCCAACAATGTGTTCAAATGCGCTGTAGACATTGTCGTTGTGTTTGGGAGAGTTTATCATTCTGTCAAACGTTTCTTGCAGCAAGACGCGTTGTGATGCATCTGATACCAGTGTCCAGGACGGTGACAGTCCGGCTTCGATTGGGAATCTGTGTAAAATTTCTTCGCAAAAACCGTGGATGGTTTTTATCTTTAGTATATTTGGATTGTCGATGTAGTAAAAGAATATTTCACGTGCGTGTGCGATGTCGGCATCGGTAACAGGTTTGTTAATCGTGATGCCATCCAGTAATTCACGCAAATCGTTGTCGGACGCAGTGGCCCATTCACGTAGTGCACGCAGAATACGGTTTCGCATTTCACCAGCCCCTGCATTTGTGTATGTCAGGCATAAAATACCGGACTGGGTGCAGTCGGGTGTGCGGAATAGTATGCGTAATAAACGTTGAACCAAGACACTGGTTTTGCCGGTGCCCGCATTGGCCTGGACCCAAACGTTATCGTTCGGATTCGCAGCACGATTTTGGTCAAATGAAAGTATTGTCTTTTTTATCATTTCTGCCCTTGCATTGTTAATAGGATTTTAGTATAAAATTAATATAACTGCAAGTTTTATAACGGCCTTTGTCGGCCAAGGGGAGAAAAACAAATGGATATTACACAGTTTTTAATTGTTGCCACTGGTGTATGTGGTGGTTTGGTGTTGGTGATGCTGGGGGTGTTGTTTTGGGTGTCCAGAAAGTCGCAGCGAGTTATGGAGTCTGTGCTGACGATTATGACGCGGCCAGAACGTGCCAAAATAGCAGATGCAACACGTGTGCTGAATACGATTTTGGCAGATGAAATTGGTAAAATAGAACGCAGTTTTCAGACAATGCGTGATACACTGAATGCACAAATTGTGTCCGCAAACGAATTGAAAGATGCGTTGGGGGTGCAGAACGAGCAGTTGGTTGGTCTGGCTGAAGAAGCGGTGCATAAAATTGCAAATATGTCTGGGCGGTTGGATAATACCGTTGCAGGTTTGGGAGATGTTGTGCGGTCGCAATCGTGGCAGGATGTGGCGGTTGCGACGGAAAATTTTTCAAATACAGTTAATGAGTTAATGGCAAGGATTGATGTAACTTCTCAGGATGCGACAGAACGGTCGGCGCAAATACAAACTCAGATAGAAGCATGGATTGAAAACGGTAAAAATTTGTCAGAAATTATGCAGCATGAATTTAGTAACAATGCTGAACAGATGAGAAGTATTGCAGCAGAATCGGATGCGACAAGACAAAAGCTGAGCGAGCTGGCACAGTCGACTGCGAATGGGTTTGATGAAGTGAAAAAATCGTCGGCAAACTATGAAGACACAATGATACGTAATGATAGATTGCTGGGCGAATATTTGGAAAAACTGAAGACGTTTGGTCGTGTGTCACAAAAACAGTTGACGGGACAGATGAATTCGCTGACGACAACTGCGAATGCGGTTGGGGTGCAGTTGAGACTGTCGGAATCGTCAATTGCGACCCAAGCTGAAAATTTAACCCGTGTGGCAAAAACACTGATGGGAACAGCGGCCACGACAGAGGAGCAAGTAAGAAATATTTCAAGTGAAATGGTGACGTTAACAAACAGGTTTAATAAAGAGGTTAAAGAGTTTGCGACCGGTGTGGTGTCGGAATTGCAGACGGTGTCAGGGGTTGCTAATCATACGTTGGAAAATACCAAGACTGCAGCCAATGCGTTCTCGGAATCGGTTAAGACAATGGCAGGCAGTGTACGTGAAACGTTAATGGAAATGAATACGGCGCATACGCAACTGTCCGGTCAGTCCGAGAATCTTATTAAAATGTCAAATGAAACAACTGCGCAATTGCAGCCGTTGTCTGCATTGATTGAAAAATACTATGCGGCCCTGCCCGATTTGTCACGTGGTAGTGTTGAAGCCAGTGCGACACTGGAAAATATTGTTAACAGTTTGCATGAAAAATTGATGCAGATGAAGGAAACGGTCGCTGAATCAACAGGTGCGATTTCTGATTCTGCGATTAAGTTAGAGGATTTGGCAGGTGTGTCCCGCCAGCAAATGATTGATTTAATGTCAGACTATGCAAAGGCGGTGAACACGATGCAGACGTTGAATAAGCAAATGATGGTGGCACGGGCATCGGCACCAATGGATGCAATTAAGTCGGGACCAGCAGAGTCGTTTGGACATATCAGCAGTCAAGACTTCTTGGCGCAAAGTGAAAAGATGTTCGAGAAACTGCATGAACAGGCAATGGATTTGACACGTGCCGCAGGGGCAGAGATACCAGATGTTGTTTGGAAAAAATATCATGGCGGGGACAAGACAATCTTTTCAAAATGGTTGGCGAAAATGTTGCGAGCGGCCGACAAAAAACGAGTAAAGGAAATGATGAAAAATGATGCGGTGTTCCGGTCGCAGGCAACGCAATTCGTGCGCAGTTTTGATAAAATCTTGGCAATGGCACAGCAGACCGATAATTCAGATAAGGTTGCGGCAACCTTGGTCAAGACAGAGCCCGGACAGATTTATATTGCATTGAAAAGTCATATATAAAAACACCCCGCGGTTGCGGGGATTTTTTAATCGTATCCCCAGATAAATTTTCCTGTTCCCATGGGGCCATAGAATTTACGTTCAATTAAATCCCATAAACCATTTTCCGGGGCAACAGTGTCGCCAATACGCATGCAACGTGGAACCGGAACTAAGTATTTTACCAGTTTATCATCCTCGTAAATGCGGACGGCATAGACATACATGCTGCCAGTTTTGGAATATATTGCCGGATGTGTGGTTGCTGCATCTGGGTCTAAAACATTTTTTGCAAATACATACATAGGTAAATTTTCTGTTGTTGTGCGGGGGGATATAGAGCGGACAGTATCGCCATACCTGAAAACGGAATTTTTTGCATCCAAAACAACTGTTTGATGTGTTGTTTTTTGTTCTGGGGTAATGATTATGTATGACACAGAACAATACTCCAGGCCACCTTCTTTTGCGTATTGGCACAGCCATGGATATAGTGTATATCGTCGTGTGTCAGCAATACCAAAATTAAGTCCGTATGTCGACCATGGGTTGGATTGCAGGTTTACACAGCCAAATATGTGTTCGGCATTATCAAGTCCCATGTCTTCATTGTCATCAAATCGCAGGGCGATTTCGGTTCGTGTGGTCAATGTAGGAATGTGTTCGGTGTTGATATACTGGGTACCCGTATTTTTGATGTATACATAGCCCGGGACACCTGTTATCCAGCCGTTTGAATCGAATGTATAGTTGGTGGTGTCCTGGAATACTGTTTCGCATTCAAATAAATTATATGTGCGATTGTTATAATTTACATGCAGTGTGTTATTTATTGGCCATTCGGTTAGCAGACCATGCCAAAGTGCGTTGTTAAGCAATACGTGCAACGAAGGGGCGGTATATTTGGCGGGTTGCAGGGAAAATGTTTTGTCGTCAACGTGCAGTGTGGCAGTATCCGCATATGTGCAACAGAATATAATAATCAGTATCAAATAACGCATTTGGTTTGCACCCCCTTTTTTTGTGTTTCAGGTATAAAAAGAACCACCAAATTAACGGTGGCCAGGAGGTTGAAGACAATTACAGGAATTGTGTGCTTATTCAATATATTCACAACCCTCCTGACCGGGGTCAGGAGTTGTTATCAACGGAACATAATAAAAAAACGCATTGGCTGCGTCATCAGGTGTATATTCCGCCGCCTGTAAGGGGTCTTCACACCCCGACAATGGAACACCCATTGACGTCTACTATCATAGCAGATTTATGGATTTTTTTCAAATATATTTTTAATGTGCATATTCAATTATTATCCCCCGCGGTTGCGGGGGGTGTCAGATTAGTCTTCTAGGAAGCTGCGCAGTTTACGTGCACGTGTGGGATGCTTTAACTTATTCAGTGCCTTTTGTTCGATTTGGCGTATGCGTTCGCGGGTAACACCAATGTATTCGCCAACCTCTTCTAGGGTACGTGGTTTGTTTTTGCTCATTCCAAAACGTTGACGCAGTACAGTTTCTTCCTTGGGATCCAGTTCTGCCAGGATGCGTGTGACAATGTCGCGCAGGTTCTTTTGTGCGGCTGACGCAAATGGATTCTTGGCAGTTTCATCGGCGATGATTTCAATTCTGGAACTGTCGTCTTCGGTGCCGACGGGGGCTTCGAGTGAGATTGGTTTCAGGTTGACTTTCATTGCCTTGTGAATCTTGTCAACTGGCAAATAAATTATTTTGGATAATTCTTCGGCAGTTGGTTGGCGACCGTATTTATGCATGAATTGACGTGTTGCACGTTGGATCTTGTGAATGTTATCAATCATGTGCACAGGTATACGGATGGTGCGTGCCTGGTCTGCAATGCTGCGTGAAATGCCTTGTTGTATCCAGTTGGTGGCATAGGTTGAAAATTTGTTGCCCAAACGATAATCAAATTTATCAACTGCCTTCATCAGACCAATGTTGCCATCTTGGACCAGGTCGGAAAAGTCCAGCCCCAGACCACGATTACTGGATTTTTTTGCGAATTTAATAACCAGACGCAGGTTAGCTTCGATCATTTCACGTTTTGCACGTGCCGCTTCGATTTGACCACGACGTACTAGTTCAACGACTTTCTTGTATTCTGATGTTGGTTGGCCGGTTTCGTTTGCAATGGCGGTTAAATCTTCTTGGATTTTTAAGATGTCTGCTTCGTGTTTCTTTGCGAAATTCACCCAGGCGGAATCTTTGTGCTTGGCCAATTTTTTTACCCAGTTGCGGTTCAGTTCGTTGCCGACATATTCTGACAAGAATGATTCTCGCTTGATTTTGCAGGCCATTGCCAAACGTAACAGTTTGCCTTCAAGCCCCATCAACAGTTGGTCACGTTTGGTTAACTGTTCAAGAATTTCAGATATGCGGTCGTCGTTCAGACGGATTTTGCTGACGTGTTCAAACAGTTCAAGGCGCAGCTTGGTATATTTTTTTTCTAATGCAGCATCTGGTTCGTTTGATACCAATAAGTTGTCTAAACGTTTTGTTTGTAATTTCTGCATGCTGTTGAATATGCGTTTGATTTTAGCGAACAAATCCAAAATCATTGGCCTTAACGATTCTTCCATCACTGGGATTGGAACACCAGATGTACTGCGTGGGGCGTCTTCTTTCTTTTCGCCGTCTTCGTCCAGATCTTCATCTTCTTCGGACTCGTCATCGGCGGCAGATACGTCCTGCAGGTCGTCCAAATCGTCGTCGTCCAGTTCGTCAACGTGTTCAACACCTTTGGATTTTAAGGCCTCGGACAGTGCAGCCAGTGATTTTTGTTCAGATTCACTGGAATACATAACTTCCAGATTGACAATGTAACGCAGGCGAATGTCTTCGTTCAGTAGTTGTTGGTACCAATCCAGCATTGCCTTGATTGTCATCGGGCTTTCGCACAGACCGTATACCATCAGACGTGATGCGGCCTCGATACGTTGTGCGATGGCGACTTCACCGGCGGCCGTTAATAATTGCACAGTACCAATTTGCTTTAGATATGATTGAACAGAGTCTTGGACCCCCAGTACCAGCGAGCCGGTTTGACTGCGTTCCAGCTGCTTGGCATAATGTTCGTATTCGTCATCATTTACGTCAACCTGTTCTGCATCTGCGTTCAACAGGTTGCGTGTCTTGTCACGTGGTTCGTCATCATCGGTGTCGTAATAACGACTTAAATCCTGGGGGTAATTGTCTGTTTCCAGGATTTCTACCTCGAGGTCTTGCTGAAAAAAGTCCAGAACTTCGTCGTGTTCTGATTCTGGGACTTCGTCCGCTTCGGTGGCGGCATTAAAGTCCATACGGGATATGTAACCATTTTCAACTGCGTTCATTGCCAGTTTTTGCAAGTTTTCTGGTAACGAGTCAATTAATAATTTTGTTGCCTGGTCCAATTTTTTTGCCATTCAAACACCCTTTCAATATGTTTTTCGTTATGCAATTGTTTGTTAGATGATTGCAGTGGGATTATTTTTTCTTTTTCTTGGATTTTGATTTTGGCGAAGCGGCCTGTTTTTCGGCCTTGGCAACCGCTTCTAGGATTGCGGATTCAGAAACCAGACCCAATACGATTGGGCTGACGCCGCCCTTTTCCAATTCGGCATACGAAGCATGGGTTTTGTTGCGAATTGATGCAACGGTTGGGTTTGTACTGTGCATCAGACGTGCAATTTGACCGTCTGATAATTCTGGATAGTGCTTTACAATCCACCATACACCGAACAAGCGATTTTGGCGGTGGATTTTTGGTGTGTAACCGATGCCACGTTTATTTTGTGCCTTTTGTGATTCAATGATTTCTGTACGCAATGTTAAACGTTCTGATGGATTGGCCTCGCAACGTTCAATGTCGGCACGTGTAATTTGTCCACTTAAAATTGGACTGAGTGGTTGAAATTTGTATGTTTCTGCATCTGCAATATTTTTGACTTCCAGTTCGTGCAGACCACAGAAATCTGCGATTTGTTCAAATGTTAATGACGTGTTTTCAATTAACCACAGTGCAGTTGATTTTGGCATATATGGATAGTTCATGGAAATTTCCTCTATTGTTAACGGGGGTAAATATAGCATAAAATGCCAAAAATTCAAGCCATTAATTCAAAAAAAATTATACCCGGCATTGCCGGGTAAGTTTTTATGATTTTTTTACTAATTTATAGCCGTCTTTGCCATCCAGTACGGTCCAGCCCGCTGCATCGATTTGGGCACGCAAGGCATCGGCCGTCGCCCAATCTTTGTTTGCCTTGGCAGAGATGCGGGATTCAGCCAGTGCAACAATGTCTGCAGGTGCGTTTTCTTGTTCCAGTGCAACGATTTTTTTTGCACGGTCAATGAATTGCAACCCCAGCAGATCATCGGTGAATTTTACCAATGCCAACTTCGTTGCATTATCGATGTCACCAGATTTTATAAAGTCTTGTAATAAAACCAATACGGTCGCAGTCTTTAGATTGTCAGACATCACGGCAACCATCTCGTCGTGCCATTTGGTGTAAATGGCTTGGTTTATTGGTGCTGATTCTGATGGCAACAGTTCAGATACACGTCGGACCAGGTTGGCATAGCTTTTGGCAGTTGCATCCATTGTTTCCCATGAAAATGCCAGTTGGGACTGATAGTGTCCCATCGCAACAAAGTAGCGGTATACCATCGGGTCATAGCCACGTGTTCGTACTGCGTCCATGCCCAGGAATTCGCCCTTGGACTTTGCCATTTTTTCACCAGATTTATCCAGCAAGAAACTGTAGTGTAGCCATGTGTTTACCCATGGGGCGCCAGTAATTGGTTCACTTTGTGCGATTTCGTTGGCATGGTGTACATGGGACAGGTCTTCGCCGCCAGTGTGGATATCAAAGTGATTGCCCAGTAATTTCATGCTCATTGCACTGCATTCTGCGTGCCAGCCGGGAAATCCGATGCCCCAAGGGCTATCCCATTCCATTTGACGTTTGGCATCTGTTGGTGAAAACTTCCACAGTGCAAAGTCAGATGGATTGCGTTTTGCATCATTAAACCCAACACGTGCACCCGCACGATTGCCAGATATTGATCCGCCGGTTAATGCACCGTATGCAGCAAATTTGGATGTGTCATAGTAAATGCCATCGCCCGGGATTTCATAAGTGTAACCCAAGTCTTGCAATTTCTGTACCAGTTCGATTTGTTCGGCAATATAATCCGTTGCATGTGGCATAACTGTTGGAGGTAACATGTTCAAGTCGTTAAAATCACGCAGGAATTCACCCTTGTAGAATTTTGCAATATCCCATACGGATTTGTTTTCACGGGCGGCACCTTTTTCCATTTTGTCTTCGCCAGAATCGTCTTCGTCATTTGTCAGGTGGCCAACGTCTGTGATGTTCATAATGTGGCGTACATCATATCCATTTGCCAAAAACATGCGCTTTAAAAAATCGTTGTGCAAAAATGTTCGTAAATTTCCCAGGTGGGTATAATGATAAACCGTTGGTCCGCACGAGTAAAATCCAACTTTGCCGGGTTCAAGTGGTTTGAATTCTTCTAGTTTGCGTGTCAGTGTATTATATAATCTGATTGTCATTGTGTGTCCTTTCGGGTTTATTTGTGATTGAAATTTTAATAATTACGTGATTAAAATGCAAACAGTTTCAGTTTGCAGAATATGAAATCTTAGTGACAACAGTAAAAGTTTATAAAACGAATTGTCATGCCGTTATTGTTGCACAGGAAAGCGGGGTAAGTCAAGAAGCAAAAAAATTAGCCCACCATTCGGTGGGTTGAATTTTTGGCGGAGCGTATAGGACTGTACTCCCCTTCCCGTATAACGGGCGGGGATACCCCTATCCACTCGTGACGATTTGGGGGCACTACGTTACCCAAATCTACTTCGTATCGAACCTTTTACGGTTCTCGTCCTACGTCCACAACAAAAATTAAACCCGACAAAAGTCGGGTTGAATTTTTGGCGGAGCGTATAGGACTCGAACCTATGGACCAAAAAAGCTCGGTCACAGATTAGCAATCTGCTGCATTACCACTCTGCCAACGCTCCGTGCTGGGGGTATTATATAGAAATTGCTTTCCAAATGCAAGTGATAAAATTAAGAAAATCCCCATTGTGGGGATTTTTTAGTGTTCTTCACCAATGTGTTCGGGCTGGTATATCTCGACATCACGGGTCATGGCCAAGAATTTGTCCATGCGGCGCCCCGGCAGTTCTGATACAGGTATTTCCATCAGTTCACGAAGATGCTTGCTAACAGATGTTGCCAGCAGTTCCATGGTTGTCTGCCAGTCTGTGTGCGCACCGCCTGCGGGTTCGTGTATAACCTCGTCCACGATGTTCAAATTCGCCATGTCACGGGCCGTTAATTTCATGGCTGTGCTGGCAATCGCCTTGAAATTATTGTCACGCCACAAAATACTGGCACATGATTCCGGGGCAATCACAGAATATATCGCATTTTCCAGCATTAATACACGATCGCCTGTGCCAATTGCAATCGCACCGCCAGATCCCCCCTGGCCTACGTTAACGGCGATGTACGGTGTCCGAATAGACAGTCCGGTTGCAATCGATGATGCGACGGCCTGGGATTGGCCACGTTCTTCGCCATCACGGCCGGCAAAGGCGCCCGCTGTGTCAAACAGCGATATCAATGGTAATTGAAATTTTTCTGCCAGACGCATCATGCGTTGGGCCTTGCGATAGCCGTCAGGGTTTGCCATGCCAAAACGATGCTTTTGCCGGGTTTCAATGCTGCGCCCCTGTTCTTGGCCAATAATTACAGACGGTATGCCGCGCCAAAATCCAATGCCAGATGCCATGGCTGCGTCTTCGCCATATAAACGGTCGCCCGCCAGGTATGTCCAATCGTCAACAATGCCGTTTATATAGTCCAGAAAGTGTGGACGGTTTTCGTTGCGGGCCAACAGTACCTTGTCATAGGCATCACTTTCGCCCATGCCACGAATCTTTTTCGATGCATCATGGGGTGGTGTTGATACCTTGATTTGTTTTGGGATGCGTTCCTGTTTTGTTAAAACAGATAATATGCGGGCAATTGTATCGTGCAGGTCGCCACGGGCAACAACCATATCGACCATGCCGTGTTCGTATAAATAGTCTGCGGTTTGAAAGTTTGCAGGTAATTTTTCACGGATGTTTTGTTCAATAACACGGCGGCCAGCAAAACCAATGCGGGCGCCTTTTTCTGCAATGTGGATGTCGCCCAGCATCGCAAATGATGCCGTGACACCACCAAATGTCGGGTCTGTCAATAAAACAATGTATGGTATACCGTTTGCGTGCAGTTTGTTTACTGCTGCGGTGGTGCGGGCCATTTGCATTAATGATAAAATATTTTCCTGCATGCGGGCACCACCGCTGGATGTGACCATAATGAATGGTCGGTGTTCTGCAATCGCATGCTCTATCGCAGCAACAATTGCATCGCCTGCAGCACGGCCCATTGACCCCATCATAAACAGACCGTTTAATACGCAGATGGTTGATGGTATGCCGCCAATGGTGCCGTCAGCAGTTGATACGGCATCATAACAGCCCGTTTCTGAACGTGCGTCGGCCAACCGGTCGGCATATGGAATGCGATCTGTAAAGCTTAACGGATCGTCAGATATTGTCGGTGGTGTTAAACGTTGCCATGTGTTGTCGTCAAACAACAAATCAAATCGTTGCTTTGGTGTCATGATAAAGGCACGGCCGCAACTGGGGCAAATGTATTTGTTTTCTTTGTAATCCTTGTAGTAAACTAATTTACCACAAGATTCACATTTAATCCACATCAGGCGGCGAACACGTTCGTAACGTTCACGGTTGCGATTTTTTATGCCTGATTTCTTGCCGAATAACATAATTATTTCTCGTTCATTTGTTTGGTTAATTCACGGCTGGGTTTGAACAGGATAGTTGTGCTGGCCGGTAGTGGCATGGGCTTGCCAGTGCATGGATTATATCCAACCTTGGTTGCACGGGCACGTGGCTGAAATGTTCCAAAACCACGAATTTCGATGCGGTTGCCAGATGCAACAGATTCAATCATGTGGTCGGATATCGTGTCTAATATCGCTGCCGCATCAGATGAACGCATGTGTTTGAATTTTACCTGAATAGAACGTACTATGTCTGATCGTTTCATGTTTTTATATCCTTTGTTCTTGCCCCATATTATTAATATCTTAGCACATTTTATCAAGAGTAAAGTTTTTTATTTGTTCGGAATACGTTCCTGTGCCGGTTTTTGGCTGAAAATGGTATGCTTTATAGGTGTTTGAATAAAAGAGGATAATATGAGTTTCGATGAAAATCTGCAAGATGCAGTGCCAAAAATGCCACTGATCGGGGATATGGCACCACAATTTCGTGCCAGCACAACAAATGGACCAATTAATTTCCCAGATGATTTCGCAGGTAAATGGGTCGTGTTCTTTTCGCACCCATCAGATTTTACACCTGTCTGCACAACCGAGTTCATTGCATTTCAGAATAAAATCGCAGATTTTCAAAGTATAAATACAGAATTGCTGGGATTGTCTGTGGGGGCGCTGTCGTCACATCTGGCATGGTTTGATGCGATTGCCAAAATGCCAAATGGAACGAATATAACCTTTCCATTAATAGACGATATGGATATGAGCATAGCCAAAAAATACGGTATGATTCATGCAGGGGCATCAAATACAAATGCGGTTCGTGCTGTTTTTGTTATTGATGCGGCTGGGGTTGTGCGGACGATACTGTATTATCCGCCGGTGTTGGGGCGCAGTATTGATGAAATTTACAGGGCGGTTGTGGCATTGCAGACTGCTGATGCGTTTGGGGTTGCGATGCCTGTGGATTGGATGCCGGGGGATGATGTGCTGGCCCCTGCCCCAGTTAACGTGATGCAACTGAGAAAAAACAAAGACAGTAATCCATGGTTCATAACATATAAGAAGTTAGCAAAAAATGATATTTATCGCGAAATTCAAAAACAAAAAACTGGTAAAAAATAATCCAGGACAAAATAATACCGTTTCGTTTTGGGTTAAAATACCAGCGGAAAATCGCGTATATCCAGTGGTACACCATCACGTTCAGGATCCCATTGATAAATCGGCATAATGACGCGTTTGTCTGGGGTGAATTTGATGCCTTCGGCCAATAATGCGCGATATTGTTCCGCCGCCATGCCAGAACATAAACTGCCGTCTTTGAATACAACACGGTGCCATGGCAGGTGCCAAGATGCCTTGTTGTTTGATGCAAAGCCGACAAAACGTGCCATGCGTGGGCGGCCAATCATTTGGGCGATTTGGCCAAATGTTGCAACACGACCCGATGGGATGCGGGCAACAGTATCGTATACCTGTTCGTTGAATGTTTTTGCCATGATTGTCAGTTTATCAATTATTGATAAAATGTCAAATATTTGGTCTTGCAAAATAATCCCAGTGTGGTTATAATGGCGGGCACGGAGACGTGGCAGAGCGGTTGAATGCGCGCGACTCGAAATCGTGTATACGGGTTCCTCGTATCAAGGGTTCAAATCCCTTCGTCTCCGCCAGAAATTTACCCCGCAGTTAGCGGGGATTTTTATACTTCAAAATTATAGTTTTTGACCGAGCGGACAATTGCATCGACCAATTTATTTTGATGTTTATCTGTTTTTAATAACTTTTCTTCGGCGGCATTGGACAGGTGTCCCAATTCCAATAAAGCCCCCGGGACTGTTGAGCGCAATACTGCGAATGGTGCGTGACGGACGTCGGGACCGGGTTGCTGTTCTATGTCAGAACGTTTGAATGACTTGGCACAGCCGGTGGCATATTCTTCGCTCATTTCCGCAACGGCATGTTGCTGCAGAGATGACAGCGCAATTCGGATGTTTTCTTCGAATTCGGTAAAGCCAGATACACCGATTTTGTCAGCGGCATTTTCGGCTTCGGCCAGTTTTTTTGCTTCCTCGTCCGAGGCCTTTTCAGATAGTGTATAGATTGAAAATCCCTTCATCTTGCGGCTGGGGTTTGCGTTTGCGTGCAGCGATATAAATAAATCTGCATGACGTTTTTCCGCAATTGATGCACGTTCAGCCAATTTTAGGTATGTGTCCCCGCTGCGTGTTAAATATGTCTTGAAGCCGTTGGTGTCCAACTTCGTTTTTAATTTTTTCGCAACAGATAATACAATGTCTTTTTCACGTGTGCCGCCCTTGCCAATGCAGCCAGGATCTTTGCCGCCGTGACCGGCATCAATCACAATGACATATTTGCGGGCCGCAGTTACAGCAGTTGTTGTTGTGGCGGATGATGTTGTGTATGTGTTGCCAGTGCTGTTGGTTGTGGTTGCTGTTTTTGTTGGGGCTGTGCCCGCAACAAAATCCAAAACCAGACGATAATCGTTGTCGCCGTTTGGTTCCAGTATCATTACTGATGATTTCGGAATTTCAGATATCGGTTTTTTTAGATTCGCAATGATTTGCAGCCCGTCACCATTTTGGGCCTGGGCAATAGATTTTACCAGCCCGTCTGATGCCAACTTGGCAGAAATGCCAGTGTTTGCAACGGTGTTGGCGATGTTGACAACCAATTGATTGGTTGGATATGACAGTGAATATGATGGACGGTTTGCAGTTTCAATTACCAAGCGCGTTTTGTTGCCAGGTTGAAGCCCTGTGCGAAGTGAGCGCAATGTGTTACGTGCAGCGAATGCGACACGTGGCAACATGGCAACGGTAAAAATGGAAAAACCAGTGATTTGTAAAACGTTTCGTCTGCTGAATTTCATAGGATAAATTATATCAAAATTCATACCATGGTTCAAGCGGATTTAAGGAATAAAAATCCCGCCATTTTGGCGGGGGGTTACTTGTTTATGCAATTTGCAAATGACTGGGATACCAGCGATTGTTCCTGGGGTGTCATTTGCGCCACAGGAATTGTATAGCAGCGGGCGCTGTCACGAATAATGAATACTTTTGTTCCGTGGGCATAGCCAAATTGCATATTATCCATTTGGGCGCTGGTTAAAAATGCGTTCTGTGTCGTAGACGGATTTGACAGTGCGGCCATTACAACCTGGTATGCATCAGGATATGTGTATAGTTCAGACATAGATGTGATGTCCATCCAGACCGGCCATGATTCATGTTTATTTTCCAGCTTTTGTTCCGTTGTAGGAAATGCCATGTTCACAGCCAATGCCGCAACGGTTTGTAATGCGGTTGGTTCAGATGAACCGCCAGTTGTGTGTGAAACTGTGTTTAATTGCATATTGTCGCCACATGCCAGGTTCATACGATTGGTGTAACTGGCCAGGACGGCATCGACGGCGGCCTGCCAGTCTTCGCCTTTTTTGTTTAAATCAAGACTGACAATCTTTTCGGCCCAACCCCATATGTTTGCACCAATATTTCCGGCATTTGCAAAGCGGGTAACCATTTCTGCACTGCCCCCTGGGACACCTGCCCCGCAGAAGTCGGTCAGCTGTGTGGTTAGCATGCTGGTTGTTTCGTTGCCGTATGCCAATGCAACAGAATGGCATGTCATGGCTGCTTCCAGTTCTTGGCGACGTTGCAGGCACAGGTCAGAATGTGATTTTGACAACTGGTTTGCCATGTTTGACATGGATAAAAATGATAACAATTCTTGTTGGACATATGATGGACATAGACGGGCCGCAGTGTTCATGCCACCCTTGCCGTTAACGGTGTTGACACCATATTGTGGCAGCAAAATTTCAGTGTCTTTTTGCAGGCACAGTAATGCATAGTTGTACAGTTCGCTTTCTGTTGCATACTGACATTTTGATTCACGTTGCCCAGGAACAATAGTTGTGTCGCCACAATATTCGGTTAAACACTGGAATATCTTGTTCCGACAGGCCGTATCAACGTCTGGCTGGGTTACCATGAAATATGTGTTGCGTTGGTTGGTTTTGTATGCCTGGGCCAGTCCGGCATGGCCACGCAGATTTGTGCCGCCAGTTGTTGCGACACCAGCCATGCCACGATTCGTGCCCGCCGCACCAACAGTGCCGGCAGATACTGCATCGGCGGCATTGCCCAACAAACATGCACCAATTAAACCAAAAATTGTCAGAAAATGTTTCATTAAATCCCCTCTCGTTATGGCGATTTTATCATATTTATTCAAAAAAGGCAAACATTCATTTGATTTAGCAAAATAAACTGATATGATTGCAGGTATGATTATTATGACAGACATTTTATCACAAATTTCGGACGACATTTCTGCCGTCAGGGGGTTTCTTTGACCCGGATAAGTTAAAATCTGAAATTGCAGAACTGGATGTGCAGGTTAATAATCCGAACCTGTGGGATAATCCTGATTCGGCACGGGTAATTTTGCAAAAAAAATCGGGGCTGGAAAAAACACTGGACGAGCTGGTGTCAATGACGGAAAATTATGAAAACTTGTGCGAGCTGTATGATATCGCACCAGATGATCCGGATGTAATCGCAGAAATCGAAAAATTGGCAAAAATTGCACACCAGGCAAAATTTATAACCCTGTTTAATCAGCCAGCAGATAATAATGGGGCTTTTTTGTTTATTCAGGCCGGTGCCGGTGGAACCGAAGCCCAGGATTGGGCGCAAATGTTGGCACGTATGTATGTCAGATGGGCCGAAAGACACGGATTCGCCACAGAGGTTATCGAAGAACACGAATGTGATACTGCAGGTATCAAAAATATTACATATCGTATATCTGGTGAACGGGTATATGGTTGGCTGAGAAATGAAATCGGTGTGCACAGATTGGTGCGAATATCGCCGTTTAATGCAAATGGCAAAAGACAGACCAGCTTTGCATCTGTTGATGTCTGGCCAGATATTGATGACACAATCGAAATTGAAATTAATGATAAAGATCTGAGAATTGATACGTATCGTGCATCAGGCGCAGGTGGTCAACATGTTAATAAAACTGACAGTGCAGTTCGTATTACGCACATTCCAACAAATACAGTTGTGACATGTCAAAATGAACGCAGCCAAATTCAAAACAAAGAAATGGCAATGAAGATGCTGCGAAGCAAGCTGTATGAACTGGAAATGCAAAAGCGGGCCGCAGAAGAAGATGCAGCAAAGGCCGCACAAAAGAAAATCGAATGGGGCAGCCAAATCAGAAACTATGTTTTGTATCCGTATCAACTGGTCAAGGATGTGCGAACAAATGTTGAAAAAACTGATTCTGGGGCGGTTTTAGATGGCGATTTAGATGATTTTATGCTGGCATCGTTGCAGCAATCTCAGCAATAAATGTGATTTCTTGACTTTTAATATGTTGACATTATAATATTTTTTAATATGTTGACATTATAATATTTTTGGCAATAAATAAAATGAGAAAACCAGGATTGAATTTTTATCTGCATGCGATTTTAGATGCAGAATCAGATGTTGTACGTATCAGACGACCAACTGTTTCAGGTAAAAACAGTGCGGTGTTTGTTGTTGAAAAATCTGATGGACGAAAGGTTGTATTTAGATTTGATTCTGAACAGAATGTGCGTAGAAACTATCAGATTGGCCACATATTGAAATGCAATGGTATTACATCACCGGATGTGAATATGCATGTGTGTCGTGGGCAATTTTTTGAAACGTATCCGTACCTGACGGGAAAAACACTGGCCGAGAAATTAAAAATATATGGTTCTGATGCGTGTTCACAGGATGTTTGTGCAGGGATTGCAGCTAAGATAAAGCGGCTGTCCAAAATCCCAGTGCATGAATTAAATAATGTGGATAATAATTTCTGTCATCAGGTCGCACGGAAAAATATGCAAAATGCAACACATAATGTCTTGGCGGGGACAATGGTAAAGTATGGTACAATCTGGTTGAATCGTGGTGAAAAATCGGTTTGCCATTGCGATTTGACACCGGAAAATATCATTGTTGATGATAAATGTCAGGCAACTGCAATTTTAGATTTAAATGCGATATCGGTTGCAAACGTTAATTTTGCGTTGGCAATCGCAGGACTGGGGTTGATGCGGTACGATGTGAATCCAGATATGTTGTATCAGATTGCTGCGGACATGATGCCTGGTCAGGTTAATATGCACAGAATAGAATCAGTGTCAGGTATTTATCAAAAATATTTGAATTTGTACAAGAAAGTAAAGAATCGTTAAAATGGAGCATTATTTGCCACCCCTTTGTTGCCAGGCGATAAAGCATGTGTGTCACGATGCAAAAAATATCAGATTTCCTGATGTTGAAGGCAAAGTTGCACCTGTTTTCTTGGCAGATACCCAGAATAAAACTTTGGTGTTCAAATTCAGTGATGAACAGATTGTTAAAAAAAATCTGATGGCCAGTCAATTGATGCGGCAGTACGATATAAAAATGCCGGATATCAATATTCATCAATATCAAGGAACCTGGTTTGAGGTTTATCAATATAATCCAATTAAAACATTGTACGAACAGATGCAATCTGGGTTGTCGATGAAACATATTTTTGCTGCGTATAGCAATGCAGTACATATTCAATATCAAATATCGCAAATCCCGGTCAGTGATTTTAGGCCAGTGCGATATAGGACTTATTCTGAAATCTTGCTGAATCATGTACAGAATATGCCGTTCCCAATTGCGGTCTATAGAAAAATATTGGCATATAATGCACGGATGGGACGGCAGATGGTGTTGCATAACGATGTGCATCCTGGGAATATTCTGTATTCACCTGAAACGGGTGAAACGCATCTGTTGGACTTGGATGCTGTTGGGGTCAGCGGTGAACAATTTGCGGCATTAAAAATGGTCTATCAATATCCGTTGGAAAATTATGGGGATATATTGGATGTTTATGAATTAATCAGTGGGCATAAATTAAATCGTCTCATGATAAATGCAGCATGCAAAATGATGGAAAATCTTCATCAGAAACGGCAACAGATTATAAATGTTTTCAAGGCCAGCCAACGTTGATTGTTGGTGTGTTTTGGTTCTTGCATTTTGTTAGAATATAGATATAATATTGGACAGTTGCACCCGTGGCTTAACTGGATAGAGCATCGCCCTCCGAAGGCGGGGACTGTGGGTTCGAATCCCGCCGGGTGCGCCATGTTTTTTTATCTGCGCAAAGGATTTTGTTATGCGTAATACTTTTATTCTGTTTTGTGGATTGTTGGGAATGCTGGCGGGGTGTAACAGTGTCTATGTAAAACCAAATACACTGGATACCACCGAAGTTTTTTATGCCGATCGTGGCGGCTATTCGATGCGGCGTAGTATCAAGGAAGCAATGGAAAGACGCGGATATCGCATTATTGTTGGAAAAGCAACAGCCAATGAAGACGTTGATGATGGAACATATAGTGTCGATATAGACAAGAATCAAATTCCAAAAAATGTGAAATATATGGTCAAGGTATCTGAACGAAGCGAGTTATTCAGACCAATTTGGTGTGCGTTTAATGGTTTTTGGTGGTGGAATTTTAATGTTTCAATCGCCAACCAATATACTGGTGATGAATTGCTGACATGGCGTGGTCGGGGGTGCGCAAACAGTTCGGTCAGATTGCTGGAGCGCATTTTAGATGAAATGGAACAGTAAAAAAATCCCCCATTTGGGGGATTTGTTATAACTAGTCTTCTATAATGCTGTATTCACAGAAACCTTCGTTCGTATCACAGCGAGAAGTGGTGCCTTCGCTGATGAAGTATCCCTGTTCATGCAAACAGGCCGGACATACTTTTGGTGCGTCTGTGCCAATGTGCCACATGCCACAGTTTGTGCAGCGCCACATTACGATGTTGTCTTGTTTGAATAATGTGCCGTTTTCAATCGCATCTGCCAAGGCACGAAAACGTGATTCGTGATAACGTTCAGCATATCCAATGTTCTTTAAGATTTCTGCAATTGCAGGAAAACCTTCTTGGGCGGCGATTTGGGCAAACTTTGGATACATGTCAGTGTTTTCTTCGTGTTCACCATAGGCCGCGGCCTGTAAATTTTCCAGGGTTGTGCCGATTTTGCCAGCAGGAAATGATGCGGTGATTTCCAGTTCGCCACCTTCTAGGAACTTGAACAAACGTGACGCATGTTCTTTTTCTTGGTCTGCAGTTTCCAAGAATATTTTTGAAATGGCCTGATAACCTTCTTTTTTGGCGGCATTGGCAAAAAATGTATAACGATTGCGGGCCTGGGATTCGCCAGCAAATGCAATTAACAGATTCTTTTCTGTTTGTGTACCTTTTAATGATACCATGGTGTACTTCTCCTTGTTATATTGTTTAGTTCGTGACGAAATCTTAGCAGAGAAAGTACCAAATTGCAAAGTTTATTTTATTCCCCCTGCCCCAGTGACAAAAAACGTTTTTCAATTGCGGAAATTAAATCTGAAATCCCCAGGCGACCTGCAGCACTGATTGTGATAATTTCGGGCTTTTTCCGGCGACCAAAGGATTTTTTGAACGCAGTCATCTTTTCAGACAGTTCGTCTGGTTCGATGGCATCAATCTTGTTAATAACAACCATTTCAGGTTTGTCAGTCAGGTCGCCGCCATATGAGTCCATTTCGTGACGAATTGCCGTATAACGTGCTGACCAATCTGGTTCTGTGCCGTCAATTACATGCAAAATCATTTTTGTCCGTTCTGCATGTCCCAAAAATTTGTCGCCCAGACCAACACCAGTGTGGGCACCTTCAATCAGCCCTGGCAAATCCACCAGTACAAATTCACGGTCGTGGGCATACATTACCCCCAACTGTGGATTTAATGTTGTAAATGGATAGTTCGCAATTTTGGGGCGGGCCGCAGTCACAGCAGATAATAATGTTGATTTGCCCGCATTTGGAAAACCAACCAGACCAATGTCTGCAATCAGTTTTAGACGCAGCACAACCGTGCGTTCTTCGCCCGGCAGACCATCGTTTGCGGTGCGTGGTGCACGGTTGGTCGGACTTTTGAAATGCAGATTGCCCCAGCCGCCATTGCCACCACGGGCTGCACGGTATTCCATGCCGTCAACGTTCAGGTCGGCATATTCAATTTCTTCGTTTTCAGACAGTATGACTGTGCCGGTTGGGACAGGTAAATACAATGTTTCGCCAGATGCACCGGTTCGCATCTTGCCCATGCCATTTTCGCCACGTTGGGCAACAAAATGCATCTTGTACCGATAATCAATCAGTGTGTTTACATTTGGAACAGCAACAAATACAACGTCACCACCACGACCGCCATCGCCACCGTTTGGACCGCCAAACTCGATATATTTTTCACGGCGAAAACTGGCGGAACCATTACCGCCATCGCCTGCCTTGATATAAATTTTTGCCCTGTCAAGAAACTTCATATGTTTTGCCTTTTGTGATTATTATAATCTAAAAACTTGCAATTTCCAGTCTAAAAGACTATAATAAGTGGGCTGCGTTGCAGTGATGATTCTGAATCCGTTGTGAAATAGTCATTTTGGACTGGGGGGCGGTACCCCACAGCTCCACCATCTGATGCGATTATGGGTCGCATTTGATTATGGGGCTGACATAGATTCGACAGGTGATGAAAGACAAATTGGGTGAATCCGACATGGTGTCGTAAAAAACCAATCAAAAAATGAATGGCGATAGAATCGCTGCGAACGACAATGTTCGCCTTGCAATGGCTGCCTAATGATGGCTTGAACATGGTTGGCAATTGTTGACCACGTTCGTTTTAGTTATTGCGGGGTTGGTCGGGTACCTGGCACCAGAAATCCCGACATTTTAATTTAATGCATGATGAAGGTAATAAAAGAACAAAAAAATAAGGATAAAAAATGTTTGGAAAAGTTAAAAAAGTATTTTTTACAGGCGTATTTGGTACGTTGTACATCTCTTTCTTGGCCCAGTTGATTTGGGTTATTGCATGTATGGGGAATTTTGGTGCAGAACTGGATTCTAAATTATTAGGATTGGCAGGGTTGTCACTGGAATGGTTGGTTTTGATTGCGGCACGTTACTTGTCAAAACGATCCAGCAACAGTGCGCAGCACAGTGGTGGATTCCGCCGCCGCTAAGATTAAACGCCCAAACGGGCGTTTCTTTTTTTTGTTATATTCTGTGTTTTATTGGTCTTGAAAAATTACTGAAATATATTATATTTGATTTGCTATGAAAAAATTTATCTTACCTTTTCGTGATTTGGTCGTGTCGCCGGGGCTGACGGTGCCGGTGCTGGTCGATAATCAAATGTCTGTGGCGGCAATCAAGGCCGCAGCAAATGCAGGTCAACAACAGTTGGTTTTGGTGCCGCAGCATACGTGGGCATATCCAACAAATATCAAAGATATTTATAATGTCGGAACAATCGGTGATGTTGTTCAGGTCTTGAGTATGCCTGATGGAGCGATGCACGTGCTGGTTCGGACAACAGATGTTGTAAGACTGGTTGATGCAGAAATAAATGACGGTGTGTTCACAGCCGATATTGATGTGATAAATGTCGCAGATGATATGGGGGCAGAAAAAACATTGGCACTGCGAGATGTGTTAAGTGAAAATCTGCAGGAATTGGCGGCAACATCACGCAGGTTCAAGATGGATAAACTGCGCAATGTTATGAATAATTACCCCCTGCCCGCATTTGTGGATGCAGTAATTCAAACTGCAGATGTTGATACAGATGATGCAGTGAAGATTCTGTGTGCAGGTACATGGGAAGAAAAACTGACGATTTTGTTAGAGGCAGTTAAATTAATGGTGGAAACTGCAAAAATCGAAGAGTCCATTAATAAACGTATTCATCAGCAAATGGAAAGCGGTCGACGTGAAGCAATCTTGCAGGAAAAAATGCGCGCCATACAAAAAGAAATGGGCGAAGATGATGGAGAGATGGATACTGCAAATATTAAGAAAAAAATCATGCGCTCTGCAATGCCAGCAGAAGCCAAAGAAAAAGCGCTGGGCGAATGGAAGCGTATGCGATCTATGTCGCCGATGTCAAATGAAGGTGGTTTGCTGAAAACATACTTGGATGAATTGTTGGCGATGCCGTGGGGCAAGTCTGATAATGGTCCAATTGATTTGAAGCGGGCCCGTGAAATACTGGACAGTGAACATTCTGGGATGAATGCTGTCAAAGAACGTATTTTGGAACATATTGCAGTGATGAAAAAAACACGTGGAAATCAAGGGACAATTTTGTGCTTTGTTGGTGCGCCTGGGGTTGGTAAGACATCGTTGGGAAAGTCAATCGCAAATGCGTTGGGACGAAAATATCAACGTATTTCCCTGGGGGGAATTTCAGATGAAGCACATTTCCGTGGCCATCGTAAAACCTATATTGGTGCACAAACAGGACGTATTATGGATGCGCTGAAACGGTGCAAGACAAATAATCCTGTTATTGTGTTGGATGAAATCGATAAGATGGGACGTGATTGGCGGGGCGATCCAGAATCTGCGTTGTTGGAAATTTTAGACCCTGAACAAAACAAGACATTTCGTGACCATTATTTGGAGGTAGACTTTGACCTGTCAAATGTGATGTTTATCGCAACTGCAAACAGTTTGAATATGTCAAATGCATTAAAAGACCGTATGGAAATTATCGAAATTCCGGGGTATTCAATGGACGATAAAATAAAAATCGCACGTGAGCACCTGATTAATCGGGCGGCACGTGATACAGGTTGGAATACAGAAGATATTGTTATTTCGGATGAAGCAATTCGACATTTGATTCAAAAATATACGTCTGAACAAGGTGTGCGTCAGGTGCAACGTGAGCTGACTGCAATTTTGCGACGTTCGCTGTTGGAAAATGATTGCGAAGATGTTAAAACTGAATTTACACCAGAAAAAATTGATGAACTGCTGGCATTGCGGCAATCAGCAGGTTTTGCCAAGAAAATCGGATTTGGGGTAACGTTGTAATGAATGATAATCTGTGTGTCTTTGGCGACGGCGATGCGCAATTGAAGCTGTTTAATGATGTGAAACAGTATTTCATTCATAATACAGCAATCATTCGCATGGGCAGTCAAAGTCAGGGGAAATTTCAGATGGAAATCGTAGAAGCGCAATTGCCATTGCTGCAGATTATTGTGGTAAAAAAGTATGTACCAAACCTGGAATTCTGGGGCAGTCCACAATATCATGTTCAAATAAAAAACAACAAAACAAATAACATATACAATCAACGTGGTACAATGGCGCATATGATGTACGATCTGCTGACCCAACGACAATTAAAGGTAAGACAAAAATGATTCTGATTATAAACACATCAGCTGCAAACTTAGAATTTGTTCTGGGGGATATGCATAAATCTGTGACAGTTGAAAAACAGTCGATTGCCCTGCCGGTTGAGTGCGAAAAGTTTCTGCAAGAATGCGGAAAGAATTGGTCGGATTTGACTGCAATTGGTGTCGTTGTTGGACCAGGCAGTTTCACAGGTATTCGTTTGGGTATTGCATATGCCAAGGGGTTGGCAATTGGACTGAATATCCCAATTGTCGGTCTAAGTGTTTTTGATTTATATCTGGCGGCCACCCCTGATGCATTTGTTGCACTGGATTCTGGACGTGGTGATTTTTTTGTTGCTGCACAGAATTTGCCCCCACAGGTGATGGAGATTGATGAGGTCGAGACAAAACAAATGGAATGGTCACGCACAGTTGGACATAAGCCATTTGATTTGAAGCTGGGGGTTGATATTGTAAAACAGAAAATTGCATCTGGTGATACAACACCTGTTGTTCCAATGTACTTGCGGCCCAGCTATGCTGAAGAAAATAAAAATGTTAAATGAACTGGCGAATCTTCATCAAAAGTGCTTTCCGCATAAACCATGGTCTGCGGATGATTTTGCGGATTTGAAAAAGTCGGGTTGTGAAATTATCACCAGTCAGCATGGATTTATCGTTTATCGACAGATACTGGACGAAGCAGAAATTATTACCATCGGGGTACACCCAGATGCACGTAGAACCGGAATTGCGGCGGCAATGTTGGAGATTGTAGAGGCGGACTTGAAAAAGCATGGTGTAAAACATATATTTTTGGAGGTGGCGGCAGATAATGCCCCAGCCCGGGCACTGTATGAACAAAATGGGTTTGTTCAAATCGGTGTGCGACCGAAATATTATGATGGGATAGATGCCATCATGATGAAGAAGAATATATAAAAATAAAAGATATTATCATATGGAACAGGCAAAACCGTGGCTTTTTGGTGCAAAAAAAGAATATGTCCCCAGTGATGTGATGTTGGTCAAGGCAGTTGATAAGTCTTTTGAACATCCATACGGTGTAATGGAGGTGGATACGGTTGTTCCAGGCAAACCAGCAATGGTTATTTTAGGAGGTGATTTGACATCCCTGCCCCGTCATGCAAATTACTATACAAAAGAAATTCAATCTGTTTTGAAGGCAGCACAACTGGACAAGATTGACGTTTATGCATTGTACTATAAATTTGGTTCCAGAAATTCATATGTTGAGCGGATAAATATGTTTGAACGTGCAGGACGAAAAATCAGGGTGCTGGATGTTGATGACGATATCTTTTTTATGCGATCCGATCATATGCGAAAAACTGAACCGTGTGCGCTGTATCTGGATAAACTGTATGATGCCGTTATTCGACCAATAATCAGTAAAAATCCAGATGAAATACGTAAAAATGCACAGATGTTACGGTTCTATACCCATTCGCATGGTGGTTTTGTTGTGCGTGAACTGGCAATGCGTATGAAGCGTCAGCTGCATAAAATGAAAATGGATGATGATGTTATCAAGGATATTCAACAACAAATCATTGCGATTCAGCATGCGCCAATTGCACCACTGGAAAAACCGGATTTTACAACACTGACATTTGCATCGGCATCGGATACTGCCATGAATATGCATAATCATTTTTCAAATTATATCCAAGACAATGCATGTGATATTTACCCCAGTTATATAAAAACAGGAAAAACACACCTGTTTATCGTTGGACAGACCAAAGAATCTTTTCATGGGGAACATGATGTACGTGGACTGAATGTCAATGATGAATGTCTTTTAACACCAGATGGAAAAATACTGTTTCATACAGAACGAAATGCAATCGTTAATGCAATGCGAATTGCATTGCAAAAACAAAATATCCCCCCAGTTCGTGATCTGGTGGCAGGTCATGGAACAGATTTCGATACGATGCAAGAAAATGGAAAATCACTGTATAAACGTATGGTGCGGGATATCAGGATTCAGATGCAACAAATTCCAAAACGCGGTTATCAAAAATAACATCACGTGGTCGCAATGGTGATGCAATGTGCATGTCTGAACTGTGGCGGGTGCGTGATAATGCAACATAAACCTGGCCATGTGCAAATGCACCACGGGAAATGTCAACAACAACAGAATCCAGTGTCTTGCCCTGGGCACGATGTATCGTCATGGCATAGCCCAATGTTAATGGGAATTGTTTATACGAACCGACTTCGTTTTCAATTAGTTTGTCATTTTCATCACGAGAATATTCAATTTTGTCCCATTTTTCGGGTTTAACAATAACCAATTCACGTGAGTCAGATAATAACTGTACCGTGATATCACGTGCGTTCAATCCACGGATAACCCCCATCGACCCATTGTGCCATTTATCGCCGTTCTTGGCAAACACAACCAATGCACCGACACGCAACGTTAATGATAATGGCACAGGAACGTCACGTTCGGAAAAATTACCAGATAATACGCCGTTGTATACGACGTCTGGGGCGGCAATCTGGGCCAGACGTGTTGCGTTTATTCGGTCTGCAACTGCACGAAATGGTGTTATAATTACTGCGTTGCTGCGACGAGCTGTATCGTCAATGCGACATTGGTTAAAAAAATTCAAGGCATCAGTATCATTGTTTCGCAATCGTACCAGATTATTCAATAATTCAATGTCATTTTGGCGATACACAAAGTCAAAGTTGAATTTGATAAAGTTTGCCCGATTGTATACATGACTGTCAAAAAAGTATGCGTTTGGGTGTCCGTATTCTGTTGCGTGAAAACCAGTTGCATCACGTGTGATAACCGGCGGCAGCTGAAATAAATCGCCAATTGCAACGACCTGGATTCCGCCAAATGGTTCGTTGTTGCGACGTGCCCAACGGGCCAGAATATCAATTGCATCCAGTAAATCGGGTGCAACCATTGAAATCTCGTCAATAACCAGGACATCTGTGGCGGTCAGAATATTGCGTGGTTTGGCCTTTAATTTCAAAAATTCTGGCAAAATAAAATCACGTGGTTGAATTTGGAACAGCGAATGTATCGTCTGGCCGCCAACGTTCAGTGCAGATACTGCAGTTGGACATGCACACAGAATGCGTTTGGACGATGCGGATTTCAAATAGTTGATAAATGTAGATTTACCTGTGCCGGCGGGCCCCAATATCAACAGGTTTGAATTTGTTCGTTCAATTGTATCAAATGCTGCCATTTGTGTTGTGTTCAAAATCGGTTTAATTTCTGCCATGGGTGTATCTTGACATAAAATAATGCAAAAGAAAATAATTTTTATCTTGCACGAAAAATTAATTTATATATAATAGTCGCCGTGGGTTAGTAGCTCAGTGGTTAGAGCGGAGCGCTCATAACGCTTTGGTCGTGGGTTCAAGTCCTACCTAACCCACCAAGGATTAGGAACCGTCCATTTTGGGCGGTTTTTTGTTTTTTGTATTATTTACTTGCATATATGTACTGTTATTTTCTACCCTGTGTGGTGATAGAGAGGAAGTGATGAGGATAATACGCGGTTTTCTGGTACTTTTTGTAGTTTTCTTAACTTGTGCGTTTAATACTAAGTCTGTTTTGGCGGCTGGTGATGAAATCACATGTGAAGATTTTTGTGCGGATTGGTCCAGAGAAAGTGAAACCGACTGTATGAATGCTTTTAAGTTGATGACCCGGTGTACTGGCGGTTTTGAATCGTGTACAGTTCCAGATGTGGGGAACAATATGGCGTCTCAATATGAATTGGGAGATATAACATACGAATGTAAGGCAGCAGCAGTGACTTGTACTGTAAGTGTTACCTATAACGCACCGGGATGTAGCAATGCTTTGGCCGCTGAACAAAAAACTGGGGTTTCTGCCAGTTTGACCTTGAGCAAGGCGCCTTCGTGGACGGATATAAAGGACAGTGGTTGTGATACCCCAGACAAAACAGGTACTTTATCGGGGTGGTGTACTACATCAGGTGTATGTTATAACAATGGTGACACAGTATCGTGCAGTGGCAGTACAAATAAAACACTGACTTTGACCCCCAGTTATGAAAAATGCCCAGATGGCAAATATGCGACACAAGGTGAATGTGTGGCCTGTCCAGCGGGTTACTATTGTGTGGGCGGTGAACGTTATGACTGTGGTGCCGGCAAGTGGTCATCATCAGGCGCATCCAGTTGCCAGTCAATAAATGCAGGATGTTATGGTACAAATGGATCATCGGCGTGTCCAAATACGTGTTCAGCGGGAACATATTCAACCGGTGGCGCATCGGGTTGTTCGGAGATTTCTGCGGGCTGCTATGGCGGTGCAGGTTCAACCAGCGCGTGTCCGAATTCATGTCCGTCTAATTCAACCAGCCCGAAGGGGTCGTCATCTCGTTCGGCGTGTTATTGTAATGCTGGATATGGTGGTAATGCAACAACGGGGTCGTGTACTTATTGTTCTGGGGGAACATATAAAACGTCCGCAGGCAATGCATCTTGTACAACGTGTGGCACCAATAATTACTGTAATGGTGGGACACATATTGAAGCATGCCCGGCAGCGTATCCATTTTCTGGTGCTGGGACCTCTTCGATTAATTCGTGCTATAACAACATAACGCGAGGTTGTACACAGAATAACGGTTCTACACCATCGGGCTGTGCATCTGTGACCGCATGGAAAGCGTGTTCGTGTGCTGGTGGAACGTATGTAAAATACTATAATGGCTCAACATCGGGTACAACATCGAATGAAACATGTATCAAAGAACCAAAAACCGTCACCGCAAATCCGAATTACTATGTGTCAGGTGCGACATGTCCGTCTTGCTCGTCATACAGTTCAACATATACAAAATCAGATGGTGGCTCGATTGGTTCTGGGTCATGCTATGTTGTGCGCACCAATACAGGAACCGAAGTTGCACCATCCCTGCCCACAGGGTGCGCGGCACAGACTGTAAATTCCTGCACTAAACCAACGTGTAATTACAAGGATTATGCGGGACAATCTGGCGAAACATGCAGTCCGGGTACATGTAACCAAACACACAAGGCGTGTACATCTGCATCAACAAACTATTACCTGGCCAGCGGTGTGGCAAAATCATGTTCTTCGTACAGTTCTTCGTACCCGTCATCGGCTGGTGGCAATATTACGTCCAGTTCCTGTTATGGACCGTTCACTAAATATGGCAGTCAGTTGCCTTGCAGTACACCATCGGGCTGTGCAACGTCTACATGTGGTACCTGTTCACCAGGAACCTGTACATATTATAAATATGCCAGTGGCACAATAAGATCTGATTGTACACCAACAAATTGTACACAACCCGTGGCGTCTGTGACCGCCAATCAGAATAATTATGTCAGTGGAATAAAATGTCCATCATGTTCGTCATACAACGCATTATATCCATCATCTGCGGGTGGGAATATTTCATACCAATCGTGCTATGGGTCATTTACAAAAACGGGAAGTCAGTTGGACTGCTATCAGCCAGAAAACAGCGATGATTATGACTGTGGCACATGCAGTCCAGGTACATGTACCTATACAAAATATCTTAGTGGCACAATAAAATCTGACTGTACACCAACAGATTGTAGACAACCAGTTTCCAGCGTATCGTGCCGTGCAAATTATTATGCAAATGGCGCAACATGCGAGCGGTGCCCAACCAGTCATCCCTATTCTGATGCGGGGACCACCAGCATAAACAGTTGTTATAATACCAACTGTGGTGCATCATGTACTGGCCGCAACTATTATTCAGGTTCCAGCACCTGTTCATGCCCAGATTGTACTGTAAAGGTCATCTATAATGCGCCAGGGTGTAATGAATCTTTGGCCATTGAACAAAAAACGGGCTATTATGCCAGCTTGACTTTGAGCAAGGCCCCATCCTGGACAGATATCAAAGACAGTGGTTGTGATACCCCAGACAAAACAGGCACTGTATCTGGTTGGTGTACCACATCGGGGGTCTGCTATAACAACGGCGACACAGTATCATGCAGTGGCAACACAAACAAAACACTGACTTTGACCCCCAGTTATGAACAGTGCCCAGATGGCAAATATGCGACACAAGGTGAATGCAAGACTTGTCCGTCAGGTTCATACTGTACAGGTGGCGAGCGTGAATATTGTGGAGCGGGCAAATGGTCGCCCGAGGGTTCATCAGAATGTTATGATATAAAAGCGGGCTGTTATGGTACCAACGAGTCATCGGATTGTCCAAATACATGTGCGGCAGGTACATGGTCAGATGGTGGTGATGCATCTTGTTCGCCTGTTGATGCAGGTTGCTATGGCAGCGCAGGCGCAACCAAGGCATGTCCGACACCATGTAATGCAGGAACATATTCAACTGGTGGGGCGTCCAGTTGTTTACCAATATCTGCAGGGTGTTGGGGTGGTGCAAAATCAACCAGCTCATGTCCAAACAAATGTTCCGCCGGTACATATCGTTCATCAACCGGTGGCACGGCACAGAGTTCTTGTTCACCTGTTGATGCAGGTTGCTGGGGTGCGGCTGGTGCAACAAAAGCATGTCCAAACACATGTTCGGCGGGAACATATTCAACCGGTGGGGCATCGGCATGTACAGCATGTCCGGCGGGGACCTATGGGTCAACAACAGGACTAAAAACCGATGCATGTTCAGGTTCATGTTCAAGTATATCATTTTCAGACAGTCAAGCAGATGTGTCATGTACCATCGCCAATGGTACAGGGGCATTGACACGAACACGTACATGTTATTATGCAACCAGTCCAGCAGGATCGGATTCTTCATCTGACTGTACAGGTTCGCAGAATTGCACCGATTGGAAGAATGGCACATGCTATGTAACTTCATGCAACAGTGGATATGCTGCGAATACTGCAAAAACTGCGTGCGAACCAAAAACCTATACATGCGCAGAGGGGCGGTACCTAGATGGAACTGGCTGCAGTAAATGTCCAGAAAACTCTTATTGCCCAGGTGGAACATGGACATATAATGGTGGGGTTCAGGGATTAAATGATTGTCCATCCGACTATCCGTATGCAGATGAAGAAAATGTCAGCAAGAATACATGCTATAACACAAGTTGTGGTGCATCGTGTACTGGCAGAAATTATTATGGCGCAACGGATACATGTACATGCCCAAAGTGTACTGTAAAGGTCACCTATAATGCGCCAGGGTGTAATGAATCTTTGGCCATTGAACAAAAAACGGGCTATTATGCCAGCTTGACTTTGAGCAAGGCCCCATCCTGGACAGATATCAAAGACAGTGGTTGTGATACCCCAGAC
>SUUQ01000002.1:0-1848 GCA_015062445.1 Alphaproteobacteria bacterium | reverse complement strand
CTATAATGCGCCAGGGTGTAATGAATCTTTGGCCATTGAACAAAAAACGGGCTATTATGCCAGCTTGACTTTGAGCAAGGCCCCATCCTGGACAGATATCAAAGACAGTGGTTGTGATACCCCAGACAAAACAGGCACTGTATCTGGTTGGTGTACCACATCGGGGGTCTGCTATAACAACGGCGACACAGTATCATGCAGTGGCAACACAAACAAAACACTGACTTTGACCCCCAGTTATGAACAGTGCCCAGATGGCAAATATGCGACACAAGGTGAATGCAAGACTTGTCCGTCAGGTTCATACTGTACAGGTGGCGAGCGTGAATATTGTGGAGCGGGCAAATGGTCGCCCGAGGGTTCATCAGAATGTTATGATATAAAAGCGGGATGTTATGGCACCAACGAGTCATCGGATTGTCCAAATACATGTGCGGCAGGTACATGGTCAGATGGTGGAGATGCATCTTGTTCGCCTGTTGATGCAGGTTGCTGGGGAGGCGAAAAAGCAACGACTGCATGTCCGAACAAATGTGCCAAAGGTACATACAGTATGGGCGGTGCAGCATCGTGTGACATCTGTCCGGCAGGCACATATGGTGATACCACAGGTTTAACTGATGATGAATGTTCTGGACTGTGCGAGTCAGGATATTACTGTCCAGAGGGTTCAGTATCACGTACAGCCAACAAATGTCCGGATGACTATCCATTGTCTCAGACAGGAACAGGAGATATTAACAATTGTTATATTGAAAGTTGTGGTCAGTCATGTACTGGTGCAAAGTATTACTCTGGTAAAAACACATGTGATTGCCCAAAGTGTACTGTTCGTGTAAGCTATTGGACTCCGCCCTGTAATGAAGCAATTGCACAAGATTCTAAAACTGAATATTATGCGACACTAACATTGGATCCGCCGTCTTGGCGTGATATTAAAGAATCAGGATGCGAACCACCAAAAGAAAAAACGTTGGCGGGTTGGTGTATTGATGAAGATAACTGTTCTGATGCTGAATATATCGCAGGTGATGAAATTTCATGCAGTGGCAGTTCAAATGTAGATATAAAGTTGTATCCGTATTATGATACGTGTATTGCAGGTACATATGCAGTGGATGGTTCGTGTGTCCCATGTCCGGCTGATTATCCGAATTCTGATATTGGCAGTACGGATATTACTGCATGTTACAGCAATACGAAACAACGTGATATGACATCGTGCACACAAAATGAATGCCAAAATCCAGATGTAACAGGTTGTGCGTCTTATACATGTGCAGAATCGTGCTCATGTGCAGGAACAAAGTGTAACTATGTTGCATATTCAAACAGTGCTGGTACAGGGGATGGAGTAATAAAATCAGGTTGCGAGTCCAATGTGCAATCTTGTGACAAAGAAGTGACTGCATTAACGGCGAATGCTAACCACTATGTGGATGGCACAGACAGTTGTCCAGCATGTGAGACTTTGGGGGATAACTCTTATACAACCTCAGTGGCTGGTAATTCTGGGGGTAAAAGTGTGTGTTCCAAGAGCTGTTCAATATCTTGTAAGCAAAACGCATGCACGAGCCAGGATGCAAATGCAACAGACTGTGAATACAGTGCAAATGATGCAACGGGGATGCAATACTATGATGAATCATGTGATGCAACGCAGTTGGTATGCCCAATCACAGTTACAGAATGTGCTGCAAATTATTGGCTAGAAAATGGTATATGTAATGCATGTGACAGCGGATACAGCAGTCCAGCGGGCAGTACATCTGAATCGCAGTGTACAAAGTCATGTAGCAATAAGTGTTCGGGGAACGCAACATCATCTTGTCCTGCGAATGCAAGTTG
>SUUQ01000010.1 GCA_015062445.1 Alphaproteobacteria bacterium | reverse complement strand
TAGCCGCATGGGTGCCGGTGGGGGATAAGTCCATCAACTGGGCGGCTGGGTTTTGATATTGCATTGCGTATTCCCACTTTTCCGGCGATGCATATTGGCCCAGCCCCCCAGTTGATGGATTTTTTTGCGTTGGATGGCAAGGTGCTTTTTGCCCCCGCCGAGAGGGGAATTTTTTGAACGGCTCTTTTTTGTGGGGGTTGGGTGGCTTGCAATGGATACCGGCCTGCGCCGGTATGACGGGGGTGGGATTGTCTGTAGTGTAATGTTTGTCATTGGCGATGAATAGGGATTGTGGTTGCTGGGGACCAGCACTGCGTCACCCCGACGAAGGTCGGGGTCCATTGTGGCCTGGGGGGCCTTTTGTGTTTTGTATTGTTCCCGGCAAGGACTTTGTCATTCTTGCGCCGGTATGACGGGGTTCTGGATAAAAATTATGTTTCACAAAATGTGTTAAGCGTTTTGTCATTCCGTGGCTGGACCACGGAACCCAGGTAATGCATCATTGTTTTATCAGATTTGAACAAAAATATTATTATATGTATATTATGACCAGTTCTAGAAACGGGATGACATGAGGGGGGCGGGAAAAAACACAATGGATACCACCCTGGCATCACCCACAAAAAATCCCGCCAAACTGACGGGGATTTTTTTACTGATTCATTGAACTGAAAAAGTCCGAATTGGTTTTCGTCATTCGCAATTTATCCAACAAGAATTCCATCGCCTCCAATGTTCCCATCGGATTAATAATCCGCCGCAGGACATACATTTTTGACAAAATATCCTTGCCCACCAGCAAATCTTCCTTGCGTGTTCCGGACTTGGTAATATCAATCGCCGGATACACACGTTTATCAGACAATTTGCGATCCAGAATAATTTCGCTGTTTCCAGTTCCCTTAAACTCTTCGAAAATAACTTCGTCCATTTTTGACCCGGTATCAACCAGCGCAGTTGCAATAATGGTCAACGAACCACCGCCTTCGATATTACGTGCCGCCCCAAAGAAGCGTTTTGGTCGCTGCAACGCATACGCATCAACACCACCGGTCAAAACCTTGCCACTGGATGGAACGCATGTATTATACGCACGCCCCAATCGTGTAATTGAATCCAGCAGTATAACAACATCTTGCCCTGCTTCGACCAGACGTTTGGCCTTTTCGATAACCATTTCTGCCACCTGGATATGCCGTGCCGCCGGTTCATCAAAGGTCGATGAAATAACTTCGCCTTTGACACTGCGTTGCATATCTGTAACTTCTTCTGGACGTTCGTCAATCAACAGCACAATCAGTTTTACTTCTGGATAGTTTGTTGCAATACTGTGTGCAATATTTTGCAACATAACTGTTTTACCTGTACGTGGAGGCGCCACAATCAGCGAACGTTGTCCTTTACCTGTTGGTGAAATCAAATCGATTACACGTGCCGACAGATTACGTCCTTTGTCTTTATCATCTGGCACTTCCATTTTCAACTGTTCATCTGGATACAGTGGTGTCATATCATCAAAAGACACACGATGTTTTAACTTTTCTGGATTATCACCATTAACCCGTTCAATTGTTTCCAGCGCAAAATAACGTTCTGTTTCGGCGGCCGGTGCCTGGATTTGACCTTCGACATAATCACCTGTCTTCAACCCATACTTTTTTATCAAATTTGGCGACACATACAAATCATCTGGTCCCGCCAGATAGTTTGATTCTGGTGCCCGCAGGAAACCAAACCCATCCTGCATCCGTTCCAGCACCCCATCACCAATCAGGGTAATTTTCTTATCAGCGGCAAAAACACGCATAACCGCAAAGCGCAATTGTTGCACATTTAATTGTGATGGATTTTCAATACCCATATCTTCAGCCATTTTCAGCAGTTGCTGTGGCGACTTTGCCTTTAATTCATTAATATGCATAAAATATCCTTTTGGAGAATTCCTACAGACGCAGAACACGTCCTGATTTCCCGCAGATTATACACTAAATTGACAAAAAAGTCAAGTTTTTTTATCCCAAACATACTCCGCCGTATTTTTCAGTTCACGGCGAAACAACAACAGTTCATTAGTTTTATTACCTGTAAAACCCACGAACTGCATAGCCCCTGTATTTTTCACTTTTTACTTCTGACGACCATAGATTTTTGCCAACATTGTTTGCATTTCTTTATCCTGTCCCTGTTTAGCAAAATCACTTGCCCCTTCTGCCACATCCAACTTTGGATACTGCATATCATAATCGGTCAACCAATAATCCTCGACAGTAACCCATTTTCCCGGCACATGCAAAATATTACCATTTCGTTTATTCCGCAGCACCACTGTCCCAATTACCGACTGGCCCTTATTATCGGCCGCTGGGTACAGCAAAAAACGGGGACCATTATACGCTAATCTACCCGTTTGTACCCTCATAATAACACTGGCCACCATTTCTACGTCTTGAAATTCCGGCATCTTTTCCAGACTTTCTTTGAACATATACAAATGCATAAAATCCCATGTACGCCGCCGCATATCTGTATTATTAAACGTCTGTGGCATCCATGTATCAGAATCAAAGTTATAGCACAACATAGCACCCGTTTTCACGTTATCGCCAAACAGTTCATATATCTTGGCATCGGTCAGCTCTTCTTTTTTATGCTGTTGTTTGTCTGCAATCGCTGGTGTATTCTGTTTCTTTTGTGCACGAACAATATGATTATTCGTTTTCAAATTCTTGATATTATAATTATCGCAATAACGCACTATTTCTTGTGCCTTGTTGAATGCCTGCCTTGGATACGAATACCCCAGAACAGAAGCTCGTTCATTACATTTACATACTTCGCCAATACCATTTGTGTAATTGCGAATCATCTGACCCGCAACTGTTGGAAAATATCTGTCAGAATGATTTGGCCACTGAACAGTCCCCAAATCACAATGCTCGGCACAGCCGGAACATTTTGCTATATTATTCTTTTTTTCTTGTATAAACGGCATATTTTTCCTCTTTTTTTTTTACTTTTGTTTATTATTTGCATAGAACTGTGGGAACAGCATCGCACCAATCGTCTGTCGCATAAATTCATCCTGGCATTTTCCTGTCTGCAATGCATTCACACAGTCCCACAGCATATTATACTGATTATTTTTTGATATAATCTTGCCACACTGATTGGATGAACGACCACCCACCCAGAAAAAAATCTGTCCATCTGTTGGCTTTTTTACACCGTATCCAACAGAGCAATTTACATTGGCCATAACTTCCATATTTTTCCAACAAAAGTTCTGTGGCACATGTGTCACATGCATTAATTGAATAATTTTATTTACACATTGCACATCTATGGGTTGCGGGTTAATTCGTACATTATTAAAACTTCCAGTCCCTATAAAAACATTATAATCAGCGTTTACAACACCTGACTTATTGCTTGCGACATAATTATCTGGGGTTGTTTTACACAGATTATTCTGACATTGAACAATGGTATTAACCGCCCCAATTACATCCGCAACGGTATGCAATTCACGTTGAAAAAATTTATCATCCAGTTGATTCAACTCATCTGGCAGCAACGCTAATTTCTTCCCCAGCAAAAAACTAAAATCAACAAAATCCAGCGAATCCATACCAAAATCACATTGCAAATTATGCTGTGGAACAATCTGACCAACCCCTGGTACCACCCCTATCTCTCGCAAAGAATCCTGGACTGCATACAAAATATCTTTTTCATTGGATTTATCGTATAACTTCTGAGCCATAAACACCTCCGTTGAAGCGACACGTGTTCAAAAATACCACACATCCATAACTTGTCAACAAAAAATCCCGCAATTTTTGCGGGATTACTTAATTATTCTGTTTTTGTTTTTCCAAGATATACTCTGCCAATTTTTGTGGGTCTACCCCCAAACCATTTAACTGATCAATCGCCTTTTGATACTTAGAGCGCCTATCAGAACTTTTTAATTTTCCTGGCCCTGCATATACCTTGCGCAACTTTTCATTATAGAACACATGATTGCCATAATTATGACCATTTGGCCTGTCGTATTTCTGCAATGCCCAATCCCAAGCCACCAAAAAATCTTTATCATTTGCTTCAAACATCGCTTCGCCCGACTGGGTACGCACAACCCAATACCAACCATTATCGACATCATATTCGTTCTTGTCCGCCTTTACATGCGTGAACGGACGGCGCATGCGCTTTATCAAAATATCTTTACCAATTTTTATACTATCGGCATACATACGATTTTTTGACACACCTGTCACCGAAATATCTTCGCGTGGCATCGGCACTTGTGGCTTCTCTTCGCGAACAACAGATGCATATCCAATTTTTCTGGCCCCTACTGTTTCGACCAAAACATCCATTGTGTCATCACGCAATGCACGCACAACATCTGCTAAAATATCATACTTATCAACAAATTTCTTTTCCGACATATAACCAACCTCTTTTTATCTTCAAAAAACTATCACGGAAATTTTCATCAGAACCTATACGAACCAGAAACCTTGATATTATGTAACTGAATATCCTGGTTATACTGATAACGATAATCCAATCCGAACTGCACCCCATTTGCCGACAGAACCTCTATACCGCCACCAATATTTGCCCACATTGGGTCAATTTCTGTATCGTACTTGGTGAACTTATCCGCCACAACAAACTTGTACTGCGTATCTCTTGGCATACCGATTAAATCATATTCGATACCAACCGATGCATAAGGTCTGATTTGCAACCATGCAGACGGATAAATACGTTTTTGCGCTGTCAACGAATAACCTGGTGTCAACATAAAGTACCCATCAGACTTCAAACGCATATAGTCACTACCGGCGGCCTTTTCCTTGACATTAAATCCAAAGTTATATCCTGCACGTGCATATAAATTTCCAACCACATACTGATTCAATATATCGTGCATCAGCCCCCATTCAGAAATCAAACTAAATGCAGAACCGTCACCATCGATTGTATCCATAAATGTCTGGAATCTATCCACATCCAAAATATGCGCATCCAGGAATGCATTACCATACAGACGTGTCTTTTCACCCAAAATCTTCATCAAATATCCACCAACACCGATATTTGTATCTGACACCTCCAGTTTTACATCACCCATAACATTATCGTGGCCGACATAACTCAAATCTATTGCATCATGACTGTCGAACGAAGTACGTGAAACATGCCCCGTCAACCCCAGCACCAATGTATTTGATTCCTGCCAATCATAACCACCGGAAATACTGAACCGATGTCCATCCGCATGCTTTCCATCATCAATATTTTGGAAAGTCATACCAAAATCCATATCCAACCAGGCCTTCTTCAAATTACGGTTACGATTCCAAATGAACTCATCAACCATACGGTCTTCAAACGAACGGAACGATGTATGTTCATTCAACGAAATCGCCCCAACGATTTGTTCTAATTCACGCACCTGGAACAGTCTGCTAAAACGTGCCAATGCCGCACCATCACGGTTCATAGTATAATCTTCCATACGGTTATACAGTTCATTGGCCATCGTTGACAGATTTGTACCATCAAAAATTAACGGAATAACTTCTATTGGTGTTTTGTTAAAGAACTTTTTATTCACCAACTGTCCTGCAATCATGTCATCCAATGCCCCTGCAGAAACATATTCACCCATGGTGTGAATATCTTCACGTGCAACGATTGGCTGAATTTTAAAGACTTCCACAGGGCCGCCAAAACGTGGATCAAACACAATATATAAACTGTCCGCTGTTCCATCCTGATTTGAATCACGCACAGAAATATATGCCGGCAAATCTTCATCGGAACCATTGACATCTTTATCATTTTTAACCGTAATTGATTCCAAATAGTTATAACACAAACTGCCATCCGCATTACAGAAACTGACATTCAAATTGCGAATTTTTGTTGCCAAATCCTTAACCCCATCATTTGCATGCAGGAACCAGATTGCAGTACCCGGATCAACGATATCAAAAATATCGATTCCAATTTGTGCATTCCCCAGTTTACCATCACTGGTCAATGTCCCCAAGGTATTCAAATCAGATTCAAACTTGCCACCGACAGAAATCAATGCCCGTGCCGCATCGGTCGGATTTGTAATCTGCCCCAACGTACCATCATCGTTCAAGCTGATTGATGCCCAATAATTAATATCTACAGAATTCAGTCCTACACCTGCAGCATACGGCAAAATTGCTGCATTAATACTGCTGCCATCATTGAACTTAAAATCGCCACCAATTGTCATTTTTTCCAATCCGATAAAATCTACATCACCAGACACACTGACTGCGACATCTACATTCATCCAGTCGGTATCGACACCATTTGGCATTTTCTGTGCAACAAATGTCAAATCATTTGCAATAATACTGCCACCGACATCAATATCACTGGTATTTATCTGCAATTTTCCATTTTGATAAATTCCCGCAACATCCAGCCCAGCCGTTGTCATGACATAATTATCGGCAACAATGTTTATATCACCTGCCCCCAAGGCATCCGCATAGTTCTGATATAACTTTGCACCTGTTGACAATGCGGCTGTCATATCCATCCCTGCACCATCTAACAATAAATTACCTGCATTCATTGTTATATCTGCAACAGACAACATTCCTGTCCCGGAATTAATTGTTGCAACCCCTGAATTATTTATCACTTTATTCAAGGTCAAACCATTTTCTGCACCCAGTGTTACATTACCTGCATTATTCAAATCATGCGCACTTATAAAGTTACCAGCATTAATAACAACACTTGCACTGTCTGCAACATTGATGTCGCCAGTAACATTTACACGTGAATCAACATCATATATTGTTGAACCCGCACTGGCTGTAAAATCCCCCCCCACTGTCAGGTTTGCTGATTCCCAGTTATCTGCATTCAAATTAAGCATACCATTTGATGCCCCCTGGACAAAGTCACCTGCAACATTCGCATTTCCTGCAACTACAACATCTGCTGCATCGATATTCATCTGTGTTCCTGCCGCACCATTAACAACGATACTCTGTGCAGTAACCACATCAGCAGTCAAATCAACAGTTCCTGCTGTTTGATTAATTGCACTGACAACAATATCTGACACTGCCTGAACATCCAATGCGCCTGCTGTATTATTAACATTTTCCAGAACGACACCGCCGCTTGTTGCGACAATTGTTGCATTTCCTGCATTATTAATCCCTGCCAATTCAACATCAGTCGCATTAACATCCAACGTTCCATTATTTATGGTCTGTCCTGTTAGCTGCATTATTCCGCCTGCATCAACATCTATCACACCATTATTCGCAGCAGCACCCCCGAATACGACCTGATCAGCAGAATTGACAACCAATGTATTTGCTGTTCCAACAGACACCGCGCCCACAGAAACATCTGCACCTGTTTGTGTCGTTTTAATTGTTAAACCTGCTGTATCCCGCACAATCAGTCCAGTCGCAGGCACCGTTGGGTCATTAACTGCATCAAAATACAGATTCCCATCAACATCAATACTGCCGTTATCTGCAGTCAAACTGGCGCCGTGCAAAACAAATTTTGAATTTCCAGACATACTGCCCATAGTCAAATCATTCGCATAAGATTCAAACACACCACCATCATTACTGGTCAACACACCATCTACCTTGACATATGCGGACGTATTTTTCCCCAGTGTCAACAATCCTTTATTTGCAACGGTCGCATCACCACCAACATTAATCCGCGCTGAATCAAATTGGATACTACGCGCAGCATCATCGGCGGTTGCGACAACATCACCATCAATTGAAATTGCATTTGCTGTCATAACAAACGGCTTGGCCCCTGCGACTGCAATATTCAAGTTATTTCCTGTTGTTGCATCTATTGCACTGGCGACAACATCACCTGCAATTTGCACACTGCCACCAACATCCAGATTTGTTAAACTGCCCCCCAGGTTTAATGCCCCACCTGCAACAGTCAGCGTATTATCAATCGCCACACTGCCAGCCAATGCATTCAAATTTATCACACCACCTGCCGCATTTATTGCACCAATTTCCACTGCCCCACCCTGGGTATCAGATCCACTGACATTTGTTACACCGCTGTAATTGGCAATCTGTCCCGTAACACTAACATCACGCGCCTGCACAGTTGTTGTTCCACCTGAATTTGTAACATTTCCAGTAATTTGCACACTGCCCGTTGGTGCCGTCAACGAAGCAATTTTCAGGTCTGCCCCAACACCAGAATTTGACACAGAAGCAACCTGAACCGCATTTCCATTCAGTGTCATACTGCCACTGTTTGAAACCGCCCCACCAACCGTCAACTTGCCTGATGCAATAACACTTGTCTGTGTACCTGTGGCACCAACGACCTGGCCCGACACATTGATATTCCCAACGGTATCAGTTGCCGCAGGCGCAACAACATCATACCCTGTATCCAGATCTGCTGCCTTGACGACCAGTGATTTTCCTTCGTTACGAATTGTTGTTGCCGACACATTTTGTGCCAACACAGACATTGTTGCATCTGCATTTACATCCCCATCGACATTCAGACCATTTAAAATAGTTGTAACATTAACATTACCGTCACGAATTGCCAAATTAAACGTATCCAAATAATTTGAGAACGCATTAAACCATGTCGCAGTTGTTGCATTGCTGCCAAACACCAGGGTCCCAGTATCCAGATTAAACACATTGTCTGGCCCCATGTTTGTCAGATTCATCCCCCAATTCAAGGATGTCTGCCCCTTGACTGTCGCATACAGATTTCCTGCATTTACCAAAGAATAAGATGTCTCGCTGCCACCACCCACGGTCCAGTTATCAGCATTGACTGTCAACGTTGCGTTTTGTGATTCGTTTGTCATTGTTCCACTGACAGTCACATTTTTTCCCGCAACTGTTATATTTCCTGTAGATTTATTTTCCAAATTTGCATTTATTGTAATATCTTGCCCTGCCGTCAGTTCCAAGACCCCGACATTATTTTGCACAGTCGCATTTGACACAATATTTGTGCCTGCAGTAACCTTTGACACAGCATCACTGCTGTCGACAAACCCATCTACTTCAATTCCCTGTGTTGCGGTCAGATTTAACACACCACTATTAATATTAATCAGTCCTGCATCAACAGAATTTACACTTGCATTAAAGTTCCCATACGAGATAATCGATCCGTTAACCGTTAACTTGTCTACATTTTCGATATTTAAGTTTGCCCCATTTGTTGCATCACCGATTTTAATACCTTCGTTTGATGCCCCGCTTCCCACTGTCAAATTATACGCTGTTGGGTTTGAATCAGACGTTTTGAACCCCAGTGTTTTATTCCCCAGCACCTGCAGTATCGCCCCGATTGACACATCGCCTGTTGACACCACCGTAAAGGGATTCTGCACAGAATCCAACACATACAAGCTGCCACTGAGACTTCCCTGATCTGTTGGGGCGCCGACATACATATTATCTGCGATTGAAAAACCATTTGCCGATGCAATACCATTTACAGTCGGACTGTTAATTGTAATTGTTGCATTCGCAGCAATTGCATCTGTCCACGCAGACTGTTCTGTTGACACTGAATTCTGTCCAACCTCTGGATTAACGACAACAGCACCTGCGCCGACTGGCAACAGGCAGCAAACAAAAGAAATTATCTTTTTCATCATTTTTTACTTTATTCCATTCCTAATTGTGATTATATTATGACACACATCGGTGATATTTATCAAGCCGAAATTAAACATCAACATTATTTTTAGCAATGGAGAAAAAGAACATGTTTGAAATCAAGAAAATTCATGCCCGTCAAATTATGGACAGTCGTGGCAACCCAACGATTGAATGCGATATTGAGTTAGCAGATGGTTCTTTCGGACGTGCTGCGGTACCTTCTGGCGCATCGACAGGAACATTCGAAGCCCTGGAATTACGTGACGGCGGAAACAATTATATGGGCAAAGGTGTTTTAACTGCGGTCAAGAACGTAAATGAAATTATTGCCCCAGCTTTGATTGGTATGGACGCATCACGACAAACCGAACTGGATGAAAAAATGCTGGCACTGGACGGCACACCAAACAAAGAAAAACTGGGTGCGAATGCGATTTTATCAGTATCAATGGCATTGGCGCATGCTGTTGCGAATGCGATGCATATACCATTATATAAATACATTGCCAACCTTTATGGCAATCCAGCCCCATGTGTATTACCCCGTCCAATGATGAACATCATCAACGGCGGCGCCCACGCAGACAACGGTCTGGACGCCCAGGAATTTATGATTATTCCAAATGGCGCCACATCCGAAGTCGAAGCCATTCGCATGGGATCGGAAGTATTCCATAATTTAAAGAAGATTCTAAAAAGTGGTGGCAATTCTACCAACGTCGGTGACGAAGGCGGTTTTGCACCAAACTTTAACACCTGCAACGAAGCATTGGACACAATTATTGCGGCAATACGTTCCGCAGGATACGAACCTGGTCGCCAAGTATCAATCGCCCTGGACGTTGCATCATCTGAATTTTACTCCAACGGCACTTACAAGTTCGAAGGTCACGAAATGACATCTGATGAAATGATTGCATTTTATGAAAAATTAATTTCAAACTATCCGATTATTTCGATTGAAGATGCCCTGGCCGAAGAAGATTGGGATGGTTGGCGCAAATTAACATCCACCATTGGCGAACGTTGTCAATTGGTTGGCGACGATTTGTTTGTAACAAACCCTGCCCGTCTGGAACGTGGCATTGCAAACGGCATTGCAAACGCAATTTTAATCAAGGTAAACCAAATCGGCACATTGACAGAAACCCTGCGTGCGATAAAAATGGCCCAGGATGCCAACTATGGTGTAATCATTTCACACCGCAGTGGCGAAACCGAAGACACCACAATTGCAGACCTGGCAGTTGCAACCAATGCCGGCCAGATAAAAACGGGTTCAATGTCCCGCACGGACCGTATGGCAAAATACAACCAGTTAATTCGCATCGAAGAACAACTGGACAAATCCGCAAAATATGGTTTATAATACAACCACAATCAGGAACGGGGGGCGGCGCTGCCCCCTGTTATCGTAAAAAAAATGATAACAACGACCGAAATATTATTATATGCAAAATATGCGATTGGCATTTTAATAACACTTGCCATTATTTTTGCACCTGCCTGGCTGGCACGTCAAAACGGCCGTGGCAAACCCGACATGCATGCTGTCCGTTTGGCCAGTTGGGTATTTGGATGGTCAATTATTGGTTGGCTGTGGTCATTATATTGGGCAACCAAGAAGTAAATCAGATATAAAAAATCCCCCAACCGGGGATTTTTTTAACGCACATGTGCCGCCACAATATCTGCCAATGTATATCCACCCAACGTACAACCATTACCACGTTGGAACGGATTAAAGACAAACTGTTCCACATTGACCTGTTCTGTCACCTGTGGTGTCACATCTAATGCTGCCTGGGCCTGAACAAGCTGCTGTTCATTCATATTGTATTTTTTTACAATACAGTTTCCTGTGAATGTACACGCATTTGTCTGCTCATCCATATGCGCACAGGGCTTTCCCATACAAAATATCATATAAAATCCTTTTATAATGTTTTTACAGTCACAAATACTAACACATTATTTCATTTTGTCAATTGATTTTATGGTAATTATATAGATACGCGACTCGGTTAGATTTTAAGTATTCAAAATTGAATTATAAATATGTCAAAAATATCAAAATTATAACATATTGTTTTTAGTGTATATTTTTGGAGTTAACGTTACATGTTTCACTGAACGTTTAGTGTGTTAAATATGACAGTACCACAAAAAAGTGACGTGGTATTTTTTGAGAATCTGAAAAGATTATTTTGCATTCATTTTCAGCACATCAAATATACCACGATTCGTATGAATTGCAATATTTTTCGTGTTTTGCATTATTATGCTGGCAAAGGAATAAAAAAACACCACTTTTCGTAAGAAAATGGTGTTTTTGAATGAGTTTGGCGGCATATCGCATTATTTTTCCAAAATTGGCATTATTTCGGTTAAGATTTGACCGGTTAATGGAACTGCATTCACAGAAGCCGTTTTCCAACCATTCGTATATTCTGTCGCATGTGGATTGTCCAAAATAACCAACAATGAATATTCTGGTTTTTCAATTGGAAATGTCGCAAATACCGCAACACATAATAAAACAATCAATAATACCGCTTTTTTCCTTATTTCGCCCTTTTGTTATGGTTGCATTGTTTGGAATATTTATTCAGTAATTTATTGGCTTTTTCTTCGGTTTTTGGGTCGTCTTGACCGTATTGAACCAATTCATCCACCGACATTTCGTCCGTAAATTTGCTTAAAACGCATTCACAATAATCATATGCGTTTGATTTTGATTGTTTTGGGTGGTCAGACACATATTTTTTCACGCAAGTATCAACCGAACGTTCCATATATGCCCGTCTGAAATCTTCTGTGTTGCAGGGTTTAGTGGAACAAGACGCGATTAACCCACAAATTACACCTAATAATACCAGTTTTTTCATTTCTTCCCCTTTTTAAACGGTCCCTTTCAAAAATCTTTCATTATACAAACATATTCTGATAGTTTTTGTGCTTCTCTAATAACGGTTAGCCAGCCCTTACCACCAGAACGACGATTTAAACATATTTGAATTATTTCCAAAATTTCAGATGTCTTAAATCGTTCTAAATCGTCCGCATATTTTAGAGCAAAATACATAACAGCAGACGTTTTATCTCTACGTTGTGCTCCACGCTGAACTAATTCCTTTAATTTTTGTGCTAATTGTATTTGTGTTAATGCCATAAATTCGCCCCTTTTTATTATTCCTGTAAACTTATGTTATCAACATCGTATTGTTTTAGCCATATTTTTTTATTTTCTTCCCCTTTTTCAATAAATTGTTAAATAGATATTCTCCTTTATTGGTGTTTGTATTTTGCACACTCTTTGAAATCAATCGCAAAATTCATTTTGGCTTCTTCTTGTTTTCGTTTGTTTTTAAGAGTGTTATATCGTTGCATATCAATTTTAACACCGTTCTGGTTTAACACACTATAATACATAAGCTCACCACCTAATGTGTTAAAATATTTAAGTTGGAAAGCTGCACAAGCACAAAAAACTTTATCTGCCGGGTTATCTTGGTCTATACGGTCTATCGTTGTTTCTGCACATCCTTCAAAAAAACCAATAGCACCCACACAAGCAAAAAATTTTTGCTTCCCAAGCACCTTCATACCCTTTGAAAATCCATCTACTGTTTCATCGTGTATTGCATTAAACGCGGGCTGACATTCAGCCAGTTGCTCTAAATAATAATCTGCGTTTTTTACATTGTTAGATATGCCATTTACAACAACCACACAAATAACACAGAATATAAATATAGCCCCAAACATAACGGATATTTTCTTTTTTATAGACCGTCCTTTTGTTTTTTTGTTTATGTATAGTAAAATTTTTTTCATTTTTTACCTTTTGGTATTATCATTCCTTGTTCTAACGAAACTTTGATAACTCTGTCTTTTGATTCCTGATATACATCGTGAATGGTATATTTGGACGATAATGTTCCAGGATTAAATATCACACGAACAACATCTTTGGCTACATACATACAAGGTTCTACTAAATAAAATTCTTTGTTATCAGCACCTTGATATCGTAGTTTCATATCATAAACACATTCGTCCATTACAATATCATAAACCTGACGTTGCTCTTCGGACCATTTGTCAATTGGGTCGTGAACTGACGCTAAAACAGTATCAGCACTTTTACACCGATTATTCACGATATATGAATCAATCAGCCAAAACAGACCACAGAATACAACCATTTCTATCAAAAAGACAAAAATATCTTTTTTTGAAAATTTCATTTTTTGCCCTTTTTCTTTTCCGCGACAACTTCAATCAACCCATTACTTGCCGCCTTAAACAATACCGCGTCAATATAACCACGTGGAAAACCTGTTTCTTTGATTAAATGATTGAACATATCGTCACAAGCTTGTTGCATTTCTGAGGTCAATTTTGCGTTATTCACGTTTAATTTTGGGTTTCCGCTATAAATAACACCCAATCTTTGAACCCAAATATCATATTTTGGCGTATCTTCACCAAGATTACGGGCTAAATGTCTGTTAGTAATTGCACCCAGCCCCTTTAAATTTTTAAGGAATTTCAATTTATCTTCTAATGTTTCACATTTATAATAATCAGAACAATATTTATCACGATTGTTCCAAATTTTCCAAATAGCATACATTTTGTTGGCATTTTCAAAAATTTTTAATAAATCTTCCAAATGTGGATTTTTTGGCAACTTCGACATAACTTTTTTATGGTATTCTTTGGCAGTCGTCTGTTTAAATCCACTTGCCAGTATAGAATATGCAGCACAAGAAACAAATTCTTCTGGTGAAACCTTATAATTTTTATTGTTTATATGTTTCAAAGTTTCATCAAATGAATACAAATCCGAATCTAATCCCATATCACGTATTTGTGAATCTAATTGTTCGAACCACGATTTTGAAAACATTTTTTCGGTCATAATTATTACTCCTTTGTGTTACATATTGTTTTAAAGCGAATTTCTCTTTTTTTTGCAAACAAATCGCTAGATAAAAACAATGCAAAACCAGTTTTATTGAAACATACAGTATTATGAAATAAATTCAGAAAATTGTTTGTCAAAATATCGTATTTACGTGTTGCCACAATAATATGAATCTTTGGGTTTTTTGCTAAATTTACCAAAACATCTTGAATATCGCTTTTAACTGCAATTAAATCAGCCAATTCGTCAATAATAATCGCAATATCTTCGTTGTTTGGTTGAATTTGATTTAAATATTCCACCGCTTTTTCAGCATTCGTTATAACAGGTGTCATTAAATACGTTGATGAATAGCCGTTAAAATCAAAATTTTTTGTATCAATCAATACGATTTTACAATTTGCGGTTTTGGGTTGGCGGTTTATTGACGTTAAAATCGATTTAAATAACGTTGTTTTACCTGTCCCTGTCCGTCCAACAATCAAAAGGTGTTTTATCGCGTATAAATCTTGTTTAAAACATTTAAAACCTTTATATCCCAATGTTATCGGTAAATAAGGTTTATCACAATTATCTAATTCAACCTGTGTTAATCTAGCAACAGACCAAACATCGGTTTGTTTTTTAAATTTGCCTAATTCTTTTGCCGCATGTTCTGCTGCTTTTTTGTTTGAAAAAACACCATGACAAATATCAATTTCTTTTGAAACAACGGCTGGTTTTATATAGTCTGTTCGGGAAGACAAGTTAGCATCTTGTTTATCGGGATGTCCTTTTGTGTTATTCAATTTCCAGCCCAAACTGTTTATTTTACCAACAAGTGTATTTTGGGGTATTTCTAATTTTTTTGCTATTTCTGTTGCTGACAAGCCTGATTCAATCAACAATTTTAATTGCTTTAATGCGTCATCACTCCATTCAACCGCGGTCATTTTTTCGCTACACGAAAAATTCGCAATTTGTTTTGTTCTTTTGTTATAAATCACGAATAAATTTTGATATAATTCACCAATAGCCGGTTGTTGTTTAGAATTGATTTTCTGTAAGATATAATCGTTCGCACTATCAACGGTATCAAAACACAAAGGTTCGCCATTAATATCTATTTCAATTCCACCATTCGTATGGTTCCCTGACACTCTATAAACATAAATATTACCAGAACTATGTTTTGCTATAAAGTATGGTATTTTTTCAAAACGTGTCTCTGAAACACAAGGAGGATTTACAAATTCGCTAATTCCCGCATCATGAATCCTTTTCTTTGCAGACCTTACACCCCTCATAAATCTGTTGTATAGCCAAGGAAAGTCATCTATATCAAATTTAAAATGTCTTACACCAGAAATTTCTATTTTTTCTCCGACATTATCAATCGATTCAATGTATTTTATTTTGGCAATATGCCAATCTGAATAAATTTCTTCATAATTCATATATTCTGATGCCAATTTTGCTCGTTTTTGTGTAATGAATTCATCAAAAAAGAGTTTACTTGTTTGTGTGTTATATATATTGAACAATACTGTCATTTTGTTGCCTTTTTATCTTTTTGTGTTTCGCGTAATTGTTGACGAATTTTTTTCATAAATTCTGGTGTTAGCTTATATATACATCGTTCACTTAAATGTTTTTTGTTCATAATATGCTTTGCTACACTAAGTTCTATTTGTGGAATCCCATATTTTGTTTTACACTTTTCAAAAAACTCTTTTTCTGCGGCCAAACTATTGTACTTACATCAAACCAAATGATGTTATGTAATTAAATGATATTCCCATGATAAAGTTGCTGCCATAGACATCAACACCACGTGCCCGTGCCAAGCGATACTGAACATATGGCCCCATTGTTAAATCGCCCCACAGATTTGTATCCAGACGCACGACCGCACTTAAATCACGTTCTAAATCTGTATCAACAAATTCAGAATAGCTTAAATATTCACGATAGTAACCATTTGTCGACAGTTTTACCCCTTCCCGCACCTGATATTCCAATCGCCATCCGATTTCCGCTGCCAACTTGCTGGTCTGTTCACCGGCAAATGTAAAGTCGTATTCATACACCCCCGTCAAATACAAGCTTTTAATAACCGTATTATCGAACAGTGAAATACCCGCATTTGCACGAATTACATTCTGTCGTGGTGTATCATCACTGGTAACGAATTCAGTATCATATGCCCCCCGTACAGTTGGTCCGAACTTAAACCCAGAAAATTCCCAGCACGCATAAGACAAATTACTGGACAGCAAGATATCATCTGCGTTTTCACTGGTTGTCGGTGCTTCGTTATATGGCTTCAGTTTGGTTTCACCATATTCCATAAACAAACTATTATCCCACTGGAAACGATTTTTATTATATTCCAAGGCGGTATCGAACACCCCCTTAAAAAAATCTTGACTATCTGCCTTTAACGCAGAAATTGGTGAATCCTGATATTCTGCCGCATGACGCACATCGGTTTTTGACCATTCCAAACCGATACGCCGCACCGCCAGAACCAGCGATTTTTCATCTGTCCCCGAATCCGCCATTGCAACACCTGGCATGAATGCCAACACAAATAAAAATGGTATTTTTCTCACAACATCCCCTTTTTTGTTTTACATTGCAAATTTATCGCATCAAATAATTATTGCAAGGGAAAAATTCCCTATTTCCAAATTTTCAAATTTCCATCCTGGTTTGCATAGTGCCATCCCGCCTCGCGCAGGGCAATTGTAAACCGCCCCCGCACTGAACGGGGCAATTCCAAGGTTGCAGAATCCCGTGTCAAAAACTTTGTCCCCAGGTCAATTTTTTCACTTTGTGCGATTTGGATTAATTGCCCCCAGTTTTTCAACCCATCTGACATTTTCACATCAACAACAAAGACATCTGTATTTGTTCCATCTGGAATCCAATGTTGGATATTTTGTTCTGCCAACCACCCCCGCATTGCATCTGCATCAATGGTCATTGCAATCTGTGCAGAATATGTTGTATCCGACACCTGTTCCCCCCCGATACTGGACGCAGAAATCAATTTTGTCAATTCTGAACGTTTTGCATTTTTTACTGCATTCCCCAGGGCATCTACGTCCACATATTGCCGCATCACATCGGCAATAATTTGCCGTCTGGCCTCGTCAAATGCCATATCTTTGGCTGTTGCCGCAGTATCACTGGTTACATTGACCGATGCACTGCCAACCAAATCAACCGCCAATGCCGACAGATTCAACATTACCCCCATCCCCAGACCACACAAAAAAGATTTCCACATATTCATATTATCTTAAAACCTTGCATTAATACCGATACGAACACCCAACGACTTATAGAAGGATTCGATTTCACCTTTTGTCTCTTCCTTCCAACCATTGGCTTCTAAATCAGTTATCCACACAGCCGTTGCATCACCTGTTTTTGGATCTAAAATTTGTTCTTCGGTATAACCTTTTTTTATACCATCTGCAATGATTGCATCCTTGATATCGGTCCAATATTCTGGATTCATAAACGTTGTAGCATCTGCTTCAGACACAGTATAGTAATCATAGGTCACCCCAATCGACAATGCAACAGATTTTGTAATCATTGTTGTCCAATTTGCCCCCAACCCTAAATGGAATGCCGAACCAATACCGGCCTTATCTTCTATTGACTTTGGGTGTTGCCAGTCATATCTATATGGCTGATCGGCGGTCGCCGTATATGATGGCAACCCCAGTTCAACGAAACCATTTACCGCATTATTCAAATTAATATCATACAGCATTTCCAATGCCACATACGGCCCAGACCACGCAACCTCGTACGAATGGCTAACATCTGGCTGGGTAAAATAGAACGATCCTTCTGCTTCCGCATAGTTCCATGCCCCAACTTCGACTGCGACATAGTATGCCTGACCATCTACATATCCATCACCGTCAACATCCGTCAGTTTATTTCCATCTATATCATAATAATTATATCCTGGATAATCTGGATTTGCATAATTACTAAAATCATCAAACGTTGCAATCAATGGCCAACACTGTCTGGAACCATCATCCATTTCCACACACGACCCGTCCCAGTCACCATTCACCAAAATCATACCGCTGTTATTCTTGGTTTCCAGTTTGTATTTCAGATACCGCCATCCGATTGACGGGGTGATTTTCATATTTCCCCACTTCCACATATCAGTCAGCCCAAACCCAACATTAAACCCGAACATATTGCCGCCATCACTGACCCCGGCCGACAAAGCATGTCCAATTTTTTCACCAACTTTTGTACTGCCATCTGCCGAAAAATATTCACCATACAAATATCCACCGTGACTGATATCATCGTCAATCATGCTGGATTCACCTGTCTGCATACCGTATTGCAGACCCGCATTAACCTGCATCTTGGTTTTTCCGACATTAAACACATACTTACCCTGGGCATCAAACACCAGCCAATCAATATTATCATAGTGCAACTTGGACCCAGCGGTATTCATTTCGAATTGCCACATTGCGACCTGCTTTGACAGACCCGCATCCAATGTAAAACCTTTATCTGCACCTGCCCCTGTGTTGTTTACCTGGGGTTGCGATTGTGCATTATTTTGCATCTGTCCAAAATTACGTGTACTGGTATACCCTGCATTTGCATATTGGTTCCTATTATATGCCGACACCCCCTGTTGCGAATAACTGGATGTCTTTGCACGTTGGCTGTATGACTGCTGGGCATAGCTGCGCTGTGGCGACTGATAATTCCCCGTATAGTACGTCCCTGCTGCATTCACCGCCGCCGGCGCCACCAATAACACAGAACAATTAAACAACAACCGTGACAGACACTTCATTTTATTTCCTTTTTTCCTTTCGATTTAATCATTATGAATAATTTTATCATAAAAAAGGTTGAAAAACAAACATCAACTTGTCAAAATAGAAAAATAAAATGCGACCATGGCGGAACTGGTATACGCGCAGCACTAAGGATGCTGTGGGGCAACCCTTGGGGGTTCGATTCCCCCTGGTCGCACCAAAAAATAAAAATATTGTATATTTTATACTTGCCCCGATTTTTATATTTTTGCTAAGATTTATCAAAAGGATGAAGGGAATTAAACTACTTTTCGCTGTACTGCTTGCCCCGCTTGTGTTTCAGGCGGCATTTGCCAGTGACGATACAGACATCGCACGTGCTGCGACACGCCGTGGCACGACAACTACACTGACATCATCCCGACAAAAATCATCCCCTGCCCCCCAGACGATAAAAAAATCTGAAAAACCAGTTGTTACATCGCGTACCACTGGCCCAGGCATTTCCACACGGGAACGTGCCACAACCACGCGCAGCACATCTGCTACGACTGACACTATCCGTTCCAGACACACAGAAACAAAAACACTTGTTCCACGCACCGACACAACGAACGTATCAACACGAAAATCGACTGCGATTCAGTCGCGCACATCCACGCCCCCGTCTGTCCGCACCAGCACACGCAGCGCCGTCACTCCTGCACGTCCTGGATCTATCTCTACCCCCCGCACAGCATCGGTTGGAACCACACGCCAACCTGCACGCAGTGCCACACGTTCCGCCACCATTTCTCGCAACGCGACCGACACGCCCACTATTGAAATTGGCAATCATGCCAAATGTCGCGAAGTTTTTTATAACTGCATGGACGAATTTTGCGCAAACAAAGACAGTCAACTGAAACGTTGCGCCTGTTCATCGCGGATTTCTGAATTTGACAATGTCAAGGCCGACCTGGCAAATGCCGAAGAAAAATTATTAGATTTCAGTCAGCGTCTGTTAACGGTCAGCATGGACAAAGAAGATGCCGAGGCCTTATACAAACCAACCGAAGGCGAACTGGCATTTAATCAACAGGACACATCTGAATCCAAAGAAATGCTGGATGAAATTGCAAAAAAATTAAATTCCAGTTTCAACAACAGCAATTTTGACCAAAATCTGAATGCCATATCATTATCATTAAATATAGATTCTGCATTTGACACAGTTGATTCATTGGCGGGCGCATCAACAACTGCAAAATCTGGTCCTGCATTGCACAGTGCCGCCCTGCCTGTATGCCGTGAAATGGCCCTAGAGGTTTGCAGTATTGATGAACTGACCATTGCAGAAAGCGGTTATCAAATGTTAATTGAACAAGACTGTAACACCGTAAAAAAGGCCTATCAAACCCAGGTTGACCAGACCCGCCAAAGAATATTTGAATCCAATGCCCTGCTTGACATATCACGTCTGAACACACACCAGGACAGAAATTCTGATGACATATTAACCTGTCGTCAGAAAATGTTGGACATGCTGACTGATTCTACTGTCTGTGGTTCTGGATTGGGGCAGTGTTTGGACACAACCGGTCGTTATATTGATCCTTCGACTGGCCAGGCATTTTTGACCACGCATCTATCTGATTTATCAAAATTAATTGTTCGTCCTGACGCGGGGCAACCATGGACATCGATTCCTAACAACCAACGTTTTGTATCATTTTTGAACACAAAAAAGACATTTATTGAACCCGCCATGGAAAAATGCCAAGACATCTCTGATTATGTGTGGGATTTATTTATAGAAGACGCACTGGCCCAGATAAAACTGGCCCAAGATGCAAAACTGGAAGAAATCCGTCAATCATGTACAACTCTGACCACCCAGTGTTTGGATGAAACTGCAGATTCTATTGCAGATTTTGATGCCCGTGCATTATCTATCTTTGGTGTTTGGGCAGACAAAACAGTCAATGCCATGTGTTCCGAAGTCCAAACTGCCTGCACAGCATTAATCCAGTCCACAGATTCAACGAACAAATGGCTGGAAGGCATGACAGGTATTGCCACAGAAAAAACATATGAAACAATTTTAACGACCTGTCAAGAAGTTGGTCGCAACTGCATCATCCAGGCCTGTACATCTATCACGGGCAACTTTGGTCTGTGTGAAAACATCGACACATCAATTAACCGCAACTCGATTATTAATGGTTCTACCTGTTGGAACAAGGTCGTATCATGTGTCACAGATGCCAGTTCAGAAGCATTGAAAAACATGAAAACTGTACGTCCACTGGATGCCAACGGCACATTCTATTCAGAAATGTATAACATCACTGACAAGAACCGCATTGTAACCGAATCCGACCCTGTCAAAATATCCGGATGCATCACCACAACAGATGACAAAGAAAGTTGTGTCTTTGACAGATGCGCCCAAGAATGCCAATCCAACGACAGCACCACATGCTATGCCTGCCGTTTGGCGGAACGTATTTGGGGCAATTGCGAGGTACCACCCCAGACCGACCTGACAAACGAAGATTCGCACAATAAAATCAAGATTCCAGTTGACACATACGATCGCAAGGACGAAACAGGCACATTACTGTCATGGTTCGCCAAGAACACTGGCACCATTGATCGCCACAACAGTTGCCTGGGCAACACGTGTGGATACGGTCAGACATTTTATTGCGACAGATGCGTTGACAAAGAAAGCATTGACGGTTTTGGCATATTCTGCGAAAAAGAAAACCAATTTATTATTTTCAGTGATCATTCCAATTGTTGTCAAACAAACGAAACGGATTCTTGGCACAACTGCTGTCGCAACCAAGATGCCAACGGCAACTACAGCGCGAAAACACAACGGATTATCCGTTCCAACACAGTTTCACTGGACGACAATACAACAACTGTAAATGTTGAATTTGGATCCCCCACCACAGTTGGCAAAACCATTTGCACCCCGCCATCAGAAACCAAAACACCGCGTGCATTTGCAACATACACAGACCCGAACACAGGCACAGTATATAATTTGGTTTGCTTTGGCGAACTGTCTGGCACCACCCCCACTGAACAGTTCCCCGCCGGTCAAACAATCCAGTGCAACGGCAACCTGTTATGGATTGATGAAAACGGTGCATATTCGGATAAAACAAATGCAATCCAGGTAAACAACAATTATCTGGCTGGCAGCATGGACACCTGTGTTTACGATGGCGCAAACAATTGGAATCTGTGCAATTATGACACCCAACAAACATCTGGCGGTACATGTACACCTGCGGGATCTGTACAAAATTGGTACATATCATATCAGAACATATGCGCAGTAAAACCTATCACCGATTGCAAATAAAAAACGGTTGCGTTCAGATGCGCAACCGTGATTTTTTGTTAACAACAACACAATCAAAATAATTTAATTGAATCTATCACATTATAAATTATTTTCAGTTGTTCTGCATCAAACTTTGCCAAAACCCAGTCAGACGGACTCATCGGATTATTAAAATCACGTGGATGCCCAACACCTATTCTGACACGTCTGTATTCTGGTCCTACGGCGGCATCTATGGAACGAATACCATTGTGACCTGCACTGCTGCCGCCGACTTTTTCTTTGATTTTTCCCAACGCAATATCCATATCATCATGAATCACGATTACATTTTCCAGCGGTATTTTATAAAATGCCATTAACGCAGCAACTGCCACACCACTGTTATTCATAAAAGTCTGTGGTTTAACCAAGATAACCCGCCGTCCATCAATATCGATACGTTTTGTCAGCGCATTTTTTTCATTCTTCCACCCTGCATCATCCCCTGCCAGCTTATCAATTGCCATAAAACCTGCATTATGACGCATATTTGTATATTGCTCTCCTGGATTCCCCAGCCCGACTACTAAAAATGGTTTATTTTCTTGCATATTTCACACTCTTTTCTTACTATAATACACATAATATCATACAAAGGAGAAAACATGAACATAAAATCATTTGGAATTTTAACTGCCGCATCAGTTATTTTAATGACAGGTTCAGCAAACGCAAATCTCTTATTTGACATTTATGCTGGTGGCACATATGGCTATGGTGGCTATACCCTGTACACAGACGGCGATAATTTTTCAAAATCCGCCCAATCTTATGGTGCGATATTGGGTATGGACATTCCAATGTTTCGGATTGAACTGGAATACAACTATATGGACACAGACGCACTTTCGTTGAATTTGGGATTAATAAATGCATATTTCAAATTACCGACCCCAATTGCAAAACCATACATTGGTGTCGGCATTGGTTCAACATTTGACAGCAAATACGAACCCACCAGCACTACATCCATTGAAATCAAAGACGTCATGGCATACCAAGGCATGTTGGGCCTGACCCTGGATTTACCGATAATTCCATTTAACATTGATATCGAAGGTCGTGTTTTATATGCCCCCGACCTGTACGAAATCGCCCACAACACAACCGATTTGTTGCAATACGAAGGTCGTGTAAAATTACGCTATATGTTCTGATAATCAACCAAATCAGCGGGCGGCAACATGTTCCCGCTGATTTCATAAATTCTGGGATTAATTAACGATGTTGACATTGATTGACGGTAATTCATTATTATTTCGTGCCTATTATGGTGTACACAGTCGTCTGACCCGTTCTGACGGGACACCAACTGGCGCTGTATACGGATTTTTCAACATGATATTGCCGATATTATCTGCCGCCAGTTCTGACGACATTTTCGTATGCGTATTTGACGCATCACGCATCACATTTCGCCAGGACATATATCCAGAATACAAAATGAACCGTTCCGAAACACCGGCCGACCTGATATCCCAGGGATTATTGGTTCGTCAGGGTCTGACTGCGATGGGAATGCCCGTATTATGTGTTCCCGGTGTCGAAGCAGACGATGTTATCGCAACATTGGCCCACCAAAATTGTTCTGGCACCAACACCACCCGCATTATCACCAGTGACAAAGACCTGATGCAGTTGGTATCTGATTGCACATTTTTATATGACGGCATGAAGAACCGTGAAATCCACACCCCCCAGGTACTTGAAAAATTTGGTGTTTTACCATCCCAGGTCATCGACGTACAATCTTTAATGGGCGATTCAACAGATAACGTCCCCGGTGTCCCAGGCATCGGCCCCAAGAAAGCAGCAGAATTAATCAATCAATTTGGCAATCTAGACAACCTGTATGCCAACCTGCCCGATGTAAAGAATGACCGCATTCGTGGTTTATTATCATCAAATCGTGACATGGCATACATATCCCGTCAATTGGTCACATTAAGAACAGATGTCGATTTATCCGGGCTGGAATTAACACCGTTCAAGTTCAATACTTCTGGCGCATTGGCCTTTGTTCGCACTGAAATCGAAAGCAATTCGTTGACAACAAAAATAGAACGAACATTCCCTGCAACGACACAAGAATCTATCTTATCCGAATTTGCATTTCCACGCAACGCATGCGAAATACCACCCAAGACATCGACACAGGTTACCCCCAAAAACCAGGAACGCAATTATACCTGCATAACTACAGAATCTGAATTGGATGGATTTCTGTCCAACATAACAGATATTCTGGCCCTGGACACAGAAACAACCGGACTGAACCACATGGAATCACGTCTGGTTGGCATATCACTGGCAACAGATGCCACCCACGGCGCATACATCCCCCTGCATCACATTGGTGGAACAACCGACTTATTTGGTGGCGAACAGCTGGCACCAAATCAACTGTCAATTGAATCAGTTTATAAAAAACTGTGGCCATTTTTAACGAACCCCCAGATTACCAAGATTGGGCACAATCTGAAATACGACCTGCACATTTTGGCAAATTCTGGCTGGGACATCAATCAGATTCGTCCAATTGACGACACGATGTTGCTGTCTTATATATTGCACGGCACATTGCATGGGCATGGGCTGGACGAACTGGCCCAGAAATACCTGGGACACCAAAATATAAAGTTTTCATCACTGTTTCCCCCGAAAACACGTGATGCAGACATGAACTTTGCCACACTATCAATCCAAGCAGCCACCCCATACGCATCCGAAGACGCATGCATATGTCGTGAACTGTACGATTTATTTCGGCCTGAATTGAACAGTAATGAAAAACTGTGCAAATTATACGAGACCTGTGATTTGCCACTGATGCCGATATTGTTGCAAATTGAACGCACTGGTGTGTTGGTTGATCGCCAAAAATTGCAGCACCTTTCCGGCATTTTTCACAATCAACTGCAAACATTGGCCCAAGAAATTTGGGATATGACCGGACACGAATTTAACATCGCCAGTCCGAAACAGCTGGGCACCGTACTGTTTGACGAATTATCATTACCCGCCAATAAAAAACGTTCCACAGATGCAGATACATTAAACGAATTGATTGATGCGCACCCGATTATTGAAAAGATTCTGTCGTGGCGTTCTATTGCAAAATTGGCGGGCACATACGCAGACACATTGCCGCACCAAATTGCATCAGATGGCCGCATTCACACCACCTATTTACAGACCAGCACCAACACCGGCCGCCTGTCCAGCCGTGATCCAAACCTGCAAAACATCCCTATAAAAACAGAGTTGGGCGAGCAAATACGACAATGTTTTATCGCTGCCCCAGGACACATGCTGATATCGGTTGACTACTCACAAATTCAGCTACGTTTATTGGCGGACATCGCAAACGTACAGACATTTCGTGACACATTTAATGCTGGCACCGACATTCACGCCCAAACGGCGCACCAAATATTTAACATTCCCACCGACCAACCTGTCCCACGCGATTTGCGGCGTGCAGCCAAGACCGTAAATTTTTCAATAATCTATGGTATATCATCATTTGGTTTGGCGGGACAATTGGGGGTATCTCGCGCCAATGCACAACAGATAATTGACAACTATATGGCCGGCCTGCCAGAAATTCGTGAATATATTGATTCGACCAAGAAATTTGCCCTGGAACACAATTGTGTCTACACCCCTTGGGGTCGTCGCATCGAGATTCCCGGTGCATCCACCCCCCGCATGCGTGCCTATGCAATGCGTGCAGCAGTAAATGCCCCCATTCAAGGATTCGAAGCAGACCTGATGCGCCTAGCCATGGTCCAAATACACAACAACATAATTCAACCAAACAGCGATAAAATCCGCATGATAATGCAGGTCCATGATGAAATCGTATTTGAATGTCGCACTGAATTTGCCACTGAATTTGCAGACCGAATAAAAACTGCTATGGAACACATTACTAAGATATCTGTTCCATTGGTCGCTGAATCTATTATTGGTCCCGTTTGGGGCAAATAAGCCATACGTAAAAACATATTGCAAAACGAAAAAAACCACTGTATAATCAGTCAGATTTTGTGGGTGGGCACAGAATCAATCCGATTAACCCCACAAGACCCCCAGAGAGATTTTAGGTGGCCCCGCCACCCAAGAACTCGGCGAAGGGTGGCAAACTTTGATGAATATTTTCTTATGAAAGATTTATCCAAAGATTTATTTAATCCATTATCTGGCGAAGATTTTGTCCAGATGTTTAACACAAACTATGGCTCTCAGGAAACATTGCAGGGTTACGCAACCAAAGGAACTGTCAAAGACATCCGTGGTGATTTTGCGATGGTTGACGTTGGTCTGAAATCCGAAGGCCGTGTACCATTAAAAGAATTTGGTGCATCTGTACCATCTGTTGGTGATATCATTGACGTTTTCGTAGAACGTTATGAATCCCGTGAAGGTACCGCAGTCCTGTCATACACCAAGGCCCGTGCTGAAAAGGCATGGAAAGACCTGGAAAAGACAGTTGCCGAAGGTATTGACCCCGAAGGTACAATTATCGATGTTGTACGTGGCGGCTTTACAGTTGACATCAACGGTGTATTTGCATTTATGCCATCATCCCAGGTTGATCACAAACCAATCCGTGATGCAAAATCATTAATTGGCTTAAAAGACAAATTCCGTGTACTGAAAATGGATGCATTGCGCACAAACGCAATTGTATCTCGTCGTGCGATTCAGTCTGACACAATTGCTGCTGCCCAGAAAGAAGCGATGAAGAACATTTCATTGGGTGCAGTACTGGAAGGTACCGTCAAGAACATCACAGATTACGGTGTATTCGTTGATTTGGGTGGCATTGATGGTCTGTTGCACGTAACAGATTTGTCATGGAAACGTGTAAATCATCCACGTGAACTGGTTCATGTTGGCGAAAAGATTACAGTCAAAGTAATCCAGTTTGACGCAGAAACACACCGTATTTCATTGGGCATGAAACAACTGGAAGAAGACCCATGGGAAACCGCATCACGTGCGTTCAACGTTGGCGACACAGTATCGGGCAAAGTATCATCTTTGACTGATTATGGTGCATTTATTGACCTGGGCAACAACATCGAAGGTTTGGTCCACATGTCTGAATTGTCATGGACAAACAAGAACATCCACCCCAGCAAAGTTTTGCAAAACGGCATGGATGTAAACGTTGTTGTTTTGGGCATCGACCAGGACAAACGCCGCATTTCATTGGGCTATAAACAACTGCAACCAAATCCATGGAAACAGTTTGCAGAAACCCACAATGTTGGCGATGTGATTACAGGTCCAATTAAGAACACAACTGAATTTGGTTTATTTGTTGCCTTGACCCCAGAATTAGACGGAATGGTTCACATTTCTGACCTGTCATGGAACAAATTGGACGAAGAAGAACTGAAGAAGTTCGTTCGTGGCCAAGAAGTAACTGCAAAAATTTTGGACATCAATCCAGAAAAAGAACGTGTTACACTGGGCATCAAGCAGTTGACAGAAAGTGCCGAAAACAATGCTGCATCAATCAAGAAGGGTGCCGTTGTATGTGGTACAGTATCTGAAATCACACCTGATGAATTGATTTTGACATTGGCTGGCGACGTACGTGGTGTAATCCGCCGTACAGACCTGTCCCGTGAAAAATCCGAACAAGACACATCAAAATACAGCATTGGCGACAGTGTCGAGGCCTCTGTTGTATCTGTTGACAACAACACAGTCAAATTGTCTGTTCGTGCATTACAGGTAACACTGGAAAAGCAGGCAGTCAAAGAATTCGCAAACGAAGCAGACAGCGGTTCTGTTTTAGGCGACATCTTGGGTGCTGCGATTGAAAACAGCAAAAAATAATTTTTGCAACATGCAGAAATATTTCACCGTCTGCTTTGCGGACGGTGTTTTTTATGATAAAATCATCAATATGAAGAAAAAAAACCAAATCATTGTCATGATGGGTGGTCCTGGGGTCGGCAAAGGCACATTTTCCCATATGTTAATGCAACACCATCCATTTAATTATATCGAAGCGGGCGCCCTGCTGCGTGCAGAACCTGCAGATTCAGAGATTGGCCGTTTGATATCTGGCGGGAATTTGGTACCAGACGCACTTGTATGCAATCTAATCAGCCATCAGATAAACAACGATTCTGACATAATTCTGGATGGATTTCCCCGCACGATTGGCCAGGCAACCTGGCTGACAGAAAAATATTCCAAAACGCACAAAATACACGTTTTATACTTTTATGCCCCAGACAGCATATTAATTGAACGAATAAAAAAACGTCTTCATGACGGCAGTCACCGCCGCGATGATTCCGACATTCAAATTATTCAACATCGAATTGATAACTTTCACACAATAACGATACCTGCGATACAGTGGCTGCGCACTGCACCTGGAATAAAATTTTCTGAAATTGATGCCCGTGGCGACACAGATGAAAACTTTGCAGATATAAAAGCAGCTCTAAAACAATAAACGTATCATCTCTTACACTGACACAGGAACGGCACGTAGTGCCGGGACGGTCTCAATACTACCCCTGTCATGCCGGCGCAGTCCGGTATCCATTGCAAGCCCCCCCCACAACAAAAAAGAGCCGTGCAAAAACTTCCCCTCTCGGCGGGGACGGCACGCAGTGCTGGTCCCCAGCAACCACAATCCCTATTCATCGCCAATGACAAACATTACACATAAACCGAGAATACAGACAATCCTACCCTCCGTCATACCGGCGCAGGCCGGTATCCATTGTGTTTTTCCCCGCCCTATCATGTCATCCCGTGGCTGGACCACGGGACCCAGGTGTATCCTTTTTCTTACTTCGACACCAAACAAAAAAACAACAAATATAAAACTTGTCATCCCGTGGCTTGACCACGGGACCCAGGTGTATACCTTTTTCTTACTTCAGCACCAAACAAAAAAACAACAAATATAAAAACTTGTCATCCCGTGGCTTGACCACGGGACCCAGGTGTATCCTTTTTTTCTTACCTTGACCACATAATTGGCAAGGTCTAAAACAAAAAATCCCCCCTCATGTCATCCCGTTTCTAGAACTGGCCATAATATACATATAATAATATTTTTGTTCAAATCTCATAAAACAATGATGCATTACCTGGGTTCCGTGGTCCAGCCACGGGATGACAAAACACTTAACACATTTTATAAAACATAATTTTTATCCAGAACCCCCGTCATACCGGCGCAGGCCGGTATCCATTGCAAGCCACCCACCCCCCACAAAAAAGAGCCGTGCAAAAAATTCCCCTCTCGGCGGGGGGCATGCAGTGCCGGGGTGGTCAAAAAAATCCATCAACTGGGGGGCTGGGCCAATATGCATCGCCGGAAAAGTGGGAATACGCAATGCAATATCAAAACCCAGCCGCCCAGTTGATGGACTTATCCCCCACCGGCACCCATGCGGCTA
>SUUQ01000009.1 GCA_015062445.1 Alphaproteobacteria bacterium | reverse complement strand
ATTACTGGGCCAAGGCAACCGATGGAGTATGTTCTGTCGTTGGTTATGACCATTATGGTCCGGTTGCAGATGTTAATAATAACAACCTGTTAACCGCACGCGCAATCTGTCCAGATGATGGTAAAACCAAAACAAATGTCAGTTCGGATATTGCAGATTGCTATAAAGAAAAATTGTCGTGTTATATTAAAAATGGTACAGGTGAAAATACATGTAATTATTCTGCAGCAAAGTCTGCGTATGTCGCAGATTGTACCCAGTGTATTGTGACAGGGTGCAAGGTGGATTTCGTACAGGTTGGAAATAGTTGTATCGGATGTCCTGAGGATCATGTGTGTACAGGTGGTAAACAATTTACGTGCGCAGAACTGACCGATGGTGCATATACCAAGGCAGATGAAGGAACGACAGATGCGGCATATTGCTGGCGGGAGTGTGAATTGGCCGAAAAAGCATATGCAATGACTGGACATGATTACTGGCGTGCAACAGACACCTGTGAAATCAAGGTTTGTGTCGCAGGGTATACATTGAGCAATGGTCGCTGTGTCGAGTGTCCTGCTGGCAGCATCTGTACACCGGACAATCCAAATCCACAGTCGTGTGCAGCCCTGACTGATGGAAAATATGTACTGTCATTGCCAGGTATGAGTGGTGTAAAAAGTTGCTTTAAAAAATGTGAACCGTATGCTGTGACAGGTGGTATGGCCGTACCAGTTTCAGATAATGCGTTTTATCCGAACGCATGTCAATATGGGTGTGTTTCTGAAACAGGAAATCCAGGTGAAGTTGTTAATGGTAGATGTGTAGAAACATCATGTAATTACAACTTTGAAATGATTAATGGCAAGTGTCAGCCATGTAATCGCCCATTTGCGATATCATATAAACCCAATGCAAATTGCGTTGTTGAATCGTGCGCACTGGGATATCATCCAAATGGTCAGTATTGCGAAGGTGATGTGATTGAATGTACTGCGCCAAATGCAGTTGTTGCAAACAGAATTTGGGATAGCAAAAAAAATGCATTTGCAGAATGTGTTATTAAAAAATGTGGTGATAGGTATCACTTGATCAATAATACGTGTCAAGAAGACCAGCAAAACTGCAAATTGCCACATGGTGTCGGCGTACGCACATGGAATCATAATAGAAACGAATGGGATGATTGTATTGCAACCAAGTGCGAACCAGGTTATACCATGGACAGCAGTTTGACCAATGAATACTGGGAACAATGTGGTCGGTGCAATAATATGTATGCCGAGAACGGCGAATTGGCGGTCAGCGGGTATGTTGACGGGTGCGAAATTGCGGCCTGTATGTATCAAGGAGAAAAATATGCACTGGTGAATAACGAATGTTTGTTTATATGCCCCGAAATCAGTGTTGCAGATGATGGCACAGGTTCACAACACTGGGATGAAGATACCAAGAAATGTGTTCGTGAATGCGCACCAGGTTATATGAAATGGTAGTTCAATCCCCCAAATGGGGGATGTTTTTTTGTTCATGTATTGTTCACAGAAAGAACTTTGTCATTCCTGCGAAGGCAGGAATGGGGATATTGAAAGTTGAATACACAGATTGCAATGGATACCGGCCTGCGCCGGTATGACGATGTTGGTGATGCCCCCCAGCTGAGATGGGAAGTTTTTGTCCCTGTGGGGCTGATGACAGCATGAAGAAACAGGTGCTTATCGCCAATGCAAAAACGATTTTTGTTTGAAAAAATAATAAATTAGAAGCTTAACAGCCCTGGGTTTTGGCGGCATTTAGTGCCTGACGGATGGCCTGTTCGGCGATTTGGCGGATTTTAGGAGCAAATGTACGCATCTGCATGCGGTCGGCAACAATATTACCAAATGTTTCTGCAATATAATCAATTTGCGTAGGTGCAATCACGTATACATCGCTGGTTATATCGGATAAATTTAATTTCTTGATCGTTTGTTGCATATCTCTTTCCCCCTTGCCCAGCTTATTTTATCATATTTTTTTCAGTTTGCCACTTGTTTAATTTATGGGAATTAATTATAACATAAAGTATCTTGACCGAAAGGCACAAAATTGCTATATATTTCGTGATAAAATAAGGAAAGTTAATTATGAAAAATATTTTTGGTATGTTATTGGGGTCTGCAAATGACAGACTGGTTAAAAGTTATGATAAAACAGTGTCATTAATTAATGATCTGGAACCAAAATATCATGCGATGAGTGATGATGAACTGAAAAACCAAACCGAAGTGCTGCGGGCAAAGTTGGTGTCGGGTGAAAAAGAAAAAGATATTTTGCCAGATGCATTCGCACTGGTGCGTGAGGCATCAATTCGCACCATTGGATTGCGGCACTTTAATGTTCAGATGATTGGCGGTATGGTATTGACCAATGGACAAATCGCAGAAATGAAAACAGGTGAAGGTAAAACACTGGTTGCAACGTTGGCAATGTATTTGAAGGCGCTGCATGGCAAAGGGGCACATCTGATTACAGTTAATGATTATCTGGCATCACGTGACGCAGCATGGATGGGGGAAATTTATCGGTTCCTGGGACTGACCGTTGGCATTATTCAGCACGATATGACAGATGATGAAAGACGGGCAGCATATGCATGCGATATCACGTATGTAACAAATTCTGAACTGGGGTTTGATTATCTGCGTGACAATATGAAATTTACAAAAAAACAGCAGGTTTTGCGGCCTTTTTTCTATGCAATTGTGGACGAAGTTGATAGTATTCTGATTGACGAGGCACGTACACCATTGATTATTTCTGGGCCAGCCGAAGATACCAGTGAACTGTATGCGAAAGTTGATACCGTAGTCGCACAATTGACTGAAAACGATTTCAAAAAAGACGAAAAAGACAGACATGTCACATTAACTGAACCGGGGGTTGATAATGCAACACGTTTGTTGAAAGATGCAGGGCTGTTGATTGGGGATAATTTGTATGCATCTGAAAATGCGGCATTGGTTATGCATATTCAACAGTCGCTGTTGGCACATCATTTGTATCAGAAAAATGTGAACTATGTTGTGCGTGGCGGTGAAATTTTAATTGTTGATGAATTTACAGGTCGTGTTATGACAGGTCGCAGATTTGGCAAGGGACTGCACCAGGCAATCGAAGCCAAAGAACACGTAAAGGTGCAACCGGAAAATCAGACGGTGTCCAGTATCTCGTATCAAAATTTGTTCCGGTTATACCCAACATTGTCAGGCATGACAGGTACGGCAATGACCGAAGCGGCAGAGTTTGAAGAAATTTATAAGCTGCGTGTTGTGTCGATTCCAACAAATAGACCAGTGGCACGTAATGATCATCATGATGAAATATATCGCAACAAAGATGAAAAATATGAAGCAATTCTGAAACAAATCCAGGATTGTATGACACGAAAACAACCTGTGCTGGTTGGGACAGTTTCAATAGAGAAGTCCGAAGAATTAGCGGCAATCGTACGAAAAAAATTGGGAATTGAACCAGCCGTGTTGAATGCAAAACACCACGAGTCTGAGGCCAAAATTGTTGCACAGGCCGGTGCGCCGGGGGCAGTCACCATCGCAACCAATATGGCAGGACGTGGAACTGATATTAAACTGGGGGGAAATGCCGAAGAATTAATTGCGGCACTGGATCCAGATATGCCAGATTTGGAACAAAAAAAGAAGGAAATCTATGCGCAAATTGAAGCCAATAAAAAACAAGTCTTGGATGCAGGCGGTTTGTATGTGATTGGTACAGAACGTCATGAATCACGTCGAATTGACAACCAATTGCGTGGACGTTCAGGTCGCCAGGGGGACCCCGGTGATTCAAAGTTCTTTTTGGCATTGGATGACGATTTAATGCGTATTTTCGGCGCTGCAAGATTGCAGGGAATGCTGACTACGTTGGGATTGAAGACAGGTGAAGCAATTACACACCCATGGATTACCAAGGCATTGGAAAAAGCACAAAAACGGGTAGAGGCAAGATACTTTGAGGCACGTAAAGAGTTGCTGAAGTACGATGATGTGGCAAATGAACAACGTACTGTCATTTATAAACAACGTGATGATTTAATGGTGTCCGATGATTTAAGTCCTTTGGCACGTGAAATTATTGGGGATGTTGTGGAAATCATCTGTGAAAATAGTATCCCAGAAAAGTCAACACCGGCAGATTGGAACCTGGCGGGAATAAATAACGCAATGAGACGTGTTTTTGCACTGGATATCACAGATATCGAGAAGTGGAAAACAGATGAACAAATCACAGAACGCAAGGCATACGATGTTCTGTTGAATTTGGCACTGCGTAGATATGAGCAACAAACACAAAAATATGGTTCAGAATTGATGCAAATGGCATCTCGTCAGATGATGCTGGGAGCGCTGGATGCAGTGTGGAAAAAACATCTGCAACAGATGGACTATCTGCAAAGTGCAATCGGGTTGCGTGGGTATGCACAGAAAAACCCACTGTATGAATATAAGCGCGAGGCATTGGACTTATTCAAAAATACAGTTAATAACTTTAAGATTATGTCTGTGTCATATATCTGTCGGATGGAACTGACACGTGAAGATGTCGCAGCAACAGAAGCAGAACGGGCAAAACATGACGCAGGATTAAATCAGGCAGCAGGCAGTGCAGATGCACGTAGAAATGCGCCCTGCCCCTGTGGTTCAGGATTAAAGTTTAAGCACTGTTGTGGAAAATTACATTAAGATTGATTGAATAACGTAAAGGAAGGGGTTTATGGGGCAGTTTATTCATCTGAGAACACATTCAAGGTTTTCAGTCGGGGCCAGTACACTGGGGGTGAAGTCTATACCAAAATTGTGTGCCGCCGCTGATATGTTCGCTTGTGCATTAACAGATACAAATCTGATGTCGGGATGTGCCGAATTTTCAGATGTTATGCCGTCAAATAAACTGCAACCAATTATCGGGGTGGAAATCACACTGAATCAGCATGCGGTCGATCCAAAAATGCTGCGAGAAAGCGCACTGTCTAAGATTGTGCTGCTGGCGCAAAATCATGAAGGGTATTTGAACCTGTGTGAACTGAATAGAATAATGTATATGCGCCCAGATAATCATCACTTGGGGCCGTATGTAACATTTGACGAGCTGGCGGAACACAGCAATGGGGTTATCTGTTTGTCGGGGGCGCATTTGGGACCGATTGGTGTGGCAATTCTGAATGGGCAAGAAGACCAGGCAAAGTCATATGCAAAACGATTTGTGGATATATTTGGTGACAGGTTTTATATCGAAATTCAACGACATGGACTGGAAAATGAAATCAAGACAGAACCAACTTTCTTGTCCATTGCCCAGGATATGAATATCCCAATTGTGGCAACAAATGACGTATGTTTTGCATCTGACAAGGATTATGAGCCAGCAGATGCATTGGGATGTGTTCTGGGGCAAACAAAAGTTATTGACCCAGAAAGACCACGAAAATCATCTGAACAATACTTTAAGTCGTATGAACAGATGAATGAATTGTTCTCGGACTTGCCCGAGGCCATCGAAAACACCGTTGTCATTGCACAACGATGTGGTTTTATGGTTAATGTGCATGAAAAACCACTGTTGCCCCGATTTGGCGATGATTTAGAGACAGAATGTCAAATGCTGCGTGACAATACAATGGACGGGTTGAAACGCCGTCTGGAACAGCATGGTATTACAGATACGGCGCCATACTATGAACAGGCAGAATTTGAACTGGGGGTTATTATCGGTATGGGGTTCCCAGGATATTTCTTGATCGTGGCGGACTATATTGATTGGTGCAGAAATAATGACGTATTAACAGGACCTGGACGTGGATCTGGGGCGGGGTCAATTGTTGCATGGGCGTTGGGAATTACAAATGTAGACCCATTAAAATATGGGTTGCTGTTTGAACGTTTCTTGAACCCTGACCGTATTTCAATGCCCGACTTTGATGTTGACTTTGAACCAACAGGGATAGAAAAGGTGCTGCGGTATGTGTGTGAAAAATATGGCCATGATTCTGTGTGTCGTATTATTACGTTTGGTAAACTGCTGGCACGTGGGGCGATTCGGGATATTGGACGTGTGTATGGACTGCCCTATTCTAAGTCGGACAGATTATCAAAAATGATTCCACAAGACGCAAAGGACTTGAAAGATGCGGTTGGTGGTTCGACAGAAATTCAAGATATATTAAATAATGACGAAGATTTGAACAAGGTTGTCACAGTTGCAGAAGAATTAGAAGGTTCGCTGCGAAACCTGGGGCAACATGCGTGCGGTGTTGTTATTGGTGACAGACCAACAACCAAAATTGCACCCGTTTATCGGGATCCGGCAAACCCGTTGCCATCATGTCAATTCGATGGAAAATATCTGGAAAAGTCGGGGTTGATTAAGTTTGACTTCTTGGGGTTGGAAACGTTGGTGGTGTTGAAATATGCAATACGACTGATTCAGCAAACACGTGGTATAAATATAGATCTGGATCAAATTCCAGTGGACGACCCAAAAACAATGCATCTGTGGCAACAGGGACTGACCGAAGGAATATTCCAGTTCGATGCGGATTTTGTTCAACAAACACTGCGTAAAATGCACCCGACCAGTTTCTTGGAAATATCGGCATTGAATGCGTTAAATCGACCAGGACCAATTCAATTTATTCCACAATTTATCGCACGTATGCATGGCGAAGAAGAAATCGAATATGTGCATCCACGTGCCGAGCCAATTTTGAAAGAAACATACGGTATTATCGTTTACCAAGAACAGGTGATGCAGCTGGTGCGTGCATTGGCTGGATTTACCCGTGGTCAATCAGATAACGTGCGCAAGGCAATGGGTAAAAAGATTATCGCAATGTTGGATGAACTGGAAGGTTTGTTCTATGAAGGATGCGAAAAAGAAGGTACACTGGACAGAGCGACCGCAAAGGATTTGTGGGAAAAGTTCAAGGATTTTGCAAAGTATGCGTTTAATAAATCGCATGCAATTGCATATTCAATCGTGGCAAATCAATGTGCGTATCTGAAGGCAAACTATACACCAGAATTTCTGGCGGCATCAATGTCCAGCAATCTGAATGACACAGACCAGTTGGCAATCTTTGTTGACGATGCAAAAAATAACTTTGGAATACAAATTGTTGCACCCGATATAAACCAAAGCGAATCACTGTTTACGGTGCGTGATGGCAAAATTATATATGGATTGGCGGCATTAAAAGGTGTCGGAACGGTCGCAACAGATGCCATAGTTGCAGAAAGAAATGCAAATGGAAAATTCAAAAATCTGACCGATTTCGCAAAGCGATGCGCACCGATTATGAACAAGCGCATATTAGAAGCTTTCGCAAAAACAGGTGTGTTAGATTCGCTGGAACCAAATCGGGCGGCAATCTTTATGAATGCAGATGCAATTTTGTCATATGCGGCAAAGTCTAAAGATGGCGGAAATATGCTGTCGCTGTTTGCGAATACGGTCGAAGATGATGTGTCAGAAGACCGATTAACAAAAAATCTGCCCAAAACAGAACCGTGGACATTTGGACAAAAATTGGAGAATGAATTGTCTGCGTTGGGGTTCTATATCTCGGCACATCCGCTGGACCAGTATAAACACCTGATTCAACGTGCAAATTTAGCAACCAGTGCGACTTTGGAAGGACTGGGCGACAGAAAGTCGGTACAGATTGCCGCAAATGTAAACTCTTTCGGACGGCGCAGAACAAAAACAGGCAAGGATATGTTGACCGTTGCAGCATCAGACAGTTTTGGAAACATTGATGCCGTGGCATTTGGCGAATCTGCATTGGCACTGTCACAGGTGTTGGCGAATGAAAAAGGTGCTGTTCTGATTTCGGGCAAAACATCAAATCGTGACGATCGGGTATCGATATTTATTGATTCTATTATCCCGCTGACGCAATGGGTGGCGAAAATTGCAAAAAAAGTTACACTGGACATTCGTGATCAAATGGTGCTGCATGATGTAAAGAAGGCGCTGATTGCGTTGCCACGTGGATATACACGGGTGGAACTGGTGCTGCACGGGGCAGAAAAAACAGCAACCGTTGCATTGCCTGGCGGTGTAGAACTGGGAAACACGACAATCGCGGATTTAACTGCGTTGGGGTTGAAGATAAAGGTCGAATAAATGGTGGAAAAGCATATTCCTGTTCTGTTGGGGGCTGTCTTGGATGCACTGGGCGATATTCGGAACCGAAAAATTGTTGATTGTACATTCGGGGCCGGTGGATATAGTCAGGCATTCCTGGAACGGGGGGCGAATGTGATTGCGTTCGATCGTGATCCGAATGTGATTGTCGATGCAGAAAGATTGGCACACAAATACCCCAATCAATTCCAATTTGTTCCGAAAACATTTTCAAATATTTCTGCGCTGAATCAGACGGTCGATGCGGTCGTTATGGATTTGGGGATATCTTCGATGCAAATTGATAATCCAGACCGTGGTTTTTCTTTCCGGGCAGATGCAGAACTGGATATGCGGATGAGTCAATCTGGCACAACAGCGGCGCAGCTAATCGAAATTGTAATGCAAGAAAAGTTGGCGCAAATTCTGCGTGATTATGGTGATGTGAAAAAATCCGGAATTCTGGCACGAGAAATAAAAAGAGTAATGCCAAAAACAACGTTCGAATTACGGGACTTGATTCACAACCCAAAAGATGTTGCACCCGTGTTCCAAGCCCTGCGGATTGCAGTTAATGATGAAATGGGAGAGCTGGAACGCACACTGGCGGCGGTGCCGGCGCTGATTGTGCCAGGTGGAAAGTGTATCTGTGTGACGTTTCATTCAATCGAAGATCGGATTGTAAAAAATACATTTCGTGAATGGACAACACCCCCGGGCGATCCACGTATGCCAACTGTGACCCCACCCCTGTTCGAGGCGCTAAAAACAAAAACACCGTCTGATTCAGAACTGGGCAACAACCCACGGGCACGTTCGGCACATATGAGGGGTGTAATTAAAAAATAACACAAGGCAATAATAACATGAAAAAAAATCAATTTGCGGCATTGAAATCAGCGGTCGAGTGTTCGGATAATGCAAAAAAAGTAAATCCGCTGGATTTGTCTGCGGATCAGGACCTGACCATTGCATTTATGAATATGGTTGCCATCGAAAAACAATCCAGTTCGCCACAGTTGGTGCAGATGGTTCAAGAAATGCGCACAAACTTAATGCGACCTTTGCTGAACAATTCCGTATATGAAGGTGATGTGTGGGACGCATCAGAAAATATGCTGAATTCAGCTGTCTTGCATATGGATGCAGGACTGCGCGCACTGGAATCAGGCGAAAAAGAAACTGCGTATGCTGCCTTTGATTCTGCGTATGAAGCATGGGTTGTATTTATGGGAATTTTGTATGGATTTAATACAAATGATAAATAATTGACGACCAGTATTAATTTCATGTTGATTCAATGCCATGAAAAATGATAAAATTATGGAAAAGAGAGAAGTAAATTGAAACACGTGTTTAAGCATCTTGGTCAGTTTTCAGCAGTTTTCGCAACTGTGTTTGGTGTGTCTGCGGCATCTGGGGTTCAGGCGCCAAATCCACGCAGTTCAATCATCGCAAATGCAACACAACGTTCAGATGGACGCACAATCAGTCGTGGTAACGGCGATTCTGGACAGGTTGTCAATGTGTCCGCACGCAGTGCAATTCGCCGTGCAGCACCAGTCAATGTGGCCCGTTCGGCTGCAATCAGCCAGACAGAGAGAAATGTTGCACGACAAAACAGTCATAGTGTCGGTCGCGTTGAATCAGCACGTGCAACAGCAATAAATTCTGCGCGCAGTGCCATAGGTATTAATACACCACGCAGTACGGCGAATGTTTCAAACAGTGGGTTGGCACGGGCGGCAACGTCTGCACGGGCAACAGCGGTGTTTAATGATATCTCGAAAATTGGTGGGGGATATGCAACCTGTCGCGAGGCATATGCAACATGTATGGATCAATTCTGCGCAAATGCAAATGATACATATCGCAGATGCTATTGCAGCGACCGTTTTCTTGATTTTCGTGATACAGAATACGCACTGGACGAGGCAAAAACATTGCTGATGCAGTTTGAAGACAATAATTTGAATGCAGTTGATAAAACCGCTGCTGAAGTTAATGCAATGTATTCCGCAACAGTCGGAGAAGCCGCAATAAAAAAAGATACCAGTGCAGCACAGTCAATATTAAACGAAATTGGGGACCTGTTGGCGGGCAAGAAAAAAGCAACAACTACGTCTAATCCATATAATTCAGTGGGGGTTTTGTCGCTGGATTTTTCTGCAGATATTGGTGATATTTGGGGCGATGCAACATCTAGTTCGATATTTGACACCAGTACGGGGGTTGATTTAACGTCACTGGAAGGACAGGCACTGTATCAGGCGGTGAATAAACAATGTATGCAAATGATTGGTGCCCAATGTGAAAGCAAACCTGTTGTGGATATGGCAACCAGTGCATATAGTATACTGATTACGCAAGATTGTAATGCATATGAAAAAAGTATAAACGCAAAACGCGAAGGTGTAAAGCAGACTGTGCGTCAGGCAGAAAAAATACTGCGAGATGCACGATTGGAAGAATATCGCGCACACAATTCGTCTGATGTCAATGAGTGCGTGGCAAAGGTGCGGACTGCGATGACCAGTGATGCAGCATGCGGAGTTAATTATAAGAGGTGCTTGGACTATTCCGGTGCATATGTAAATCAAACAACAGGCGAACCAATTTATTCACCAAGGTTGTTTCAACTGGAAAATCTGATTACGTTAGATGGTACGGATGCAGATGTGTTGGCCCAAAATGATAAATTTAATGCGTTCTTGAATACAAAGCGTATGTATGCAAATACTGCACTGGACACATGTCGGGATTTGGCAGATATTGTATGGGAGGAATTTAAAAGAACCGCGTTAATCGAAATCGCACAGGCGCAAGATGAAAAAATAGAAGAAGTAAAAATGTCCTGTGTCAGCACAATGAGTGAGTGTTATGATACACAGACATCTGCCCTGCGGGATTTTGATACATCGACCGCGCAGGCCGCGGGTGCCATATCTGCGTATGCAGCACGTGAAATGTGTCGCGAAAAAGTCGTGGCATGTGCGGCGCTGTATGGCAATAACACACAATGTCAATTTGATGATAATGGACATATAACAGCCGAAAATTCAAAAAGTTGTGGAATTGTTCAGTTGCTGGAATTTGTTGATACGGTTGATACGGTTCGTGTGGCCGAAGGATGTGCGACCGCAATCGATAATTATATCAAAGATTTATGCACACCAAACGCAGGTGACGTCGGTTTTCCGTGGAACTGTCGTAATTTGCCACTGCGTATAATTGACGATGCAGATGCACCAGAAAAAACATTTGAAGGATTGGTACAAAAGTATGCCGTTGATATGTGCAGCGACCCAACTGTGGATAAAGACGAACGGGTGTTTGAAGCACTGCCAGTGCAAACACAGAATCAGGTTAGAAAATCTGTGGATGACGTTGTGGAACAAATGGAATATCTGTTGACGGAACTGTGTGACGATGTTGGTGGATACTGGATGGAACCTGGTTCGCAAGGCGGAAATGATATTATGGCGTTCTATACCGCGGTGTATGGACTGGGGAATACACGTGCTGCGAACAATGGCAAAAAAGACAGTGTGGCAACATGGGGCAGATGTGTTGATCCAACTGTGATGCTGTATTGCCAAGATTATATAGATGCATTGGATATTAAATCTAATTCTGGCCAGCCGTTGGCAACGTACGATCCTGTCAAAGACGAATGTGTCATGACAGACGAGTGGTACGAAATGCAATGCAAAGAGTTGGGAACAGGTTATTTCGAAGGTGGGGTTTGCTATGTCGTGCCATCAGAAAACTAAAGGTTTATATCAAATGAAAAAATATTGCGTTTCATTTATTGCGTGCATGATGCTTGTTGGAACAGCGGGGGCTGTTAATATTAATGGTTCTGCAAGTTCTTGGTGGGGATATAAAAGTACGTCTGCGTCTGGGAATGCATCGGGATTTATTTTATCGGGCCGCACTGGTAAAGGTGGCACACATGGAACCTGGGATGATGAGTGGGGAGTTGTTGGTTTGGTCGCAGAAAAAATAGTAGAACATGGCGGCTATTTCTGTCCATATCAGGTTCAGTGTGCGAATAAGGCAAAAAAGAAACGTACATGGACCAAGTACTTTTCACCAAACGGATTCAGATATGATCAATGTCTGTGGTTGTGCGAAAGCGGATATGCAGGGGTTAATTGCACAAAACAAGGCGAAAAACCTCTGAGATATGAAACAGCTCTGTTGAATAACAGAACTAATGGTTTGTTTGCAGGGTTGGGTATAAAAAGTTCGGGCAATGATACAAACGAAAGGTCTGCAAACGTTGCCGCGTTTAGTGAATGGGGCGAAGATCCAAAATTTGTTGCGCTGTTGGGCGGGGTACGTTTCATGGAACACGGTATCATGGCGGCACCAGTTATGATTGAGTGCGGACGTGATAATTGGAAAAAAATAGACTCGTTTGTTAAATCTGTTTCTGTGGCAGGAACAACAAAATTGCTGTGCGCAGAAGGATATAAAGCAGATGCAAATAATGCAGACTGTATTCCGATTGTTGTCGCAGAAGAAAAAGTCGCAGCACAGGATCCACAAGTACAGGAAAAAATAGAAGAGGAAAAGTTTTGTTCTGGATTCCCAAAAGACGGGTTTAAGTCCGAAATGCATCATAAGATTACTGATGGGAACTGTATAAAGTATTTTTGTGGTGATACAACCAAGGGGTTTGCATCATCAATGGACACCAACTGTATAAACTGTTCTGCAGGTATTCGTGGCGGTGTACACACACAAACCGGTGTTTGTGTGCAATGTTCAACAGGTATGGTATTTGATGCCAAGGCAAATCGATGTGTAAATGCAACTGCGTATTCCAAGGCAGATATGATATTTGGCAAAGGACAAACAAAAATGACACAGCCGGACTTGGAACAGCAATGTTGGACAAAAACAATTCCGTCAGAATATGTAAACTGTGTCAAGTCAGGTGCCAGTACCGTAAGTACGGCGCGCCCATCCAGCACGGTGCCACTAAATGAATAAAAAAGTTCCACATATGTGGAACTTTTTTTCTTAGTCTTGGCCGGTTAATGCCCGCAACATTTTCATGACCATCTTACGCTGGTCATCTGAACTTAGCTTCCAATACAGATTTATTAACTGTAATGATTCGTTTCTGGCCAGGGGGTCATTTGTCGGCTGGTCACACATGCGATTGCGTGGGATATGGCCATTGCGGGGTTCACGTTCAATATACCCAGGTAATCCAGCAAAGAAAAATGACACGGGGGTTTCCAGAGCTGCACTGAGTTCGAATAAACGTGATGCAGATATTCTGTTGCCCGCACTTTCATATTTTTGAATCTGCTGAAAGGTGACACCACATATTTTTGCCAGGTCTTTCTGGGACATGCCCATCATGACACGGCGCAATTGCATACGCTGGCCAATGTGTTCATCAATCGCAGATGGTATAAATGGTTTTCCACTCATAATTTCTTACTCCATAAGAACAGGTTCCTGTATTACATTTTATACAATTTTTCTTTTGATTTTGCAATTAAAAAACAGTTATACTGTGCTAAGCAATAATATTACGAAGGGGTTTTATATGAAAAGGCCATTAGTTCTGTGCATTATGGACGGAATTGGTATCAATCAAGATAAAAAATTTAATGCAGTCGAACAGGCGAATATGCCGTTCTGGAAGGCGATATTGAAAAAATATCCGCACAGTATTTTAAATGCCAGTGGAACTGCAGTCGGGCTGCCAGATGGCACAATGGGTAATTCCGAGGTCGGTCACATTACAATCGGTGCTGGACGGGTCGTAAATCAGTTCTTGCGGCGGTTCCAACTGGAAAACTGGGACAATAACAAACAATTACAAAAATTTATTCAGACGATAAAAAACGATGGTGGTATCGTACATGTGGCGGGACTGATGTCTGACGGACGGGTGCATGCAGATATTAACGATATTGTCACAATCGTTAAGTATGTTGTTAAAAATGGACTGCGTGTGTGCGTACACTTTATCGCAGATGGACGGGATACCCTGCCCCAATCGGCTGGAAAGTATATTGATTTAATACAATCAAATTTGACCAATGAATTTGCAGATGGACAAGTGTTTTGGGGAACACTGTCTGGACGGTACTATGCCATGGACAGAAATCAAAACATGGACAGAACACAGGTTGCAATCGACGCAATCGCAAACGCATCGTCAAAGTATCGTGCAAAAACAATTCAGGATGCACTGGCGGCGGCATATGAACGGGGCGAAACAGACGAATTTATTTGGCCAACCGTCATAGATGGCGATGTGCCGATTACAGCCAAAGATGGTTTCCTGTTCGGAAATTATCGCAGCGACCGTGCCAGACAGATTATGCGTGAAATCGTCAAAACAGGGGTACACATTTTATGCTTTTCACAATATGGCGAAGGACTGAACGAGGTTTGCCCCGCCCTGTTGCCGGATGAGGCAATTCAAAATACGCTGGGCGATGTCTTGGCACAGCATGGATTAAGCCAACTGCGCATTGCGGAAACAGAAAAGTATAATCATGTGACGTACTTTTTTGACGCAGAAAGAAATATTGACCTGGACGGTGAAAAAAAAGTTCTGATTCCATCGCCAAATGTTGCAACGTTTGATATGAAACCAGAAATGTCTGCGGTGGAAATCACAGATGCACTGTTGCCAATCTTGGGCGACTTTGACGTTGTGATACTGAACTGGGCCAATGGTGATATGGTCGGGCATACAGGAAATATGAACGCAACCATTCAGGCAATGGAGGTACTGGATTCGCAGTTAGAACGACTGGTCAAGGCGGTGTTAAAACTGGATGGAATTGTTCTGATTACTGCCGATCACGGAAATGCAGAAAAAATGTGGGATATGGAAAATAACCTGCCGTGGACAGCACATACGACAAATCCGGTAAACTTTGTCGTTGTTGCAAATAATGCACCGGCGGTTCGTGATGGCGGACTGGCCGATATTGCGCCGACAATGTTAAAGTTGCTGGGGATTGAACAGCCAGCCCAGATGACTGGAAAATCACTGGTATAAAAATAAGTCCGCCAATTGGCGGATTATTTTTTGCGGCGGGTGGCAAAAAAATCCCGCAACATCTGGGCAGATTCCGCTGCGTATTCTGGCATGTGGTGAATGGTCGGTTTCCACAGGTGGGAATCAGTATCAAAAATACGGGCATTCGCCGTTATCCCGCCGCCCTTGGCATCGGTGGCAGCATAATATATGTTGCGGATGCGGGCAAACGATATTGCAGTTGCACACATCGCACACGGTTCTAATGATACATAAATGTCACATTCGTCCAGAAACTTTTGCCCCAGTTTTTTGCATGCACGGTTTATTGCAACAATTTCTGCGTGCAATGTGGGGTTGCGCTTTTGCTGGACCTGGTTTTCGCCACGGGCAATGATTTTGCCATTGTGAACAATCACTGCACCAATTGGTACATCGTCATGAGCGGCCGCACGGCGGGCAGCAATAATGGCTTGATTCATAAATTTCATACTGTATAGTGTATCACATGGATTCAAAGTTGCAAATTATTTCGGGTAAATATCGGGGGCGGCGATTGAATTTACCGCCCGATGCACGACCAACACAAAATCGGGCACGGATTGCGCTGTTTAATATGCTGGAATCGGGCATCATAAATCCGACAGAACACATCTGCGTTTGGGATGCGTTCGCAGGCAGTGGGGCATTTGGGCTGGAATGCGTATCCAGATATCCGGATGCCACGGTTGTGTTTACAGATACGGCGGCATCGTCGGTTCGGACAATTACAGATAATATAAAACGACTGGGGGAATGTGGCAGATGTCAGGTTATCCAGGCCGATGCAGTGGGCAATACAGAAAAAATTGCAGCAGATGCAGATTTGATATTTGTTGATCCGCCCTATGCAATGTATGAACTGGGGGTGGCGCTGGTACGGCGGGCAGCAAATGTTGTTAAAAGTGGCACCATACTGATTTGGGAACAAGAAATCGGACACGAGGTTGCACCAAATGCAGATGCATGGGAAGTGCTGCGTGATAAAACATATGGACGTGCAAGATTTTTGATTCTGAGAAAAATATAATAAAATTACTTGATTTTTTTGTGGGTTTAAGTAATAATATGCCCCGCACAGCACCCTTGGAGGCCGTGCAATACACAAAAACAATGCTATCAAAAGGATAAAAAAATGGCAATTAACTTAAATGCAGAAATTCGCAACGTTGCTGGCAAGGGGGCCGCACGCAGCATCCGCAACAATAAAAATATTCCTGCGGTGATTTATGGCGAAAAGAAAGCCCCAATCGCAATCGAACTGAACGGTCGTGAATTCGATATGTTGTTGAAAACACCCGGTTTGCGGACAAAATTATTCCAAATCAAAACAACCGATGGTACAGAAGATGCAATGCTGATGGATGTGCAATATCATCCTGTGTCTGATGCAGTTATTCATGCAGACTTTAAGCGTATCGATGTGAAAAAACCTGTTAACGTGGTTGTGCCTGTAGAAGTCATCAATGTAGAAACTTCTAAGGGTTTGAAATTGGGTGGTACATTGAACTTTGCAGTACGTAAGGTTGCACTGCGTGGGTTGGTCGATGTTATCCCAGAAAAAATTATTATCGATTTGGCCGAATTGACAATCGGTGATGTGGTTCACGGTTCTGACCTGGTATTGCCAGACGGTATTGAACTGGGGCTGCACCAGGCAGAATTGGCATTCGCAACAATCGGTGGTAAGATGCCAATGGAAGAAGACGAAAAAGCCAAGGCCGCTGCAATGGCTGCCGCAGGCAAAAAATAATTGTTCGTGTTCTGAACAGAAAAAATCCCGCCCATTTTTGGGCGGCTTTTTTTCATGGCAGCGATTTAAGAAAATATGTCTGTTGCCCCTTGAAATCTTTTTTTGCATAACTATATCGTGGTTAAGCTAAAAAATCTAAGGAGTATAAATTATGGGAAAAGTTATTGGTATTGACCTGGGGACAACTAATTCAGCCATGGCATTCATGGATGGAACAGACCCAAAGATTATCGAAAATGCCGAAGGACAACGTACAACACCGTCTGTGGTGGCACTGACATCTGGTGGCGAACAGCTGGTCGGTATTACCGCAAAAAACCAGGCGGTTACAAACCCGGAAAATACAATTTATGAAATTAAACGTTTGATGGGATTGCGCTTTGACAGCCCAGCAGTCAAAGAAATCGCCGCACGTGTGCCATATAAAATTGTCGCAGGCGATAATGGCGATGCATGGGTGGAAATGGACGGCAAAAAATATGCACCTTCACAGATTTCTGCAATGATTTTGGCCAAACTGAAAAAAGATGCAGAATCCTATTTGGGCGAAACTGTGACAGATGCTGTTATTACCGTGCCTGCATACTTTAACGATTCACAACGTCAGGCAACAAAAGATGCAGGTCGTATCGCAGGACTGAACGTTTTACGTATCGTTAATGAACCAACCGCAGCCGCATTGGCATACGGATTAGACAAAGGCAAAGACGGTGTTATCGCAGTTTATGACCTGGGGGGTGGTACGTTTGACGTGTCTATCCTGGAAATTATTGATGGTGTGTTCGAAGTAAAATCAACAAACGGCGATACAGCATTGGGTGGTTCAGACTTTGACGCACGTATCTTGGAACATCTGATCGCAGAATTCAAAGCACAATCTGGTATCGACCTGTCCGGTGATAAATTGGCACTGCAACGTCTGAAAGAAGCAGCAGAAAAGGCAAAAATCGAACTGTCTTCTAAAACCAGCACGGATATTAACCTGCCATATCTGACAGCAGACGCAACAGGACCAAAGCACTTTAACACAACGTTGACACGTGCAAAGCTGGAGTCGTTGGTGGCAGACCTGATTGAACGCACAATCGAACCATGCAAAAAGGCACTGAAAGATGCAGGTCTGGAAAAATCACAGATTAATGAAGTTATCTTGGTCGGCGGACAAACACGTATGCCAAAGGTCGCAGAAACAGTCAAAGAATTCTTTGGTCGTGAACCACACAAAGGCGTTAACCCAGACGAAGTTGTCGGTATGGGGGCTGCAATTCAGGGCGGTGTTCTGAAAGGCGATGTAAAAGATGTTCTGTTGCTGGATGTGACACCATTGTCATTGGGTATCGAAACACTGGGCGGGGTTTTCACACGTCTGATTGACCGCAACACAACAATCCCAACAAAAAAATCACAGGTGTTCAGTACTGCAGAAGACAATCAGTCTGCTGTAACAATCCGTGTGTTCCAGGGTGAACGTGATATGGCCGCAGATAACAAACTGTTGGGACAGTTTAATCTGGAAGGTATCGCACCGGCCCCACGTGGCATGCCACAAATCGAAGTTTCGTTCGATATCGATGCAAATGGTATCGTTCACGTGTCCGCAAAAGACAAAGGAACAGGTAAAGAACAGGCAATTTCAATCAAGTCTGATGGCGGATTAAGTGAAGACGAAATCAAACGCATGGTTGACGAAGCCGCTGCAAATGCCGAAGCCGATAAAAAGAAACGTGAACTGGCCGAGGCAAAAAATGCCGCAGAAACCGCAGTGTTTGCAATTGAAAAAGCACTGAAAGAACATGGCGATAAAATCAGCGAAGATGAAAAGAAAGCAATTGAAGATGCAAAAAAAGAATTGGCAGACGAAGTTGCCAAGGCAGATGCCACAGTAGAATCACTGAAGGCAAAGACAGATGCGCTGAACGATAAAGCCATGAAACTGGGCGAAGCGGTTTATAAAGCGCAGCAGGCCGAACAGCAAAACGCAGGTGCCGATGAAAAGAAAAATGAAGACGGCACGGTTGATGCAGATTTTTCTGAAAAGAAATAATCTGGATTGATATCAACAAACTGCCCCGCCATTTGGCGGGGTGGTTTATTTCACATCATCATACTGTTTATCAAGGACGCTCGAAATGTTTGGTTCGACTGAAACGTGCTGGCACAGGCGGCGGCACAACCAGAATAACATGTCGTGTCAGACGCATAGGCGGTCGCATATGCCCACCAGGAATCAGCCGGCGATAAAATGCGGCACCAACAATATTTGTTATCTGCAATAGTGGAACTGATTGTTAATGCAGATGCGGTTGAACTGATGCTGCCAGTTGAGCTGCTGCAGTGTGAAATACCTGAAATAGCGGTGCCATCAGATGTTGCTGTCCAATTCACAGTATATGATGCAGGTGTTGTCACACTGGGGGTCGTTGATGCGTTTAATTTCAAGCAACTGTGCAACGCACTGACATGATATGTGGTCGAGTTGGACTGTAAATTTAATGTGCCAGATTTCAAACCGATAACTAATGGAATAGTGCATTCCGTTTCGCCAAATAAAACATGCAACGAAGGCGATGTGTGCATCCCTGCATAAACAGGAACAGACACAGAATTAGAAAACTTTAGATTTGAATACGATGCACCACATGTGTATTCAGGATAACATTCTGATGTAGTGCAATCTGTGGCAATTGGTCCTAAATCTGTTTGAGCAGACGTGCATGATGGGGAAATTACAATATAACTGGATGCGCTGATTTCAATATATCCAGTTGGACATGCCGATGCAATTGTCCGCAATGGAAAAAGTATCACAATAAAAATGTATTTATATGAATGCATATCATTACTCGATAATATTGTTAAACAATGTTGAACGAAAGTTTTTGTCGGAATCATTATCAAATATCATTGCATTACGACAACCACGACCGCACTGCGATGCACAGTATGATGCCGATGAATACTGGAAACGCAAAACCCAACGTGTCGTCACAGGCGATACCAATGTGCACCAACACCAAATATTATTAGAACTTGTACTGCTGGTACTGATGTTGGCGGCAACACTGCTGTCGGCATTGCCACTGGTTGAACTGCACCGACCAATTATAGTTATTGGAACATTATCGCAAGAAACTGTACAGTCGGATGTGTTATAACAGTCATTTGACGTTGTGCAAACTGTATTTGAAGACATCATTATACAGTGCGTTGTTGCAATAGCGTTTAACGGCACTAACGTTGCTGTTATAAGTATAAAACAAATCAATCTTTTCATGTCTTCCCCGTGTGCTGTAAAACAACCACCAAAATACAGTTGGTGGTCGGGAAGTTAGAAAAATCATAAGAAAGAATGATCCCGTCGGTTTTTGGTGTAAACCTATTGTATATCCGACAGCTTCCCGACATTGGTATGCCGGAAAATACAGACCGATTTTTTTCGGTCTGCGTGGGATTTTTGGCAATATATTTGCCACTTTCTTATGGGATTTTCTAAGTCCCAGATTTACCTCCCCTGTAAATCTGTTGTATATTATATCGTATATATTTAGTTGAATACAAGCATAAAAATTCCCCGCCATTTGGCGGGGTGGTTTTTATATGTTTACTTTATGTCACCAATGTATATCCCCATGTCACGGGCAACAGATAGCAGTGGTTCGTCTGGTGAAATGTATGCGTTCGACGTTAATAATTCCGGAATGTGCGGATCAGACACACATTCGCCAGATGCAACAAAGTCAGACAGACCAACCGTGTGCACATTGCCGCATTCCAAGGCCGTCATCACGTACGTTTCGCCATTTTCAATTGCATTTAATGCACAATCAGCAAAACGGGTCGCCAATATACGATCGGTTGCAGCGGTGTCCCCTGCCCGCTGGATATGTTCGGGAAATGCAGTACGGTTTGTTATGCCAGCGGTATTCAATTTCCGTGATATCATGTCTGCAGGTCGACCAGAATGACCACGCAAGGTAATGCCTTCGGACACCATGATAATGCCATAGTCTGTGTCTGCATCTGAAATGCGTTTTACCAAATCGTCAATATTAAATCGAATTTCGGGTACCAATATCGCAGATGCGCCAGACGCAATCCCAGCATGCAATGCCAGATATCCACAATCACGTCCCATTGCCTGGACAACAAACCAACGATGATGACTGCGGGCGGTTAACATTAACTGGTCACAGAATCGGGTTAACTGTTCAACCGCTGTGTCAAAACCAATTGTGCGTTCGGTCAGCGGCATGTCCATGTCAATCGTTTTGGGGATACAAATCAACTGGACATCACGGTATGTGTCACGATTTGCCCATGCCAAAGACAAACTGCCGTTGCCACCAATTAAAATCAATGCGTCCAATTCCAATTCGTGCAGTGCACTGTGCAGCCGTTTGTTAAATGCCGCAATCTTGCCAGTTTCGGCGGCAGTTTCAAAATTTAATGCATTGGCACGACCATTGTGCAAAAAGCTGCCTGCAAGACGTGCATTTTCAATTGGCAACATCATGTCATCCAGTCTAATGGCTGCCGGCGGATTTACATATAACCCATCTGTTCCATCCAATATCCCCCAGACCTGCCATTGACGTTGGCGTGCCCCCTGAACCACACGATGTATCACAGTGTTCAGACCACTGCAATCGCCACCTGTTGTCATAATTCCTATCTTTTTCATATCTACCCCTATTTTCTGAGAAGCATTATACCATAATTAAGTTGACAAAGAAATAAATTTTGGAATAATTTGTCTAGCATTAATAACGCAAGGGTATTTCAGGAGTATATCGGTATGTCAAAAAAGAATAATAAAACAAAACGTTCAACAGATGAATTGATTAATGATGCAATCGCACAGCAAAATAATTGGCAAGAAAACAGACGGGAATACACACGGGGATTTTTGAAATCACTGAACATGTTCGCAAAGAAATCTGACAAGAACAATCAAGAAAACCAATCTGTGAACAAAGATGATATCGATGCTGCACGCAGACGTCGTACAGGTCTGAGTGCATACTGGTTCCCGGTAATGTGTGCACTGATTGTGATTTTTATCGCAATTTGGGTTATGTTTATCCGTTCGCCACAGCCATCACGGGTAATCGTTGTGCCAAGTGTTCCAGAACCAATCATTCAAACCGTCAAGCCAGATAAAAAAGATATTGTCGTACCAGAATTTGATATCGTGCGTATTCAAAATGATGGAAATGTCTTAATCGCAGGACGATGGATGGAAAACCGTGGCATATCAATCATGGTAAATGGTAAAATTGTCGCAACAGAACAGACAAATGAATACGGCGAATTTGTATATGTCACAATGAACCCATGGAAACCAGGGAACTATACAATCGCACTGCTGGGGACGGAACCAGAAGTAAAATCGTCAGACAAAGTATTTGTATATATTTCAGATGCGGGATCAGAAAATTCTGTATCGCTGTTGATGACCAAAGATGGCAGCACATTATTACAGCACCCTGCAATGTTGACAGACGGTGATCTGCGGGTATCGAAAATAGACTATTTAAGCACAGGTCGTGTTGTTGTAACAGGTGATGCAATGCCACGGCTGCGTGTATCATTGGCGCTGGATGGAAAATATCTGGGGTTTGCACGTGTATCAGACTATAAACACTTTGGGCTGGGGGCGGATGTAGGCGATTTGGAAACAGGACGTGAATATGAACTGGCGGTGCGACTGCACGATGGCGACGGACGCACTGTTGCAACTGTATTGCACAAATTCACAATGCCAGAAATGACCGGCGATGACGATACGTACTATACCGTGCGCCGTGGGGATTGCCTGTGGATTATTGCACGGAACTTTTTGCGCCGCGGTATTCTGTTCAGCATTATCGCAGAACGTAACAATATCGAAAATCCGGATTTAATCTTTCCAAAACAAGAACTGCAAATCCCAGTTGATGGTAAATAATCATGAAACCAGAAGATATTCAGGACCTGTTGGCATCCATAGATTTGTGTGCAAATAAATTAGACCGAACACACGTAAAACAACTGTATAATATGGCGGCAGAGATTGCCGCAGGTGTTCGCCGTGACATCATGTGGAATCCACATCAGATTCTGGAAATGCTGAATAAAAATGTCAATGCATTGGGGAAACGGCATATCAAAAAACTGTATAAAATTGCAATTGACTATGATTTAAACCCAAAATGCTATGCCTGTAATCAGCCAATTCTGAATATGCGTGATTTTTCATGGGATCATTTACATCCGCGATGTGGGGGTGGGCAAGATAATATGGACAATCTGTACCCAATACACAAGATGTGCAATGAACAAAAAGGTGCACAGATTTTTGAAAATTTGTTTGATGTTCAGTATGCGATTATTATTGTTCCACAAGTCATTGTGGTAGATTCAAAAATGAAAGAAAAATTTCGCAAGGCAAAGTGTCTGAAAAATAATAAGTTCGAACAACGAAAAAGTAAAAAACGTTGATATGAGTTGTGAAAAAGTCAGCTTTTCAATCAAAAATACAAATTGGTGCAATCTGAAATGTGCACACTGTTGCGAATGCAGTGGACCAAATATGGCGCCAAACATCATGCCACTGGGCAAAGTTGAAAAATATATCGTCGAGTTTAATGCAATGCCCTGTACAAAATCTGAATATATGGTGTTTACAGGTGGTGAAACATTGGCACCATACTATCACAACCAAACACAGTACATACCAACATGTCTGGATATCGCAGTACACAATAATATGGTGCCAGTCGTCAAGACAAATGCAATGTGGGGAAATGATGATAAAATGCGGCAACTGATACTGGGGGATTTCGCAAAAACTGCATATAAACACAAAAAACTGATGACCATAGAAATGTCTGTCGATGAATTTCACAATAACTTAAATGGTGTTGCAAATGTTATTCGTGATGTCAGCGCCAGTGATTATTTATCGCCAGCAATACGACTGTCGATGGTGGGACTGAACACGCCAAAGCAAATGATGGTGTTTGCAGAATTGCTGATGCAGTTATGCAATCGGGGACTGTTGGTGGCAGAAACCAATGACAACACATTGCTGATAGAGGTTCCAGGTAAACTTATGTTCCCGGTTTTTTGTGATACAAATTCAAAAATTGCCAGTGCGGGACGGGCCCAAGAAAATAATCTGGGGGTGTATAAACTGGATGGGCGACCAGATGATACAGGACACTGTCTGATGGTAGACAATAACGATATGGCCGTGCTGAACAATGTTTTTCGTTCAAAAATTAATGGTCAACCACTGACACAGGTGGTTAATAATTTAATGCAAAATATTAGATAAAAAAATCCCCACCACTGCAGTGGGGATTCGTTGCTTAATACCATCCACGCAATTTCATTGCGTTGGCAACACGCCTGATCGAGTGCATATATGCAGCATCACGCATCGATACTTTATATTCCAGACGGATTTTATTTATTGCATGGAACGCATCTGTCATGGCACGAATTTCTTTGTCACGAACGTCTGAATCCGTCCAGTAGTAGCCATAGCGATTCTGGACCCATTCAAAATACGACACCGTCACACCACCGGCATTGGCCAAAATATCAGGAACAATCGTAACACCACGTGATGACAGTAATTGTTCTGCGTCCAGGGTCGTTGGACCATTGGCACCTTCGACAATTAATGATGTCTTTATCAATGGTGCGGTTTCTGAGTTAATCGTGTTTTCCATCGCACAAGGACACAAAACATCAACGTCCAATGACCAGAACTGGTCGGGGGTTATTTCGGATGCGCCAGGAAAACCACAGATACTGCCGTTGTTTTCTGATTTATATTTCATTAATTCCGCAATATCAATACCGTCTGCGTTGTACAAAACAACGTTCCATTCAGCAATCGAAACAATGCGTGCCCCCATTTCAGATGCGCACAGTGCTGTATATGAACCAACATTGCCAAATCCCTGAATCGCAATGCGAGAACCGTTAATGCTGGCCCCCATTGTCTGCAATGATTCTGATATGACAATCGCAATCCCCAATCCGGTTGCGCAGGTCCGCCCCTGGGAACCGCCCAGTTCAATTGGTTTGCCAGTAAAGGTCCCCAGTGACTGGTCGCCAGATAATTTGATATATTCATCAATAAACCACGACATTATTTGACCGTTGGTATTAACGTCTGGGGCCGGAACGTCTTTCTTTTCGCCCAAAATCGGATATATCGCATCAACATAACCACGACACAGCCGTTCCAATTCGCCAGTGGATAACTCTTTTGGATCAACAATTATGCCGCCCTTGCCCCCACCATATGGAATACCAGTTACGGCACACTTGAACGTCATCCATATAGACAGGGCCGCAACCTCGTCACGGGATACCATCGGATGAAAACGCACACCGCCCTTGGACGGACCAATCGCAGTGTTATGCTGGGCACGAAATCCGGTAAATACACGTGTGGTGCCATTGTCCATCTTGACAGGTATAGACACTTCGACCATGCGCATTGGATTCTTTAGAATCTCATATACTTCATTTGGCAGCCCCAAATGTTCACACGCACTGCGAACACGCAACTGGGCGCCAATTAATGGATTAGTATTTTCATTAGACATTATTTATTCCTTTCCGTGTTTTGTTCTGTTGGACATATGATATGTATGCACAATTTGCCCCTGTTTGCAAGCCCACATAAAATAAAAAATGTTTTAACTGGACATATGTCGTTTTTTAGTATATTATCGAACACGTTCTTGGCGGGCGTGGTATAATGGCAGCACGTCAGCTTCCCAAGCTGAAGACGAGGGTTCGATTCCCTTCGCCCGCACCAAGTTTGAAGTTGGTTATGTTTGAATCGGGTATCCTTGTGACGCACACATCAATTCGTTGCTAATAACGCAACTCATTGTGTGTTTATACATGCGGATTCCCTTCGCCCGCACCACACTTCGCGTTTGTGACGCTTCGTGTGGCTAGTGTCTCTCGTATGCCCGATTTTATTGGAAAGCCCAGATATGTTATTTGCTGCGGGCAAACAGAATTATTTATATATGTTCCACAGATACTTAAACCGATTTGAATATTCTTGGTTCGGCTGCTTGAAAAACAGGCAATTTTCACTGTTGTGTATACTGGCATTTGTTGTCCAATTATATGACCCTGATACCACCGTATCATCATCAAACACCGCAAATTTATTGTGTTCAATTTTATGCTTTCTGTTGGTTAAAACTGGAACACCCGCTTTTTTAAGGTCTGCAACCAATGACTTTTTGCCCGTTGATTGTGTTTTATCAGTAATAATTCGAATGATTGCCCCGTTTTTATATGCACCGATTATAGCATTTGTAATTTTTGGATTAGTAATCGAATAAACGACAATATCTATTTTATCGGATTCATTTATTCTTTGAATGATGTTATTTTCGCAATCTGGCCCAGGGGTAAAAAAGATTTCAATATCATTATTTTTAACATTGGTCGTTTCAGTTTGGGGCACTTTTATGGCGACACAAGCATCTAGGGAAGCCAACACAAATATATTAAAAAGAAAAAAATTGACCGTTTTACCCATAAAAAAAGACCACTTTTTTAAAGGTGGTCGGGAGTTAGACAGTTTACACGAAACTTCGTTGCTTTTGGCAAAACCTTATGACAACGACATCCCGACCATTCAGTCGGGATATAAACAGAGCATATCGTGTATAGGGTGTCTAAACCCTTGCACTCTTTATATCACAAGATTCCTTTTGGAATCTTTGGTATATTATACATCATTATGTATTCATTTTGCAAGTAAAGTTGAAAAAATTGTTTGCCGTTGACAAAAATGGCACGGACACGCACAGATAATAATCTGCTTTTTGTAATAAACAGTTGACATTTATCGTTTTTTGGTACATAATGCGTGCGCAATTCCCATAAAGATTGCCATCGTTAATAAGCCAGTTCGCAGTATGCGTGTGGTACATCATCCGGCGAGTGTCGCCCTTGATGGCGGTTTTCTTTGTGGAAAAACAGTTATTTAATACCAAGGAGTAAAATTATGGCAACTGTTATTCGTTTGGCACGTTTCGGCGCAAAAAAACGTCCATACTATCACATCGTGGTTACAGATTCACGTAATGCACGTAATTCTGGTAATGTGTTGGATACTGTCGGTAAATACGACCCAATGCAACCAAAAGACAGCGATAAACGTGTCGTCTTGAAAATCGATGCAGTAAAAGCATGGTTGGCAAAGGGTGCGCAGCCATCTGATCGTGTGTACAAATTCTTGGCCAAGGCAGATTTGGTTAAACCAAAGGCAATCCCTGTTCAAACAAAAAAACATCTGCAGTCAGAAAAAACACAGATGAAAATCAAAGATAAAGCAGAAAAGTTGGCCAAAATAGCCGCAGAAAAGGCAGCCGCAGAAGCAGCAGCAAAAGCCGCAGCAGAAGCACCAGCTGATGATGCCCAGGCCACAGAAGTTGCAGAATAATTTTATTCAAAAATAAAATGGTATGGCCCGGGCATCCCCCCGGGCAGTATTTTCGCAACAATGGTTTAATAATTATATAAAAAAGGAAATTAAAGATGGCAGATGTATGCCCACATAATGATAAAATCGAATGTAATTCTATTTATCGTCTGGATGAATTTTACCGCCAGACAAAAATTGCATTTCAAAATTGTGCAAAATCTTTCAAGTATGTATGCGCACCAGGTGTATGCCCAGTAAATCACGATAACTGTCTGCGTTTATTAAACAGCACACAGCAGAAACAACGGTAATCATATGCCACAACTGTTTAACCCGGATGAACTTTTTTCAGCACAGAAAAAACAGGAATTAATAAATTCTGTGGCAGACATTAAAAATGCCTGTATCGCAGAAATTTCCTGCCCGTATGATTTGAATCTGTGCTGCAAGAAAATGCAGGAATTAATCAAATTCCGCCAGGCAATAGAATACTGTGCACGAAATCACATAAATGAGGTTATTTATACCAGAGATGGTGCACATGATGCATGTAACATGGGGTTTGATAAATGTGTGCGTTATCGTCACTGGTTAAAAAGGAATAAAAACAATGGCAGATAATAGCAAAAAAATCTTGGTCGGTAAAATTGTTGCCCCCCAGGGTATACGGGGTGAAGTTCGTGTGCAAACTTTTACACAATCTCCACAAGATATGAAAACACTGCAGATTGTGTCTGATAAATTTGCCGATGGTGCATTTCGTTTCATCAGAACCATTCCCAGTTCAAATGTTATTATCGCAAAAATCGATAAAATCGATGACCGAAATGCCGCAGAAGCATTGCGGGGGACAGAACTGTTCGTGGTGCGTGATACCCTGCCCCAATTAAGTGCAGATGACGAATACTATCAGGCGGACTTAATCGGCTTTAACGTTGTGCGGGATGGTTCAACAATCGGAACGGTTGCATGCTTTCAGAACTTTGGTGCGGGCGACATAATCGAACTGGACAATGGACAGATGGTGTCTTTTGTCGGTGCAACAGTCGATGCAGAAAATCGTATAATTGTAACAAGGTAAATCTTATGATAAAAAATACAAATCACAGACTGCCATATCGCATCACAAAACACGATGATAAAATCACGGTTGAGTGTCCGGGGTATTCAAAACAATGTATGCTGGGGCTGTTTTGGCGGACTAATACTTATTTAATCAAGGCATATGACCTGCCACGTGGTACAGGCATATTGATGGCCCCCAGATTTCAACCAAATTTTTCACCAACACTGGGGCAACACGTTGAACAAATATGCTTTCTGTGTTGCCAACGCACCAGACAAAGGACACGCTAATATGAAACAAGATTATTCAATACAACATTCGGACAAGACTGTCTTTGCAACATGTATCAAAACACGTGCAACATGTCCACTGACACGGTTGTTCGCACCATTGCCCAACACACGTGTGCTGTGCGACCAAAAACAGAATAACTTGTTCCGGTGCAGCATAATATTACGGGGAACACCTGCGGAAATTCAGGCAGCAATGCCAACAGCACTGGATATCACCCGTCAGGCATGCCAACAATGCAAAAACAGACGTTTTGTTACAAAAATTAAAACCAGGTAATAATAAAAATGCACTTTAATATACTGACAATCTTTCCAGAAATGTTTCCAGGGACACTGTCGGGTGGTGTTGTTGGACGTGCGTTGGATAAAAAAATCTGGACGTATGATGTGATTAACATTCGTGACTTTGCCATTAACAACTATGGCAGTGTTGACGATACGCAATTCGGTGGCGGGGCCGGTATGGTAATGCGGCCAGATGTACTGGGGGCGGCATTAGATTCGATTAAAAATCCGGGTAAAATCATATACTTTTCGCCACGTGGCGCAACGTTAAATCAAAAAATGGTGCGGGAATTTACCGCAGCACCAGATGCAACGTACACCCTGTTGTGTGGCCGATACGAAGGAATTGACGAACGGGTAATAACAGAATATAATATCATGGAATTATCAATTGGCGACTATATACTGTCGGGGGGCGAAATCGCTGCGCAAGTTTTTGTTGACAGTTGCGTTCGTCTGATGGATAATGTCGTTCACGGTGGTGCAGACACCACCAATAATGAAAGTTTCGAAATCGGGGGGCTGGAATGGCCGTTATATACCCGCCCGTCAGTATGGCGTGGACAAAGTGTCCCAGAAGTCCTGCTGTCCGGTCACCACGGCAATATCGAACGGTGGCGGAAACAACAATCGGTTGACATAACAAAAGAACGTCGGCCGGACTTAATAAAGGAAAATGAAAAATGAGCATTATTAAAAAAATCGAAGCGGCCCAGGTTGCAAAACTGGCGGGCGACAAAAAAATCCCAAACTTCAAAGCTGGGGATACACTGAAGGTTCACGTCAAAATTAAAGACGGTGACAAGTTCCGTATTCAGGTCTTTGAAGGTGTTGTTATCGCACGTGATGGCGGCATGGGAAATAATGCATCCTTTACAGTACGTCGTGAATCATACGGTGTCGGTGTAGAACGCAAGTTCCCACTGTACAGCCCATCAATCGAGAAGATTGAAAAGGTTCGTATCGGTAAAGTACGTCGTGCAAAGTTATTCTTCTTGCGTGGGTTGTCAGGCAAAAAAGCACGTATCGTGGAAGATTTGTCCGCAACATCTGCAGAAAAGAATGCAAAATAATGAATTCCCGCCAATCGGCGGGATTTTTTTTGTGTTGAAGTAAGAAAAGGCATACACCTGGGTCCCGTGGTCCAGCCACGGGATGACAAGAGTGGGCGGGGTGTTTTAGACCTTGCCAATTATGTGGTCAAGGTAAGAAAAAAAGGATACACCTGGGTCCCGTGGTTCACACTTCGTTAAAACTTCGTGCGACAGGCAAGCCACGGGATGACATAGGGGGGGGGTGGAAAAAAACACAATGGATACCGGCCTGCGCCGGTATGACATGGATGGGACCACCCCGCCCTGCGCCCCCAGCCGAGATGGGAACTTTTTTTCTTGCATAACAGTGTGTAAATTTTCTATCCTGTCTGGTAAAAGAGAGGAAGTAATGGATAATCTTCGCAGATTCCTGAGATTTTTTGTCGCCTTGGCACTGCTGTTTGGGGTTGTGCCGCAAAAAATGGCGTTCGGTGCAGACCAAGACATTGCATATGAATGCATGGAAGATACTGATTGTGGCGAAGACGAATTTTGCGACAGTGGTGTCTGTACGACCGTTGAAATCGACTGCAACACGTGTGCGCCATGTCCACCTGGATACAGCGGTTGTGTAAATGAATGTTTGGGAACAGATACATGTACACCTGATGGTGGTAATTTGTATGAATGTAATTCTGACAGTGATTGTGATGACGGTATGGTATGTGTGTCTGGGGAATGCATAACCGAAGAAGAAGAGTGCGATACGTGTGCGGCCTGTGCCGATGGGTATTCTGGGTGTTATAACGAGTGTACAAGCAGTGATGCAGGTTGTACCTGTGATCAATCGTGTGCTTCTTTGTCCAGTGATGAAACAGACAGTAAAATTGACTCGATCCCGTGTTCGGAAACCGAGGAAGACGAAGATGACTGCGAAGAAACATATTATAAGGATTGCGTAGAAGGAACATGTGCGTATGGATATGAATGTGAATGGGCAGATGAACAAAGCAGTTGCACCACATATGGCAACAGATATCGCAGTCGTATCGGCACAGGTTCAAAGTCTCGAGATTGCAACCGTACATGTTCTGGTATATATACCAGTGGGGGCTGTTCATCAGCAGGCGATGAGTGTTCGGGATGTTCCAGTTGGGGCAGTTGGTCGTGTGGCGACTATGAAGAATGTGTAATTAGCAGTTGGAGCGATTGGAGCGATTGGAGCGACTGTGATGCAACTCCCTGTACGCCTGCAACAAAAACCTGTACAAAATTATCTGAAACGTGTGTTCAGTCGTGTTCAGATGTGGACAGTGATGAAACAGATGAGCAAACCATTCCTGTGGATGGACCAGATACAACTGACACCGAAACCACGGGGTGTGAAGAAACATATTATAAAGATTGTGTAGTGGGAACCTGTAAAAGTGGATATGACTGTACATGGGCAGATGAACAAAGCAGCTGTACCGCAACAGGAACAAAGTCCCGCAGCCGCCCCGCATATCAGACCTGCAAACAAAATCAGAAAAATGACTGTATCGGCAGTTTTACATCCGGCGGATGTGCATCGGCTGACGATGATTGTTCGGGATGCGACGAATGGGGTGGCTGGTACGATGTTGGCGATCCATATGATTGTTCGATTACCAGTTATGACAGCTGGGGTGACTGGGGGGCATGTCAGCATACAGAATGTACACCACCAACAAAAACATGTACAAAATTATCTGAAGAATGTCGCACTGCGTGTACAGAAGTGGCCAGTACTGAAACAACAACAAAAACAGAATCTTGTTCGTTGACAGGTTGCACAATTGCGAACGGTACGTGTACATATTCGGGGTGTACCGAAGATAATGTTTATCAGTGTTCCACAAACTTTACAGGCGGCAGTGGAAATGCTTGTTCGTCTGGTGGCGATACATGCAGTGGCTGTAAAAACGGTGATTACAGCACATATAAATCAACATCACGTTCGTGTGGTAACTGTACAAAGAATATAACATGTAATCCTGGATACTATTTGAAAAGTGGTGCGTGCGTGCAATGCTCAAACGGTTGGTGTCCAGGTGATAATACTGTGCACAGTTGCCCCAGCGGTTATCCGAATGTTGACGCAGGTGCAACAGCAATAACAGATTGCTATAGCAATACGAAACAACGCACATGGTCGGGCAAGCAGATAGAGTGCGATACGCCATCGGGATGCGAATCTGCAACATGTGAATCTTGTTCGCGTGATAAATGTAATTATGTTGCATATTCAAACAGTGCTGGTACGGGGGATGGAACAATAAAATCAGGTTGCTCAACCAATAACGAATCGTGCAAAAAAACAGTAAAGTCAGTCACCGCCAGTTCAGGCAACTATGTTGATGGTATCACCTGCCCGTCTTGCAGTACAGTTGGTGATAAATCATTTACGTTATCACAATCTGGCAACACAGGTGGCAGTGGTGTATGCTATAAGAATTGTACACAGGCATGTACACAACAACCTGTACCAACAGGTGCACAATCTGTGACACATGGTACAACCAGTACAAGTGGAACATACTATTACGGTGGTTCATGCAGTGCAGCATCATCAACATGTTCACTGAAAATAGACAGTTGCAAGGTAAATTATTGGTTAGAAAATGGTGTATGTAATGCATGTGACAGCGGATACAGCAGTCCAGCGGGCAGTACATCTGAATCGCAGTGTACAAAGTCATGTAGCAATAAGTGTTCGGGGAACGCAACATCATCTTGTCCTGCGAATGCAAGTTG
>SUUQ01000008.1 GCA_015062445.1 Alphaproteobacteria bacterium | reverse complement strand
CTGGCACGCATATCAAGCATTCACCTGTTGCCGCATCACCGCCATATCCTGCATTGCACGAACAATCCGCCCGTGCATCAGACCCAGCCGCACTGGTCGAGTTTGCTGGACACGCAGTACGATTTGTTCCACCTGTACAGTAATGGTCATCTGTACATATTGAACATGCCGTGTTGGCAACATCTGTCTTGTATGTACCTGGCACACATATCAAGCATTCACCTGTTGCGGCATCGCCACCATATCCTGCATTGCACGAACAATCCGCCCGTGCATCAGACCCAGCCGCACTGGTGGAGTTTGCTGGACACGCAGTACGATTTGTTCGGGAACTATATACAATGCTAACCATTGAATAGTCCCCGTGGTTACACTTTCTGGACAAGGATGCGGGCAAATGCTTCACGTCCGTTAAAATACGGCACGTATTTCTTGTCCTGAACTATCTTATACCCCTTTTCCAATATTCCGTTTAATATCGGGGCTGCCGATACCGCAAATGGTCCATCATAATCCGCGGGGATATAACAGTTGTCCGTACACAATGTCCCAGCATCGTCATATTTCTTGAACCGCTCTGGGATTTCATCCAACGGCACAAATTTCAAATTCCGGCTTGTTGGACGGTCTTTAACGGGCAAATTGGTGTACCAACGCCCCGCCGCACGCACGATTTCACGTTTGGGATTCAAATATGTATAAACACGATTGTAGCCTGCCCATACTTGGCCGTTCATAAAATACGGTATAAATGCCGTGTTCACACAATTTGATTCATTTGAAATAATCAAAAACTTTTTACCGCTGTTTATCACAACACGCCAATAATCCCGCGCACGTGAAAACGGCGGGTTGGTGCAGACTATATCCGCTTCCTCGTTCAAAATCTTTAACGACAGCGGGTCCTCAAAACATCCGGTGTACCCTTTGGGCGCGGTGGTCATTTCCCGCACGCCCTCTTTGGTGAATATATACCCCTTTGCCCCCGCCTGAAATAAGTCCATTTGCCCGCTGTAATGTGTGCATATCAACTTACGCAGCCCCAGGCGCACAAAGTTCTTGATAAAATACAGGGCAAATGCCGATGAATCTTTTTCTGTGCGGGTTTCACCAACCGCATCATCGCAATTACAGAACACGCACTTGTCCCGCCAGATTTCCACCGGATACATTTCAATTTCTTTTTCCACGTCCGCATATCGGGTGTAAAATTCGTCATTGTTGATATTTTTCGCCCGTTGCATAACGTCTTTACGGGACAGACCGCGTTCCCGCAGGGTGGGCGTGGTCTTTTTTACAATCTTGATCACCTGTTTTTTCTCGTCAGGTTTCATAAAGATTTCACGCCGAAAATGCGGATGGGACTTTATAAAACTGATATACATGTCAAACAGTGCAGCATTGTAAAAATAGATTTCACGACTTGCCTGTTCACGCAGGTGGGGAAAATTATGCTTTATATCATTTTCTATTTCCCGCATGTTTTTAACTTCGCAGGTAAATAGATATGAATAAATGTTGTCTTTGGATTGTCCAGTTGTGGCGTTGTATTCACGCAATCGGCGGTCCAGATTATCGGTTATGCCAATCTTGCATTTTGCGGGTTCAAGCGATGATTGTACAATGTACAGGTACTGCCGCCGCGTACCCGTGGCGGCGGGGGTACAAAATTCTGAATTTGTCAAATCAGACATCGTTTTGCCTTTGTTTTTTACACGCGGATATTATAAATCATTTTATTCACATTTCCAATTTATTTTTAATCAGAAAACCGCCCCAATCGGGGCGGTCTGTATTCGCGGCGTATTATCTTAATACTTTGATTTTGCCACGGATACGAATTTTAATCCGTCTCATATTACCCTCCTTTACTCTCTTTTAGGGTGCAAAAAACACCCCCGTCAAGCGGAAAACGCTTGACAAGTTAAACGGGGCAATGTACAATAACTAACGCTTTATTAGTTATATTGTACATTGCAGGGTCGGACTATCCGACCCTGTTTGCATGTATAGACAATTTGGACAAAAAAATCAATACAAAAATATAAAAACCGCCCAAATATCAGGCGGTTTTTTTGTTTTTTGTACATTGTTTTTGTTGCTGTTGTGGTTGCACCAACATTCGGGCCACGTCCGCCATGGATGCGGATATAGGTTGAATAATCCTAGTCATTTTTCTTGGCATTGATTAACTCCTTGTACGACAGGCGGGTATTTAATCCACGTGCAAATGTTATCATGATTTTTTGCGTTTGTGAAACGTTTTTCATATTCGCACGAATTGCGAACTCATTGACGTATCTTTGCAGGTGTTTAACCGACCATGAATGATAAATACCATAATAGCCGCGTTTCAAAATCGCCCAAAATGATTCAATGCCGTTGGTATAAACCGCGCCTTTTACAAATTCTCGCACCGAATGATTGACAATATGGTGGTCATACATGCGTCCCATTTTCTGATAGCCACCATGTTGGTCTGTGTACAGTGTGGCGGTTGGATCAACGTTGTCAGCAATAACGGTTTCCAGTGTTCGGGCGTTTGTTTCCTGTACCACAAATGCCTTGACCCCACCGTCGCGTGATACTGCGCCAACAACGGGTGTTTTACCAACCGCACCGCGGCCCGCTTTTCTTTTCTTGGAATTGTGTTTATTGGTTTCCTTGCCCCCGATATAGGTTTCGTCTACCTCAACCACGCCATACAATTTATGCGAACCCTGCGACCATGTTTCGCGGATGCGATGCCCCAAAAACCACGCGGTCTTTTGTGTTGTGTCCAGATATTTTGCCAACTGGATTGAACTTACGCCCTTGGTTGTGTTTGTCAGGATGTAAATTGCCAGCAACCATTTCTGTAATGGCAATTTGGATTCGGTTAATACTGTGCCGGTGCGAACGCTGAAAAACTTGCGACAATCCCGACAGCGGTATTTCATGGGGGTGTGATTTTTCATTTCTGAAATGTGGGTTTTGCCGCAAAATGGACAAACAACCTCGTCCCCCCAACGCATGCGTTCAAAGTACCGTACCGCGGATTCTTCGTCTGGGTATTCTTTGAAAAATTTAATCAAACTAAAATTATCAGACAACTATTATTCCTTTGTTATTTGTATGAATTATAGTAAACATTTGTGGTTAGTCAAGTATTTTTATTAAATTATTTAACAATTCCCGCAAGGAATCGGTTGTTTTCAAAATATAAATCGCCTATAAACAAAAAAGGCGTGAAAAATCACGCCTGAAACGCATTGTATAGTGCGCCACCCACGTCGGCCATATTACTCTGCGTTGGTTGCCCTGTCAAATCATTTTTGATGGGGGTATTTGTAATGTAATAAACAAAGGAAGCACAATGGTCGCTTTTAGAACAATCAAATTTATAAAGTCCCGCTCATTTACCTATGCGGAATACATAAGCAATTATGACGATGATAAACACGGAACTATTATTGTTCATATAACCGACGGACGAAAACTAAAAATTTTTCGCGTAAAAGTTATGGACTGGATGGGGTTGTGTGCAAAAACAGATGATGAAGAGGTTCAAAAATTGGGACGAATTTATGGCTCTCGTGTTTCTAAATAAACATCTTGGACAACTGTTTGTTTTACAAAATAAACAGGTGATACGATACGTATTCCGTCGCCTTTTTTGAGTGTTAGACGGTCTTTTTTTGACAAGCAAATCCAATAATATAACGAAAAAAAGAATATGCTGATAATTTTTTTCAATTTGTTAATCAGTATATTTTTATATTTTATAATTGGATTTATTGGGCACATGTCATCCGCCATCCGCATAAATTCATCTAAACTATTTGTTTGATTCTTTCTGGTTAGCATTGTATATAGTTCCCATTTGTTCCACCTGTACAGTAATGGTCATCTGTACATATTGAACATGCCGTGTTGGCAACATCTGTCTTGTACGTTCCTGGCACGCATATCAAGCATTCACCTGTTGCGGCATCACCGCCATATCCTGCATTGCACGAACAATCCGCCCGTGCATCAGACCCAGCCGCACTGGTCGAGTTTGCTGGGCACGAATTTCGTCCTTGGATATCGGCATTATATACCCATGTACCACCTGGGCACCAGTGACCTGTTTCGCATTCCACACAGTTTACACCATCCAGATATGAGCCCGCCGAACACGAATACGAATTAACAGACCAAACCGCATACAGTGTAAATGTCCCCCCATTTGTCGTGGTCAGATTAGTGACATTTTCCGTGTCAGAGTACACTGCATTACCTGTTGCCGATGTCGCCCACCCTGTAAAGGTGTATCCTGTGCGTGAAAAACCATTTGCAGTCAGTGCTTTTGCAGCATTATACGCATGGCTGCTGGATGCAGTTTTGCCGACCCCGCCATTTGCATTATATGCCACAGTATAGTTGTTTGCGCTGCACGATGGGTTATATTTACCATTGTTTACAATTGTATTGTACCCGGTTTTACAGGATGTTGCATACGTACATTTATTATTGGACACACTTAACGAACATGTCGCCCCTGTTCCTGGTGCGCATGCGGTGCATGCACTCCATTTTGCATACAGTGTCACATTTGCTGCCGTGCTGATATTTTTGATACTGGCCCCTGCGGCATAATTTGTACCTGTTCCCCCAGTATTTGTATTCCATCCTGTAAGCACGCTGTTGGTTTTCAGCATTGTCCCCTGGTCAGCTGCCGCGCATGCAGAATCATAGGTACATTGTACAGTGGCTGGATTTGCAGCGCCACTGGTTGCGCCATTGGCATTAAACGTCACTGTAAATTTATTTGCGGTCCACATTGAATACAGTGTGACAGTTCCGCCGTCTGTTGTTGTCAGGTTAGATACACTTTGTTCATTGCTGTATGATGTTCCTGTTCCATTTGGTTGCAAATTCCAACCTGCGAACGTCCACCCGGTCAATCCGTATCCATTTTTTGTCAGTTTTTTTGCCACATCGTAAGTATGATTACTGTCTGCGGTACTGCCACTGATTGTGCCAGATGCGTTGCTGGGTTTATTGCTGTTGTATGCCACAGTGTATGTATTCGCTTTACAAGACGGATTTGGTTTTCCGTTATTTGTAATGGTATTATATCCTGGCAGGCACGATGTTGTATACGAACATTCGCCATTTTTCACCCCCAGTACACATGTTGCCCCTGTACCTGCGGCACATGCAGTACATTTTTGCCATACTGCGTACAGCGTAACAGTTGCGCCATGTGTGGCAGTTAAATTCAGTATTTCTGCTTGGTCAGAATACACTGCATTTCCCGTTGACGATGTTGCCCAGCCAACGAATGCATGGTCTGTACGCGTAAATCCATTTGCCCGCAGGTTTGATTTTTTATTGTATTCATGTGCAGTTCCAGCGGTCGTTCCTGAACCGCCATTTGCGTTATACGCAACAGTATATGTATTAATAACGCACGAATTTGTGTCCAGATGAAAACCTGTACTGCATGTGATGCTGATTGTTCCACCAGAACAGGTGCCAGTACTGGTGCGTGACCATGAATTACATCCCGAACATGACGCACCCGCCGATTTACAACCACCAGTGGTATAATTGCTGGCACATGTATCGGTATATGTACGGGTTGAACCGCTGTATGAACATGTGCCATTTGAAATGCTGCACGAACGGGTACACGATTCTGTCCCGCTGCGTGTTTCGCGATTTGCGACCGATGTACATGCTTCTTTACATGTTTGTGTCTTGATTGGACAGGTTGCTGTGCCGCTGTATTGGCATGAACCATAACTACCACAGGAACCAAAGTTTGTACAAGAACCATAACTGCCGCATGCACCAAAATTGCCACATGCACCATAACTACCACATGCGCCAAAATCTGTACACGCACCATAACTGCCGCATGCGCCATTTGACCAATCGCTGTACGTTGTTGTTGTTCTGGAACATCCTGAACAAGATGTACTGTCCGCAGAATAGCATCCATCGGTATACACCCCATTACAGACTGTATACTTTGTGCGACTGCGGGAATATGTGCCATACTGGGTACCATATTTTGTGCCAGTTTTTGTGCCGTATTTGGTTCCGTATTGTGTACCGTACTGTATTCCATACATTGTGCCCGGGTATGTTTTTGTGGTATCCCACGTACAGTTATATCCTGTTGGGCACGTTTCATTTACGTTACAGGCATAAGAACATGAAGAACTGCATGTTTGCGAACACGATGTGCTACATGTTTCGCTGCATGATGTGCTGCACGATGTACTGCATCCCTGGCTGCAGGACAGACCACTTTCTGTTTCTGTTGATGAATTTTGAACAGCTGTGTTTGATTTGGTATTACAATGTGTTGTACATGTCTGTGATGCGATTGTACATGTACTGGCGGCGGCATCGCACGACCCGCCATAATATTGTGTCCCAGATGTAGATGATGAATTATATGTGCAACTGTATCCATTGGGGCACCCGCTTTGCGTACATGCACGGGTACACGAATTATAACATGTACTGTAATCCTTGCCAAAACAAACACCATCGTATCCAACCGATGCACAATTACATAATTCCACCAGCCCCTCTTCGCAACATCCCGTACTTGAATTACATATGTAACCATCTGGGCAATAATTATCCTCCAGGCATGACAGACATTGCGGATCGTCTAAATCTGATGATGTTACGCAACATCCCATGCTATTACATACCTTGCCACCTATGCAATCAAGATCGGACGTACATCCAATACATTCCGATGATGTTATGTTTTTCTGGCACGTCATAAGGTTTAAATCACAAACCTCATCAGCTGCACATTGGGTGTCGCTTGTACAGGATGTGCCAACAAATGCGGATGCCGGTGATATACTACATACAAGAACAAAAATCGCAAAAAACCGCATTATTTTGCGAAATATATTCATCACTTCCTCTCTTATGCCACACAGGATAGAAAATTTACCACCAGTTATGCAAGCAGGAAATACAAAAATTTTGCCCACCCAATGGTTGTGACATGTCGTGCACCACACAGTTATATTGCGTTTTCCCCCGATATGGTTATTTATCTTTTGCGCGTGGATGCGCCGTGGCATAGATGTTCGAGATTTCCGCCATGTTAATTTTTGTATACAACTGTGTTGTTGCCAACGAAGAATGCCCCAATAACTCTTGTAAACTGCGCAAATCGGCCCCGCCTGCCAACAGTGCTGTTGCAAATGTGTGTCGCAATGCGTGCGGTGTCACATAGTCTGGCAGTTGCAGATAATGCCGCAAATTTTCAATAACTTTTTCTGCCATCCGTGCAGTCATTGGCAATCCCCGCACACTGCGAAACAGGTTGTCGTCTGGTTCATTTCCGAATGGTCGCACCTGAATATATTTATCAACTGCATCCCATACTGCCGCTAAAACTGGAATCAGTCGTTCTTTATTTCCCTTGCCAACGATACGCAAAACCTGTGGGTGCCCCATTACATCACGATTTTTTATGTTCAGCGCTTCGGATATTCGCAATCCACACCCAAACAGTACCACCACCAATGCCCAGTTTCGTGCGGCAATCCACGGTTCTGCATGGTCAATTAACCGGGTTGCATCGTGCATTTTTTCAACATCAATCGGATCGATTGCCTTGGACAATTTTCGTGGCACCCGTGGTGCAGAAATCAATCCAATCGCATCGTTTTTTATGCCATGGCATTGTCCCAGAAATCTGTAAAAGCCCCGCACTGCAGACAGTGTTCGTGCAGTTGATTTGTATGTTAATCCCCGTCTTTGTCGGTCTGCCAAGAATGATCGAAATGCGATTGTGTCGACATTTTCCAAGTCGCGGGGCAGGGGGGCACTGCCATTAAAGTTTTCCAAGAAGGTAATAAAATCATGAATATCTGTTTCATATGCCACCACCGTATGGGCCGAGTATTTTTTTACCCCGCCCAAGTATTTGATAAATTCGGCGATGACATCATTCATAACTATCCATTTATTTTATTTCGAACACTGCATGTACAGACACAGTTATTTCTGTATCTTTTGCAACGATTGTCCCTGCGGCAGAATCATTGGCTGTTGCCATCATTACCTTTCCCCGCATCAGATTGGATATCGGCATTACTGCATCGGATGTATTTGTTCCGTATGCCACAGAAATCATTTTGCCCGCCTGTTTGTTATCCCCTGCGGCCAGTGCGTTTGCCCGCACACGTGCGTTTTCAACTGCCACCCCCAGGCACTTTTCCATAATTGGTTGAACGACTTCTGGACTGGAATACATACGTAAATTGTCCGAGAACACATTTTTCATACCTGCGAATTGCCCCAGTATTTTTTCTATTTGTTCGATACTGTTTGCAGACACTTCGACTGCGATTGTTGTTTCAATGCCCAGCACGACCGATTTTTGTTCATCCCGATTCCATTCGGTCTTTTCGTACGAGTTAAATTGTGTAGTCTGCATTTCCACGGGTTGACTTTTCAAGAAATCTGTAATCTGTGCAATTTGTTCAGTTGCAGACTTTACAGATTCGACCGCCGTTGGTGCCAGCACTGACACCCGCAGTGTGATTGCGGTTTTATCCTTTGGTGCTGTTGTCAGACATTCCCCAGTGACGCTGATTATACGTGGTTCACTGCGTTTTTCAATTGCCCCGAACAACAATGCCAAAACGGCACCAGCCCCGATAACAGACCCAAACCAAACAAGTGTTTTTTTCATTTTTGCTCTCTCCTTTGTCAGATTATCCCAGCATTGCTTTTTTTACACGCTGCATTGTTTTTTCTGCGACCATGGCCGCCATTTTGGCACCATTTTGCAATATGGCATCCAGTTCATCTGTATTTGCCATCAGCCGTTCATATTCTGCCCGTGGTTCTGCCAGAACAGAATTGATTTTTTCAAACAGTATTGTTTTTGCGGTTCCATACCCCAAACCGCCCCGGCGGAACATTTCTGCAAATTCTGCGATTTCAGATTCCGATGCAAAATGTTTATACAGCAGAAATATTGTTGACTCATCCGGATTCTTTGCTTCTTCTGGCAACTTAGAATCCGTGATGATACGCATAATTTTCTTTTTCAGTTCCTTTTCTGGTGCGAACAGTGCGATTGTGTTGTCGTACGACTTGCTCATTTTACGTCCGTCCAGTCCGGGGATTAAACCCGTGTCCTGTCCAATAACCGGTTCTGGCAACTTGAACGTATTGCCGTATGTGTGGTTAAAGTATCCTGCGATATCACGTGCGAATTCCACATGCTGTTTCTGATCTGCCCCAACTGGGACGATATCTGCATTATACAGCAGGATGTCTGCACTCATCAAGATTGGATAGGTGTACAGTCCCATATTGACACCGGCATCAACATCGTCGCCATTTGCGATGTTTTTATCCATTGCGGCCTTGTACGAATGTGCCCGGTTCATCAGTCCTTTGGGTGTGACATTCATCAGCATTGTGTTCAGCTGATATATTTCATTGATATCAGACTGTCGGAACAGCACTGTGTTATTCATATCCAGTCCCAACGCAATCATCATCGCTGCGATTTCATATGTATGCTGTTTAATTTGTTTTGCATCATGAATTGTATTCAGCGCATGCAGATCAGCGATAAACATAAATGTTTTATTTGTTTTCGACTGTTCGATTATTGGCTTTAATGCCCCGATATAGTTTCCCAAGTGTGGCATACCGGTTGGTTTAATCCCCGTCAGAACGACATTATCTGTATTTGACATAATAAATACCTTTTTACTTTCTTAATATGATTCTAGTAATTTTGTTTATGAAAAGAAAGCCCTAAATTTTTATTGCCTGGGCCATCGGCACGTAAAACAGTTCAGGCGTCTTCACGCCAGCATTTATTGATACCAAAGATAAAAATAATCTTACACATACCACGTATGATAAATCATAGTTTGTGTAAAATCAACTAAAAAAGCCCCAAAACCGGGGCTTTGTTTACTTTTGTACAAAGTGCACACTGTACTGTGGTTTTTTATCCGCCCCCAGTGCCGCCCGCACAACCTTGTTTGATGCGATTTGTACCGCCCGCACCAGGTTGTTACGATCTTTGCGTTCTGTCTTGCTTAACGCATCGATTGCCTTGGTGATTTCGATTTGGATTTGCCGTTTCATGAATCCGGTTGTATCTGTTTCAAAGATACCTGCACTGGAAACTTCGGGCACACCTTTCAAGAATCCCCGCTTGTCAACTGGCAGCGTTACAAACACTGCGCCATTTGATGCGATTTTCTTGCGATTTTTATACACTTGGTCATTTGCGCTGCGTTCTGTTTCGCCTTCCATAACGACATAGTTTGTATCGATTGTTTCTGCGACATACGGTTCTGCCCCGTCTGCGAACGCAATCATTTCGCCGTTATGTACGACCATCATATGCTTGGCCCCGCCACGTTCCATTGCCATTTTACCGTTCAGCATTTCGTTGATATAGTCACCATGCATTGGCACAGCCACCTGTGGATGAACCATATCATAGAATTTTTCCAATTCTGGTCGTCCTGCGTGTCCACTGGCATGCAGATTATCCGTATCGAAAATAGTGTGCGTTTTCACACCCATTCGTGCCAGTTTGTTATACAGGTATGACACATCCTGTTCACGTCCCGGGATAATAATTGCACTGAACACAACGGTGTCTGTTGGCATCAGTTTTAATTCTTTTACCTGCCCATGGCACAGACGGGTCAGCATTGCGAATTTTTCCCCCTGTGAACCGGTCAAGAATATTGCCTGTTTTTCCGCCGGCAGGTCTTTTATTTCGCTGTGCAGATAAACATCGTCTTTGTCCAGGTATCCGAACTTGATACCCATTTCACGGAATTCTGGCAATCCGACATAGGGTACAGGATTTGGATTGCTGCGTTCTTTGATTGCGGCGATTCTGCCAGCGGCACGTGCGGCCTGGGCGAACATTTTCATACGTGCCAAACTGCGTGAATATCCGGTCACCAGAACACGGCCTGGTGCATTTTTCATAATTTCGATTAACGTATCCCGAACCTGTGTTTCTGTTGTTTGCTTGGTCTGTTTTGATGAATTTGTTGAATCGCACATACATGCCAGCAATTTTGGATCTGAACCAATTTCTGCCAACCGTGCAAAGTCCGTTGTGGGTTCGATTGGGTTATCGTCATTGAATGTCCAGTCGCCTGTATGCAGAATTTTTCCTGCCCCAGTTTTGATGATTAACATTTGTGCTTCTGGAACACTGTGCGTGACGTGAAAGGTTTCGATTTCGAACGGTGCGATGTCTAACGTTGCCCCATTATGGTCAAATTCCACAATATCTTTACGTGGGTCAAAGTCCATTTCGATACCTGTAAACGTGCGGCGCAAAATTTCTGCTGGGAATCGTGTACAGTAAATTGGTTTTCTGAATTTTGGCCAAATGTATTTCAGTGCCCCGATATGATCTTCGTGTCCGTGCGTGATGACAAATCCAACTACGTCTTTTTTGCGTTTTTCCAGCCATGTTGTATCACAGTATTGAACATCGCCAGCACCGATTTCTTCTTCCAGGAATCCCAGACCGCAATCCACCACCAGATATTTGCCTTTGTATTTATACAGGTACATATTCTGACCGATGTGTTCCAGTCCGCCCAACGCCATAAAGTAGACTTTATCATCATTTGCATCTGTTTCGTGCTTATTCATGCCTTTGATTGGCTTTGGTGTTTTTGGTTCAGCACCTTTTTTTGGTGCAGTTTTTTTTTCTTTTACTTTCACCATTTGTAATCCTTTTTTATGGTTATATATTTGCACAACCACTAAATTCATTATCGATAAAGAAAGACTTCTTTATACACAGTGAATCTGTGGTTATGCGGCCTTGTTTAATACCCTATGGTATTTTATTATTAAAAATAAAGACACAGGGATAAAATCCGTACACCAGTACTAATGTTGTACTTTGTACATTCTCTCGGATGTATGGTTATAATGATAGTGCAAATTTACCTAAAATCAAGTAAATAAAAACAATCGCCCAGTTGTTGGGCGATTTTGATTATTCTGCCAATGTGCCGACCGACATAGTAATACGTCTGATGCCACTGCTGATGGATTTTTCTTTATTTATCCGTGCTTTGATTATTTCGCCTGTATGATGAATATGTGTTCCGCCACACAGTTCGCACGACACATCACCCGCAGTAATAACCTTGACCATATCGCCGTACTTTTCGCCGAACAGCGCCATTGCCCCTTTTTCTTTTGCAGCATCCAGTGTCATTTCTTCGTGTGTAACGGTCATATCTTCGGCAATCCACTTGTTTACCAGGTCTTCGACCGCTTGTTTTTCTTCCGGTGTCATTGCACGACCAAAGCGAAAGTCAAAACGCACAGAATCCGGGCTGACCTTGGACCCACGTTGTTCCACGTCTTCGTTCAGGACGTGTCGCAGTGCCGCCTGCAGCAGGTGGGTCGCCGTATGTGCCCGTGCAGTCTGTTGACGTATTGCCGCATTGATAATTGGCTCTACTGTATCGCCAACACTGATTGTGCCGACCAGTGTCCCTTTGTGAATAACAACGTTATCGACACGTGCGGCCTCGGTCACGTTCATAACGGTGTTGCCATTGATTTTCAGTTCGCCACTGTCACCAACCTGACCGCCCTGGGTGCCATAGAAAACGGTTTTGTCCAGTGCAATTTCAACTTCATCGCCGGCATTTGCCGATTGTACAAATTCGCCATTTTTCAGAATTGACAAAACCTTTGATTTCATGTCTGTGGGATTATATTTTGCACTGTCGTCTGTATTGGCCAATTCTGTCTGTGATTCCCAGAAAATACGTGTTCCCTTGGTGTTTGCACGACTGCGTTCTTTTTGTTCCGCCATTGCTTTTTCAAAGCCAGGCACATCGACATCAATATTTCTGTCCCGCAGAATCATCTGTGTCAGGTCCAGTGGGAATCCATATGTATCAAACAGTTTGAATGCTACATCCCCCGGCAGGACTGCATTATTCAACTTTGGAATTTCATTTTCCAGCAACTTCATGCCATTTTGCAGCATATCTGTGAACGCATTTTCTTCATTTTGAATAATTTCGACTACACGTTCCTGTTCACGTGCCAGTTCCGGGTACGCATCACCCATTTCTGTAATCAGGGCAGGGTACAGTTTTGACAGCAGCGCCCCCCGATGCCCCAGTATTTGACCATGGCGCATTGCACGGCGCAGAATTCTGCGAATGACATATCCACGGTCTGTGTTCGCAGGAATTACCCCATCTGCGATTGCGAATCCGACCGACCGCAGGTGGTCTGTAATAACCTTGAAACTGGCGACATTTTCATCTGTTTCTGCCACACCTGTGATGTCGGATACTGCCCGTTTCAGGTTTACGAACAAATCTGTATCATAGTTATCGGTTTTTCCCTGCATAATGGATGCAAATCGTTCCAGTCCCGCCCCTGTATCGACATTTTGTTTCGGCAGTGGTGTTAAATTTCCATTTGCATCACGGTCATATTGCATGAAAACATCGTTCCAGATTTCGACCCAACGACCGCCGTCTTCGTTTGGTGTTCCTGGCATTCCACCGGGCAAATGTTCCCCCATGTCATAGTGCATTTCTGTGCATGGTCCACATGGGCCTGTATCACCGGCCGACCACCAGTTATCTTTGTCACCCAGTAAAATTGCATCCTTGCCTGCGACCTTTTTCCAGATTTTAATTGCCTCTTCATCGGAATAGTGTGTTGTGACGACAATACGATTGGGGTCCAGTCCAAATACCCGGGTCAGCAGTTCCCACGACATTTCAATTGCGCCTTCTTTGAAATAGTCACCAAACGACCAATTCCCCATCATTTCAAAGAACGTATGATGTCGACCATCAAATCCCACATCTTCCAGGTCATTATGCTTGCCGCCCGCCCGAATACATTTTTGCACATCCGCAACCCGTGGTGCGAACGCAGGTTCTGTCCCCTGCAAGATGCCTTTCCATGGCACCATACCTGCCACGGTAAACAACAGTGTCGGGTCATTTGGAATCAACGATGCTGACGGTACGATTTTGTGTCCGTGTGATTCAAAGTAATCCAAGAAAGCTTTTCTTATTTCATTGTATGTCATTTGGTTTATCCTTTATTTCTATGGGCATTGTAAAGATTATGCCCCGTTGTTTCAATCATATAATTTACGTTTTTGGAATTTTTTATTGTTCAGAATTTTGCCCCGCCGGGGCGGCATCTAATGCGGCGACAATTGCCTTGTTGTGTCGTTCAATTATTCGTTCTGCCTGTGCGGTCGTGCATTTGTTTGGGCGAATTGATGTGCCGTATTTAATTGCCGCACTGTCAATATCTATTTTAAGATAGTTTGTTGTGTCCATAAAAATTGGACATGCCGCATCATCGTTGTGTCGTGCGATTATGTTCAGGGCCGCCCACATCATTTCATCCACCGGTGGTCTGCAATTAACAGATTCATCAATATCTGAAATCTGCTCTTTGATATTTTCCATCAGCACCGCCATCTGTTTTAACAGTGATATTCTGACGGGGGTACCCACCAGTCCCAAATGTGGTCGCACCAATTCGATATTTTTTCCATCAATATTCAGTTCGTAATTCGGATTATTTATAATACGCAGTACATCAATCATACCATTATTAACAATCGCCATATTTTGCACAATCGCCCAGTTGTTATCACTAACATTTGGAATGTTCAGGTTAATCAGAACGTCGTCATCGTCCAAGAAAATTCCCCACTGTGCATTTATCTTTTTCTTTGTTATAAATTTGACAATATTCAATCTGGCCTGTCGTACACCGACGTTATGTTCAGTGTTAATTATATACAGCGGCCCGTTATATCCCAGATTTCGCACATGTTTCTTGGTCAGTTTTGTGTTTGGATTGTCATTATAGATAATCAGAACAAAATCTGCATCCAGCTTTGCCAGCCCCGACACAGAAATGTTCAGGTATTCATTGCAAAACGTTGTCAGACCCAATACATAATCAGTTTTCACATTGAACATATTCAAATATTAAATAAAAGTTTGATAAATTGCAATTGCTATGTTTTTTATGTTATAATATGCCAAAACGAACAGGGCAAAAGGAATACCGAAATGAAACCGACCATGTTATATGCAGTTATTATGTTGGTGGCGATTGTTTTGATGACGTCGTTTGGGATAACACTGTCACCGACTGAGCCGATTGCTGTGTCTGCGGCGGCTGCTCCGAATACATTGTACGTATGTCCTGCGGCCAGTTCTGTGTGGGATACATTGGCGAACGGTTTGGGTCAGTTTACCCGTCCGATAATAATTGGATTTATATTTGTGTTAATGTTATTGGTATTTTCATGGTGTTGGGCGCTATACCAAAACTTGTTAAAAGATAAATTTATGCGCGATGCGTTCAAGACCTCATGGGGATTAACCAAGTTATATTTTTGGGGCATTGTGATTGTATTAATGCTGATATTGACACCGAATTATTTCCGCAGTGTACGTGTTGATGGCATGAATGCCCCCCAGATTTTATGTGAATCGAACAGCCCTGGGGCCCGTGCTGTGCCTGCCGAATCTGTGCATACAGGTCACTAAGATTTAATTAAAGTTGCGAAAAACGGGATGTTTTTAATTATTGACTTGACATAAAGTGCAGAATTCTTTACGATTCGGACAAGCAGTACAAGGAATGTCCATTGGAACTGCGGGACACCTTAATAAATTTATGAAAGGAGAAACACATGAACAAACAGCAATTAATCGAAGCAATCGCCAACGAAGTTGACGTAACCAAGGCAACAGCTGCTGCATGCCTGGATGCATTCATTCAAACAGTTACAAAAGTTTTGAAAAAGAAGGGCGAAGTACGTTTGGTTGGCTTTGGTACATTTGCTACTGCAAAACGCAAGGCAACAACAGGTCGCAATCCACAGACAGGCGAAGCAATCAAAATCCCTGCATCTATTCAGCCAAAGTTCAAACCTGGCAAGGCCTTGAAAGAAGAATTGAACTAATACAGTTTCAATGAAAAAAAACGTCCCAAACGGGACGTTTTTTTTATTTTTTACTTTACAAGTTTTTTTTATTTGAATACAATCCAAGTGTCAAACAAAAAAGGAAGGACAAATGGCAGAAAAATCTGTAAAAAAACCAGTTGCAAAAAAAGCACCTGCAAAAAAAACTGTTTCTAAACCTGTTGCGGCAAAAAAAGTTGTTGCAAAAAAAACACCTGCTAAAAAAGTGGCAGATGTCAAAAAGGTTGCAGCCCCTGTTGTTGAAAAACATCCATGCGGCTGTGATAAAAATTGTGCATGCGGTGGAAACTGTATGGAACACGCACATTGCAAATGTCGTCGTGGCGGTTTCTTCAAAAAATTAATCTTGATTTTGATTATTTTTGCCATGGGATTTGCGGCGGCAAAGATGTGTTGCTGTGGCAAGGGCAAGTTTGGCCCACGTCCAGAATTTGATGATGCTGGCTGCATGGTGATTAAGTGTGAAAAATTGGCACAAATGGCACCAATGATGGACACAGACCACAATGGTTGCATCACACGTGCAGAATTCAAGGCCGCTAAAAAGGAAATGCGTCATGGACCACGTCCATCTGCAGAACCTGCTGCCCCAGTTCCAGCACCAGAAACACCCGCACCTGTTGAAACTGCACCAGTTGTTGCGGAATAATTTTTCAGGAATATTGATTCAATCCCCCATCTGGGGGATTTTTTTGACTTTATTGCATGCTGGTATTATTATTGATTTATGGTTGAATATTTTGATGCTCATTGTCATTTACCTGTTGCCCTGGTTCCAGATTCCCAGATTGGCATGATTGTCAATTCGGCTAAATTTTCAGAATTTGATTCGGTGTCTGAAATATCTGCTGCGAATCAGAATGTATACGGTGCGATTGGCATCCATCCATGGTATATTCATCAGATTCCAACTGATTGGGACAGCCAACTATACAATCGTCTGATTGCACGTCCTGATTTGATGGTTGGCGAAGTTGGGCTGGATTCGCATCGTCCGAATATTGGGGCGCAGCTGCATATTTTTGAACGTCAGTTTGAAATTGCGTGTGATTTACACCGTGGCATCCATGTTCATTGTGTTGGTGCCTGGGATAAAATGTTTACGGTATTAAAACGTCATGCGGCACAATTGCCACCATTTATTTTATTTCACAGATATTCTGGTGCTGTCTCAGACATTGCAGGTCTGGCGGCGACGTACAATGCGTATTTTTCTTATTCTGGTTCGCATGGTCCAAAACGCATCATTGCGACCCCTGCGACACGGATATTATCAGAAACAGATTCTGCACCCGGGGCCAGTATTATTGATGTTGTTTCTGGCCTGTCTGCAGTATCAGGTCTGTCGCCTGCAATTTTTGTTAACAATGCCCAAGAAATGGTGAAAAAATGTCACGATTAAATCGCACACGTTTGTTATTTGGTGATGCCGCCACAAAAAAGATTCAAGATACAACAGTTATGGTCGTTGGCTGTGGTGCCGTTGGTTCTTTTGCGACCGAGGCCTTGGCTCGCACAGGTGTTGGCCACCTGGTTTTGGTCGACTTTGATTGTGTCGAAGAATCAAATATAAATCGCCAGTTGTATGCCTTGGATTCGACCATTGGCCTGCCCAAGGTTGACGTTGCGTCATCACGTATTCATGACATAAACCCAGATATCCATGTTGATGCATTAAATATGTTTTTTGATTCTGCTTTCGACCTGGATATTGCGCCAGACTATATAATTGATGCGATTGATACCGTTGAATCCAAGGTGGCCCTGTATCGCTGGGCATCTGCACATGGTGTGCCATTTATATCGTCTATGGGCGCCGCATCCAAGACAGACCCGACCCAGATACGTCTGTCAACGATATCACGAACCAGTGTGTGTCCATTGGCATCCCGTATTCGCAAACTGATACGTGATTCTGGGTTGCCTGATTTTCCGGTTGTGTATTCTGTCCAGCATCCCACCCCTGTGACTGGTCATGCCAAGAATCTGGGGTCGACAATTACAGTTACTGGTTCGTTTGGCTTGATTTTGGCGAATTGGGTAATCGGTGAAATTGTTCACAATATTTAGCTTTTGACACACCATACACTTTTATAGTATCATACAGGACATAAAAATATATGTGGGGGGCATATGAAAGTTTCAGAAAAATTCAGAACAATATCTGGTTTTTGGGTTGCGATTTTGGCGATTGGCATTGCTATGGGTGGTTACTTTGTTGGCAATGGAATATACCGTGCATCGACCATTCGCACCGTCACGGTCAAGGGGTTGGCCGAACGTGATGTTGTTGCGGACACTGCGGTCTGGAACATCAAGATAAACGGTGTCGGCGGTGATTTGTCTGAATTGCAGAAACGCATTGATAACGATATTACCGAAATATACAGATTTTTAATGGGTTCTGGCTTTGCTGCGGCTGATATTCAGAATTTACGTGTCCAGGTTCGTGACAAATATGCAGGTTATTCCGACACAGAATTGCGTGGTCAAAAAAACGATGGCCGTTATGTGATTGAAACTGGTGTTATGGTGCGCTCTGGCGATGTTGCCTTGGTTGACAGTGTTTCCCGCCGCATGGGCGAATTGGTGCGCCGTGGAATTACAATAACCGAAGATTATGCAGGCCCAATATATATATTTAATGGTCTGAACGATATCAAGATATCGATGATAGAGCAGGCGACCCAAAATGCCACAGCGGCCGGCGAACAGTTTGCCCGTGATGCCCATGCGAAATTGGGTCGGATAAAGACTGCGTCCCAGGGGGTGTTCAGCATTGAATCCCGTGATCCGACTGACAGTTGGTCGTCCAACGAACGCCAGGCGATAAATAAAAAGGTCCGTGTTGTATCAACAATAACATTTTATTTGAAATAGTCGCTGCATCACACTTTTTCCCCACCCACTCATGTCATCCCGTGGCTGGACCACGGGACCCAGGTGTATGCCTTTTTTCTTACTTCAGCACCAAACAAAAAAAACAACAAACATAAAAAAATTGTCATCCCGTGGCTTGCCCACGGGACCCAGGTGTTATCTTATAACAAATTATTCAAATCTTCGTACAAATCCCGCCATAATGGATTATATTTTTCAATTAAATCTTTTTTCCAGTTTCTTTTCCAATCCTTCAACCTTTTCTCACGACGAATTGCATCATTCGCACTATCATGTCGTTCAAAATAAACCAATTTATCCACATTATATCTATCCGTAAACCCCGGCAACAAATGATTTTTATGCTCGAAAATACGTTGAGGCAAATTACTGGTAAACCCAATATACAGTGTCCCGTTTCTAGAACTGGCCATAATATACACATAATAATATTTTTGTTCAAATCTCATAAAACAATGATACATTACCTGGGTTCCGTGGTCAAGCCACGGAATGACAAAAAACTTAACACATTTTATAAAACATAATTTTCCCCCAGACCCCCCGTCATACCAAGACCTCCACCGTCATACCCACGCGGGCCACCCACCCACTCATGTCATCCCGTGGCTGGACCACGGGACCCAGGTGTATACCTTTTTCTTACTTCAGCATCAACCACCAAAACAACAAACATAAAAAAATTGTCATCCCGTGGCTTGCCCACGGGACCCAGGTGTATACCTTTTTTTCTTACCTCAACACCAAACAAAAAAAACAACAAACATAAAAAAATTGTCATCCCGTGGCTGGACCACGGGACCCAGGTGTATGCCTTTTTCTTACCTCAGCACCAAACACGAAAATAACAAATGTAAAAAACTCATGTCATCCCGTGGATTGGTCACGGAATGACAAAACACTTAAGACATTTTATAAAACATAATTTTTATCCACACACCCCTGCCATACCCACGCGGGCCACACACCCCCGTCATACCGGCGGCGGCCGGTATCCACTGCAATTCAGCCAACCTCATCATGGTGGCACAATCCCCAGATTTCCCCCATCACCGGGTGGGATGGTGGCAATACATGTCGTGTCAACTTTCTGTGCCGACATTAAATAACTGTACACATGGGGCAATTTATCTTGTATAAAATCACAAAATTCGATATAATGGTATACGAACGTTAATGACTGCGTTCGGGGCTGTAGCAAGCCCATTATACCCGGTGCGATATTGCATCGTCAAAAAATATGGTGTTTCGGTGCCATCGCACCGTTATGCCCCCGATTCGAAATGTCGGGGGGCCATTGGTTATAAAACACGGTTTCACCGAAAGGCCATTGGAATCACTGGTATGATGATTTGCTAACTCCCCGACCGCCGTTATTTATGGGCGGTTTTTTGATTGGGGATGTGGGGATGAATTGCAGAAATGTTTATATTGTTATACCTGTATTAATGCCGTTGTCGGCATATTCGGTATGTCCAGATGGTACCACGGCATATTTGGGGCCGGCGGTAAATTTGGTTCGCAATTTCAACGGGGACTGCGTTGAGTTGTGCGGCGGTGGCATGACCGGTTTACATACATCCAACGGATATAGATTTGACCTGTTTGCGACCCAGGGAACATTTCCAGCCATTCACATTAAAAACGGCGACACAGTTTGCTATGCGGATTTGATAAGTGGCCAATCAGATGGCACATTGAATGTCAGTTATAATGATGCAATATATCATGCAAACCCAAATTCGGGGCAACTGTGTCCCACGACATACACACTGTCATATTCATGTGGTGATGGTGCGACCGGCACGCCGCCCGAATCCCGTGAAATGGGGTGGGGGGATATGTATACCCCACCATACGATGTTGGTACATGCCGTAAGCCGGGCTATTCCCTTAGTGGCTGGAAGATAGATTCCACGTCATTAACCAAGGGGCAATATTATTCATACAATTATACCACCGATAAAACGATGGTTGCGCGATGGACGGCAAACACATATGTTGCACCGTATTTGTGTAATAACGGTGCAACAAACAACCGTTATGTTAGTACCACCTTTGGCAACAGTATCACCCCCAGAAGCACGGTATGCACCGCGGCGGATGGTGCGACATTTGCGGGGTATCGCGTGTTGGATGCATTGGGTAATGACACGGGTATTGTTATTTCGCCGGGTTCGTCATGGACATGGACGGTACCTGGGAACTTACGTTTGGTTGCCCTGTGGGAATAAGTGGGGGATTAACTGGGGTGCCACGTTGTGGGGCATATTTCCCACTTTCATTGCCCCGGCGTGGCACCCCAGTTGATAACAGATGGGTCAAAGAATAAAAAAACAGAACAAAAAGGAACAGGAAATGAATGGAATAAAAATAACAACATTGTGCATTGCGATTGCATCTGTTGTTGGTGTGGCGAACGCAGAAACATGCATAAAAACAACATTTAATGTGACGTACGGTTGCAATGGTGGAACAGTGTCCGGCACATTGCCATCGTCCACCACTGCGACATACGGCACCAGTTTCAGTCCCACGGCAATTACAGAAAGCATGTGTACGCCACCATCTGGCTATGCATATGGTGGTCAGGCGATAATTATTGATGGTGAAACGGTTGCATATTACAGCAGTACCAGTGGCGGTTCGTTTACCTATTATTATACAACGGACATAGAAATTGGCCCGCATTGGGTACCGATTGCGGAACCTGCGACCATGATTGCGAATATATATGACGGTGGTCGCACATATACATACACCAATGCTGCATCTGGGACATGGACGGCATATTTTTGGTATGGTGCGGTATCTGGTGTATCAAAATGTACAACAATTAAACCTGAAAATACGGCGTCTGGGGGTGATTCCTGTTTGATTGCGACTGACCAATCTGCGATTGAAAATGCCACGGCGGATGGTCAATATTGTTATTGCAAGATGACCGAACCATATATTGCCGCGTCCCCGTGGGTGTTCAACGGCGAACTCATGAATGCGTCCTATTGTGCATCTAATTGCGCGAGCTACTGTGGCTACGGCGTCCACTTCGACTATGTCATTGGTCGCAAGTATCGGGCGTCCGTGTTTGCGGGGGCCATGGCGGAATAATTCGGCAATCCACACCCGCAATATGACGGAAATCCTGGGCTGGGTACGTTTTCCCATTTGGCTTATTGGGATTGCAACGGTTCCACAAAATGTTTATAATAATACTGTCTTATCACAAGACAATTGTAAACCTGAAATCAAGGGAGAAAAAACAGATGAGAGGACTTACAAACTATGTTCTGATACCATTGACCTTTATCGGTGCCCTGAACTGGGGATTGATTGGTATCTTTGGTTTTGATTTGGTTGCGTTTTTGTTTGGACCTGCAACCTTGGCCAGCAATATCGTCTATGCGATTATTGGTATTGCGGCATTGGTATGGTTGATATGGATGTTTATTGACCGTCCGGTTTCACGCGACCGTTAACTGCGTTTTGATACAGTTTCATGTCTGCGCCCCAAAACCGGGGCGTTTTTTTATCTGTTGCCACCTGGTACAAAAAAATCCCCTGCGGGCGGGGTGGTCTCAATCCTAGTTTCGTCATACCGGCATCGGGCCACTCACACTCTCGTCATACCGGCATCGGGCCACTCACACTCTCGTCATACCGGCGCAGGCCGGTATCCATTGCAAGCCACCCACCTCCCACAAAAAAAGAGCCGTTCAAAAAATTCCCCTCTTGCCGGTGGCAAAAAGCACCACCCCCACGGGGTTATTCAACAGTATTAATTGCACGTTCAAAATCGTCTTCGCCCCAGATGGTAATTCCCAACTGTTCTGCTTTGGTCAGCTTGCTGCCTGCATCTGCACCGGCCAGAACGATATCTGTTTTGGCTGAAACACTGCCGGTCACGGTTGCCCCCATCTGTTCCAGAATTTCTTTGGCCGCATCACGTGTGTATTTGCCCAGTGTTCCCGTCAGAACGACTTTTTTACCCGCCAATGGGCCGTTTGGGGTCGGCTGTGCAACATCTGCGTCACGAACGTTAATCTGTGTCAACAATGCATCCAGTGCATTTGAATTGTGTTCATCTGCAAAGAACGAAACGATTTCATCTGCCATCACATCGCCAATTCCGTCTACGTTTTTCAGTTTCCATGCCGCCGCCGTTCGCACCCCATCCAGTGTTCCAAACGCACGGGCCAGTGTTTTTGCCGTCACCACCCCGATTTCTGGTATTCCAATTGCGAACAGCAACCGGTGCAGTTCGATATTGCGTGCATTTTCAATTGCCGTATTCAGATTTGCAACGGATTTATCCCCAAATCCATCCAGTTTTTTTATTTCATCACCATGATTTTCAATCAGTGTAAATATATCTGCGGGTGTCTTTATCCAGCCACGGGCAACAAAGTTTTCCAGCTGTTTTGTCCCCAGTCCATCGATATCAAACCCCTTGCGTGACACAAAATGTTCCAGCTCTCCGATTATCTGTGCGGGACACCCCAGTGCATTTATACATCTGCGTGCGACCATTCCGGATTCTTGGACGACTGTACCCCCACAAACAGGGCAGGTGTCCGGGAACACAAATTCCGTTGCGTTTTGTGCAGGTTCTGCGACCTGGACGATTTGTGGAATCACATCGCCTGCACGTTGGACGACCACCTTGTCGCCGACATGAATATTCAGTCGTTTTATTTCGTCTGCGTTATGCAGTGTTGCCCGCTGAACGACCACCCCGCCGATATTAATTGGTTCCAGTTCTGCAACCGGTGTCAGAACACCTGTCCGGCCGACCTGGATTGTGATGTCTCTCAGTGTCGTGATTGCTTGGGCGGCGGGGAATTTGTATGCGACTTCCCAGCGTGGGCTGTTTGCCCGGCTGCCCATTTTTTCTTGGACTGCGATATCATTGACTTTGATGACCAGTCCATCAATATCAAACGGAATATCTGGTCGAATTAAAATTGTATTGTTATAAATCTCCTGAATTTCATCCAGTGTATTTGCGTTGTGCGCCCATTTGCGTGTTGTCTTGAATCCCCACGATTCCAGTACATCAAAGTATTCAGATTGTGTTTCAAATGTACGATTTGAAATTTCACCATATGTATATGCAAATGCGCTCAGTTTACGTGCCGCTGTGATTGCCGGGTTCAGTTGTCGCAGTGAACCTGCTGCGGCATTTCGTGGGTTTGCAAACTGTTTTTCTGATTCAGCATTCAACGCAATAAAGTCATTGCGTGTCATGTATACTTCGCCCCGCACTTCGACCACAGGCGGAAAATTGCCGCTCAGTCTTTGTGGAATATCCGGGATTGTTTTCAGGTTTTCTGTAATGTCTTCGCCGTGTGTGCCACTGCCCCTGGTCAGTCCACGAACCAGTATCCCATCTTCATATCTTGCCGCATAAGAAACCCCATCAACTTTCAGTTCTATAAACATGTTTTTACTGGGTAATTTGTCAAACCAGTCTGCAACTTCGCCCCTGTTGAATACATCAGATATTGATAACATTGGCACACTGTGTGGGTATGATTTGAATTTATTTGAAACGGCGGCCCCGACATGTGTTGACGCGCCGTTTTTTGCCAGTTCAGGGTACTGTTCTTCGATTTCCAGCGCCCGTTTTTTTACTGCATCATATGTTGCATCATCAACGATTGGTGCATCGTTTTGGTGATATGCGATATCCCACTGCTTCAGTTTTTCCAATAAATCTGCATGTTCAGACAAAATAAATAAATCGGGTACGTTTTTCATACCCGAATTATAGAAAATTTGAATTTATAACACAACGGAAAAAGAATCCGTCTACAGTCCAAATTTATACACCGCCCCGAAATAAAATTCTGTTGCATCGACATCTGTTACACCGTATTCATTGCCGCTGCGTTCGTGTTCAACTTCGCCATAGTACTGATACTTTATCCCCAGATTCAAATCCACCCGGTCATTCAGTGCAAAGTTCACCCCAATCATGGCGCTGTACGACAGGTCAAACACAGAATCGGACATGTGTCCATATGGCGCATCAATGTCGCCCCAGATTGTGGCGAATCCGATACCCAGTCCGACATATGGTGCGATTGCCCCTGCGTATTCCTGGAACAGATAGAAATTCAGCATATTTGCCCACACATCAAAGTCATATTCTGCACCGTGCCTGGTTTGTTGGGCACCAGTGTACATTGTTTCGAATTCGATTTTTGCAAAATCGCTAAGCTTATTTCCGATTACCCCGCCCAGTCCCCAGTTGTCTTTGCGTATTGTTGCGTGTCCACCGTCGTGAATATGATACTTGAATGCGATATTTTCATTTTTATGAATACGCAATCCGACATAGTTATCACGTTTTTCGGCTGCATTTACATTCCGATACTCGTACTCTGCATATGTGTCATATTCGTTTGCCATTGCAGGTGTCGCCGCCATCAGTGCCAAAATAAACCAAAATTTTTTCATATCCATCCCCCTGTTTGTATGGAAAGAATTATAAATATAAAACTTTGCAAAAGGCAAGTCATTTATGATAAAATAACCATCAACATGCAGGAACGGAAACCAAAATCATTGCCAAGAAAATCAGCATCCGACACCCCGCAGCCATCGTTGCGGCGGCGTATGTTGGTCTGGTGTTTTAATTTGTGTATGTTGTGTGGCATTGGTATTTTGGTATATGTTGGGTTTATATATATGCGTATGCCATCATTGGATTATATTTTGCATGAAACCCGTCCTGCTGCGATTGTATTTTTGGATTGTGACGGAAATGAAATCCGCAGTGCCAATCGCATAATGGGGGCACCCGTTTCCGTTGACACATTGCCGCCCCATGTATGGCAGGCGATTGTTGCAATCGAAGACAAACGATTTTTTAATCATGGTCCCATTGATATTCGTGGGATTACCCGTGCAGTATTTTCGAATTTGGCGCATGGGCGCATGGCATCGGGCGGTTCGACCATTACCCAACAGACGGCCAAGAATATATTTTTGTCCCGTGAAAAAAAGATTTCCCGCAAGGTCCAAGAATTGATTTTATCGTATTGGTTGGAAAATCGTTTTTCTAAAAACCAGATATTGGATTTGTATATGAACCGTGTGTCACTGGTTGGTGGTTTGCGTGGCATTGATGCTGCATCACGAACGATGTTCGGTGTGCCTGCGACAAAATTATCGATTGCCCAGGCGGCCCAGATTGCCGCAATGTTAAAGGCCCCAACCACATACAGTCCGTTGCGTAACCCGGACAAAAACATTGCCCGTGCCCGTGTTGTTCTGACTGAAATGGTGCGCCAGGGATATATTTCTTTGGACTCGGCGCGTCTGGCGGCCCAGTCGTTACAGCCCGCCACCCCGACACCTGACACAAACATGTATCGTTATTGGACAGATTATGTAATGGACGAATTGAAATCGACATTGGGTGCGTTTGAAACAGATATGTACGTTTATACCACATTGGATATACATGTCCAGGGACACATTGCCCGGATTTTACCGGGGTATATCGGTGAATCCCAGGCGGCTGTGGTTGCGATGGAACGTGATGGTGCATTGCGTGCCATGTCGGGCGGTTCTGATTATCAGGCCAGCCAGTTCAACCGCACAACCGCCCCCCGCCAACCGGGCAGTGCGTTCAAGCCCGTTGTATACCTGGTTGCACTGGAAAATGGGATGTTACCTGACAGTTATGTGAACGATTCTCCATTTGCGATTGGTGATTATAATCCCCGCAATTATAACGGTCGTTATTATGGCGATATCACATTGGCGACCGCCTTTGCAAAAAGTGTAAATTCCGTCCCGTTAAAGTTAACAGAAACCTATGGCATTGACACGGTGTTGGATATGGCGGGACGTCTGGGGGTTGGGACCAAGTTGCGACGTGAATATTCAACTGTTTTGGGTGCATCCGAAATGACATTGCTGGATTTAACGAACATTTATGCCGTGATATGGAACGACGGGTATTCTGTGCGACCATATTCAATAACACGTGTCACAGACATGCATGGCAATACATTGTACGAACGCAATCCGTCCGAACCAATTCAGATTTTGTCATCACATACGGTTGAATCAATGACCCAGTTATTGTCCGACGTGATTGCACCCGGTGGTACAGGTGGTCGTGCCCGTGTGGCGGGGGTTTTGGGCGGCAAAACCGGGACCAGCAACGACAATCGTGATGCCTGGTTTATTGGTGCAACCGATAAATTGGTGGTTGGTGTATGGATGGGCAACGATGATTTTTCGCCTATGGATTCCAAGGTCACAGGCGGCACCATCCCGGCGGAGATTTTCCGTGACATTGTTGCAAAGTAACAGATAACGTTGGCGGACGCAGTCAGGTGGCTTTATCCAGGAATGAAAAAAATCCCCACTAAAAAAGTGTGGTTTTTATAAAATGTATTTTTATCACGTCTAAATTTATGATATAATATTAGGCATGAGAAAAAGAAACATTTATATTTTATCGGTTTTATCGTGTTTGTTTTCTGCATCTGCCTTTGCGGATTGGCAGTATCCTGGGACATACGTTGGTGATGGTTGGTACACAGATGACGGTTCGCGGTTTGTGATATCTGCCCGTGGTGGCGGTGCATTTGGCATGGGGACGATAAAAAATAAGGTTGGTGCGATTGTTACCAACTATTTGGTCAGTCCAGATTACAGTGTTGTTGCAACTGAAATGCAGTGCGAAATCTCTGGCGCATGTGGTGGCTGGTTAAATGCTGGCTATGGCGAATTAAAGCAAGTTCCACCAACCAAAGATTTTGAAAGTTTTTCATTTGCCGCCGGGGCCAGTATTGGTTGGACGATTCCAGATCGTCCGCAATGGCGTATCGAAGCGGGTTGGGATTTGATATCAGAAAGTGATTATAATTCATCGCCCATGTTCGCTGGCGAAATTCCATTGGTCGGTGGCGAAGTGGTTGGGTTGACTGCCTATGTTGAAAGCGCGTCTGTCAATTCGCAGATTTCAACAGACATAATCAGCATTATGGCATTTTATGATTTCTTTGATGGCATCCAAAAACCGACCCGCCAGTTTATACCATACGTTGGTTTTGGTATTGGCTATGCCGACACAAAAACGATATTGAATCTGTCTGATCCGTATGGTGATATTGCGTTCCAGTTGGACCTGGGGCAATATGGTGAAATTTTTGATGTTGACGGCTATGATATGATTGAGTTTTATCGTTCAGAACGCAGCACCTCGAACGTTGCAGGTATGGCATCTGTTGGTATGTCATATGGTATCAGTGAAAAAATGTTTTTTGATTTTGGCATACGTGTTGCCTATTTACCCAAGGTAGTCTGGGGGTTGACAAACATAGACAATACCCGTCATCGTGAATTTTTCAGTGCAGAAAATATGATATACATAAATGCATTACTGGGTATCCGGTTCGAGTTTTAAAAAATCCCCCGCACTGGGGGGCTTTTAATTGCCTTTTAATATTCTTGCTTTGTTTTTATCCCATTCACGTTGTTTTATGGTTTGTCGTTTGTCGACTTTGTTTTTACCATATCCAACCCCCAACAGAACCTTTAACTTGCCACGATTATTGAAATAGAACTTCAACGGTACAATTGTTGCGCCTTTTTCCTGTAATTTCCCAATCAGTCGATTTATCTGACTGCGGTGCAGCAACAACTGCCGGCTGCGCCGTTCGTCAAAGTTTACAATCCGTGCCGCCGTGGGCAGTTTTTGAATTTCAACACCCGCCAGCCATAAATCATCATCCCGCCGCTGAACAAATCCATCCACAATCGTCACCAGCCCATATCGAATTGACTTAATTTCTGCCCCGGTTAATGAAATACCTGCCTCTATCGTGTCTTCGATAGAGTAATTAAACCGTGCCTTGCGATTTTCGGACACCTGTCCTGATTTTATAATCTGTCTTGCCATTGTTTTTACAGTTTTATCTTTGGGTACAGTCGCTGTACATTTTCCATCAGTATATGTTCCAATTCGCACAAAGGCAAGTTCTTAATCGTCGCCAGCATTTTTGCCGTTTCGATTACCATGGCTGGCTCGCAAACTTTGCCCCGATATGGTACAGGCGCACAGTATGGTGCATCTGTTTCGATAATGATGCGGTCGATTGGAATCTTTTCAAATGTTTCACGCAGTTCTGGTGCATTCTTGAATGTCAAAATTCCGCTGGCTGAAAAAAAGAACCCACGATCCAGCATCGTTTTTGCCAAGTTCCACGAACTGGTAAAACAGTGCATAACACCTTTGATGTCACCGGTTAAAATTGCAGCGGTGTCTTCTTCGGCATCACGTGTATGTATTGCCACGGGCAGGGCATGTTTTTTTGCAATATCTAACTGTTGCTCGAACAGTTGAATTTGTTCACGACGTGTTTCTGCCCCCTGGTGATAGTCCAGCCCAATTTCGCCAACCCCCACCACACGTGGATGTTGCAACACTTCATCGGTCAGATATTGCGATGCATCCATTGGTGCATATTCTGGGTGAATACCAATTGTACAGTAAATGTTATCATATGTATCGGCCAGTTTTAATGCCCCTGGGATATCCATTGGGTCTGCTGTCGGGCAAATTATTGTTTCGACCCCTGCATCCATGGCACGTTTGATTATTTCGCTGTTGTCGCCCCCGTTACAGTATCCATCGGTCAGGTGACAGTGTGTATCTATAAACATTTTTTTATTTCCGTTATTATTTTGAATATACCTGTTTCTGCCTCCAGGTTAACATTTTTTATATTGGCGATATCCATTGTTATCTTTGGATATAAATCCGCCAGTCCAAATGATGCCACCGCATCCAGCAATATTCCGTGCAGTTCTGGAAATGGTGCGATTTTCTTTGCCAGCACCATGACATCCGCACTGTTTGTCCGTTTACTGTTCAGCAGTTCCATCAGTTCTTCATATATAACATCCCCGCCTGATGTTTTCAAGTTTGCGATTTTACCAAAACTGCCATTACACAGTTTCAGTGTTCCTGTACTGATTTCATCATCTGGGATAAACCGTACACACAGTTCCCGCAGTTGCGAAATCGTCAGCGGGCGCATCTTTTCAACACGGGCCCGTGACCGCACAGTCGGCAGAACATTTGCCAACTGATGCACTACCAACAGGAACAAGGTTTTTGCCGGCGGTTCTTCCAGCAGTTTCAGTATTGCGTTTGATGCCGCTGTATTTAACTGGTCAACAGAATCAATCAGCACCACCCGCCAATCGCCAGACATTGATGACATTTGCATTTTATCAATCATCGCACGCACAGTGTATACTGAAATCACTTTGCCATCTGGCTTTGGTTTGCCGTCTTTATCAATATTTCTGTCTTGGTCGATAATGAAAAAGTCCCCAACATTTCCGTATACCATCTTGGCGATTTTATATGCCAACGTTGCCTTGCCGATTCCTTTTGGCCCGGTCAGCATCCATACTGGATGAATTGGATGTACATCCCGCTTGTCCCATGCGTCAATGAAACGCCCCAATGTATCCCTGTGCCCGACCAGTGATTCATTTTCCATTGGGTGTGGAAAGTTGTATTCTAAAACTTGTTTTTTTCGTGGTGCCATTTTTATTCCCAACCAAAGATTACCTTAATATTCTGGAACACTCGTCCCAAGAATTGTATTTTTTTAACGGTGTCTTTTGCGACCACAGGCGCCCGCACAATGACATCGCCATTTTTTTCTGCGATAATTTCACCGATTTTGTCGCCTTCTTTGACCGGTGCGGCAATCGGTTCATTGTATCTGACCAGTACTCGTACACCATCCAATCCCGTATCTTTATCCAGTGTGGCGGTAAATGGTTTTTCAACGGTTGCGACAACTGTTTTTTGTTTGCCATACCAGACGGGTACATCTGCGATTTTATCGCCTGGCTGGAAAAAGGTTTTATTTGTTGTTGTTGTAAACCCGTGTTCCAGCAGTTTTTTCATTTCGTTTGCCAACGCATCGTGTCCTTTGCCGTTAAAACCATTTATAACGCCAATCAGTCTGCGTCCACCGACTTTTGCACTGGCGACCATACCGTATCCACCGTCTGTTGTATGTCCTGTCTTCATGCCATCTGCCCCCCGCATTTTGAACAACAGTTTGTTATAGTTTACGGTATGTGTTCGTCCCCACTCTTTGCACCAGTCTGTATGATGTTCTGTGAATTCAAATCGTTTTGTTGCGAACAAGGGGTAAATATCTGGATAGTCCGAAATCAGGTGCTGCCCCAGTATTGCCAGTTCACGACTGGTCATCAAATTATTTGGATTGGGCAGTCCGCTGGCATTGCCAAACGTTGATTGTTCCATGCCGATACTGCGTGCTTTTTCAGTCATTTTGACAGTAAATGCTTCTTCTGTTCCGCCCAGTTTTTCTGCCACGACCATTGATGCATCGCCACCTGACAGCACAATCAGTCCTAAAATCAAATCCCGCACAGTAATTGTCTGTCCTGTGACCAGGCATATTTTACTGGCCGGGTACCATTCTGGCCGTCTATAGTCTGCATTTTCGCCGACAGGGAACCTGGTATCCATTGTGATATTTCCGGCCTTCAGTTCATCGAACAGCACCGCCAGTGTCATCAGTTTAATCATAGAAGATGGCGGCATCAGCATATCTGCATTTTTTGTGACAATTTCTGCGCCTGAATCAAAGTCGATTAAAAAGGCAGACTTTGCCTTGGTTTTGAACTCGTCCGCATTTGCGACCGTGGTTGTTAATAACAGCAGGGATAATATTAATTTCTTTTTCATGTTCTGGATATTATCAGTTCTAAATCATATTGCCAATAAAATAATCGCCATCCACCCCGATAATTTTTACATCACAGATTGTTCGTGGTGCGATTGTTGCACCTGTGATTTTTATTCCGATATCGTGCGGACATCTTGCAATATTGTTGGCCTCGACCAGTACTTGAACCGTCTTGCCAATTTGCGAATCCATAAAATCAGATCGGTTTTTATGTGCCAAATCATCAATAATTTTTACACGTTTTTTTGATACAGACCTGTCAACCTGTTCCGGCATATCTGCCGCAGGTGTGCCTGGACGTGGTGAAAACGGAAATGCATGAATTTTGATTGGCTTTGTTTCTTGTGCCAACGCAATCGTTTCGTTAAACAGTTTATCTGTTTCACCTGGAAAACCACAGATTATATCCCAACTGAACGTAATTTTACCTGCCGCCTGCATAACCAGTTTTCGTACCTGCTGTGCACTATGTCGCCGTCCCATCGCCCGCAGTATTGTGTCAGACCCAGATTGCATAGAACAGTGCAGGTGGGGCATCATGCGTGGTTCTCTGTGAATTAAATCGATAATTTTTTCAACATCTGGAACGGCTGGATCGATTGATGACAGTCGCAATCGCTTTATTTGTGGAACATCGGTTAATAAATGGTGGCACAGGTCAGACAACTGGAACAGCTTGCCGTCTTTTTTATGTACATATGATGCGATATCGATACCTGTCAGCACGATTTCGCCAAATCCATTTTCCATCGCCACCTGAACATCTGCCAAAATCGTTTCGTAATCAAATGACACGGCTGGTCCCCGCAATTGACGTGTTATACAGTACGCACAGTTATGATTGCATCCGTTTTGAATCTGTACAAATTGCTTGGACAGTTTTTGTTCTTGGTGTGAAAATTTTGTGATTGTTGGATTTTTTATACTGCACGGCAAATTATTCAGTCCATCCAAATATGCCGACAAATTCATTTTATCCCGATTATGAATAACGATTGTATTTTCCAGCACGTGAAACAGTTCCCGATTGCGTGTTGCGGCGCATCCTGTGACCCAGACGGGTACGTTTGGATTTTCACGAACCAGTTTACGAACTGCCTGCCCAGATTGTCTTTCAGCTTCGGCTGTAACGGCACAGGTGTTAACGACAATTGCCGCATTTACATACGGTTTCAGCATATTTTGAATTTTTTCCGCCTCTAACGCATTCAGCCGGCATCCAAAAGATAGTGTTTTAATTGTATTTTTTTTATTTTCTGCTTGCATTTTCAGTATCCATAGGGCATTATAACGTGGTTAAAAACGATTTCAACAAAGGAATTAATAAAATGGCACGTACAACAAACTCTGATACATTACCATACGTAGAAAGCCGTTATGAACTTGGGATGTTGGCATCCCAGCGTGTTCGTGATTTGAACGGTGGTGCAGAACCTGTGGTTGAACCTGGCAAAGACAAATTGACAGTTGTTGCCTTGCGTGAAATTGCCAGTGGTAAACTGGATGTTGATGGTGTTCGTAACGAATTTATTCAGTCATACAAAGACACCCCATCTGTTGAAGAGGCCGAAGAATCACTGGAAGTTGGCAGTGAAAATCCAGAATTGCGTGCATTTGATGAAGAATTGGGGGCACCGATTGTGTCTGGTACAGACATGTCTGACCTGGATGCAGAATTATCTGGCGATACAGACGTAGAGCAGGACTAAGAAAATCCGGAGATGTCGCATAGTTGGTCTAGTGCGCCACATTGGAAATGTGGTATACCCGCAAGGGTATCAAGGGTTCGAATCCCTTCATCTCCGCCAGGAATAATCAAAACCCCGACAAAATCTGTCGGGGCTTTGTTTTTAGGCGGATTCCAGCCACTTTTTCGCCACGAAGTTACCAGTATGTACAGCTAAGTCAGCCAATAACCCTAATTTCACCCCGCTTACATACACCGCCCAAAATCCCGATGCTACTTTTGCCTTGAATAAACACGCTTTTTTGTTAATATCATAACCAAAAATAGGGTGTTGTATGGTTGAAACAAATTTTAAAGCGGAAGCAAAATTGGTGCTGCCCGAAAAAGTAGATAGTAACATCGGTTGTTCTGTCAAAGTTTTATCCGAAGGTGTTGCTTCCTTGTGTAAACTACCGGAAAAGATATTTGATATAGTGACCAAATCAGGGGCTACACTGTTTAGGCCATTGGCGGCTTATTTAAATGGAAGGGCTGCTATTATGGAGGCACGGAGTTTTGTGGAATCGCAAAATATTCGTAAAGAATTGAGTCAGTTCCAATTAGCAATTAATGTTGCACAAAATCTTGCGGCAAAACAGCAAGCAGGTCAAGAAGTCCCGAAAGAAATCGTTGATACTGATACTTTGTTTGCTATCCAAAATGCAGCGACAGAAACTACTGATAAAGATTTTTTAGAGTTTTGGGCACGCTTGTATACAGAAGAGGTTTGTAATCCGAATACGATAAGCAAAAAGACGGTCGAATTGTGTAAAGTCATAGATAGACAAGTCGCAGAAATTTTGGAAAAGAAAATATTTCCATATTGTGCTGATGGTTACTTTTTTGCTACTTACGAAATCGATGTGTATGATTTAAGCAGAATTGAAGATTATGGTTTTATTGCACAAAGAAGTACTGAAATAAGGCCAGAACACCCATCTAATAATATTATTTTAAGCTTTGGCCAATATACAGTTGTGTGTAGATCGGGCTTTGCTATTGCACCTCCAAACCCAAAATTTTCTTTATCTATATCTGGGGCAGAAATTCGAAATATAATAGCTCGTGATAACGTAGATGTTAATTTTGATATGCTAAAAAATAGTTTGACTTTAGCTTCAAAAAGCTGGAGGTTGTCCAAGAAGTTTAAAGGGAATATTGTTACACTTGTGTCAGATAGAAATGTTGATACGAATTTTGTTATTGCCCAAGGCGACAAAATTATTTATCCAGAAAGTTGGCAAAATAAATCAATCGTAGATTATACTAATGCTTGTTTGGAGACACTAGATATTAAAACGTCATAAACTTAATATAGTTGATTATCTCTCGCAATCTGAAACAAATCATTAACATTGATATGTGCTTTACCGGACAGGATTTCATTAACCTTGTCCGGATTCATATACGCGATATCTAGGTGTCGGTAAAACTGGCGTGGCGAAGTGTGTTCTTCCTGGAATATTCTGTGGATATCCCCATCTCGTTCGTATAATTCCCTATATCTCCACGCCGTCGCGAAAGCCTTCAATATCAGGTGGTTGTTTTCTGTAATGCTCAGCGTCCCATTGCGTCCACCGCCAAATCTGGTGTTGGCATATCGGCGCAACACAACCGGTCGCACAATCGTCACATTGTCGCCATTTGCCGTATATTCCATTGGACTATTATTATGATTGATATGGTATGTAGATAAAAATGAGTTATACAACTGTGGATTGATGTTGATATAGAATATCAGTTGTCCTTGCGAGTACGTTGCTCGTTCAATCATAACGCGAACCAATTCCCGCCTTTGCAGGTATGACAGGTCTTCCCACACAATCCGTTTCAATGCCATGACCACATTTTGGGGCAGGACCCTCATATCGCTGTCCAGAAATTCGGCCACAACAGACATGGCTATTTCGTCCACCTGTGCCGCCGGCAGATAGAATCCCCGTGTCGCATAGTAATATGGCCCCACCTTGTCCTTGGGGCATGCGTGCTGATTGGTAAAACGCACACCCTTGTCGTTATACAGCTTTCGTGACAGCAGGTTTGGCGACCGCCTGCGATGACTGGTATTATTAGAATTCGCCCTCAATGCATCCTGTACCCGTTGAAATACTTCCGGCGATACGATCGCCTGATGTTCGCCACGGGCAACATTATTGCTGACCTTGTTTTCAATCATCCCGATATAGATTTTATCTCGTAAAATCTTGTGCATGCTGTTTGGGGTAATGGGTTTGCCACCACGTTGCACCCCTTTGGCGGTTGTCCATGCTTTGGCACGAATCCCATTGCTTTCGGCCCATTGGGTTAAATCATTCACAGATTGCAGTTCCAAGTATTTTTCAAACAACTGTCGCACTTGCTCTGCTTCGGCTGGATTTACAATCAGCTTCTTGTCCACGACATCATATCCCAAACGTGGCATGCCACCCATCCATATGCCTTTGGCTTTACTGGCGCGTATTTTATCCCGTACTCGTTCGCTGGAAACTTCGCGTTCAAATTGGGCGAATGATAACAGCATATTCAGCGTCAATTTACCCATAGATGTACTGGTGTCAAACGATTGGGTTGTGGACACAAAGTTCGCGTTATACTTGTTGAAATACTGCATCATCTTATGAAAATCCAATATGGAACGTGATAACCGGTCAACCTTATAAACCACCACGGTATTAACCAAGCCACGTGCCATATCGTCCAACATTTGCTTTAATGCTGGTCGTTCCATCGTCCCACCAGAAATCGCCGCATCGCTGTATGTTTTACAATATTGCCACCCATTGAATGATTGGGACGCAATATATGCCTTGCATGCCTCTTCTTGGTTCTGCAGGGAATTGAACTCCATATCAAGTCCATGCTCGGTTGACTTGCGTGTGTAAATCGCACATTTAATTGTCATGGCATTTCCTTTGGCTCAGACCAAAGAAATCCGGTCCCGAAATCTTGATGCCTGATATATCTTTGGCTATTGCGGATAAAGTGCGATATTTTTCGCCATTATACGTGAACGTATTGTCGTCATTTACAATGATTTCATGAACGATTCCACGGAACTCTTTGCGTATAATTGCCCCCGGTGTCAGGTTATATTTAGTCCGTGCCGCACGCGTCACGCACTCTGATGGATTATCTTTATACCGCTTGATTTTGACCAAGTGCTTTTTCTCTATTCTCAATCCCAATCGGTCGCATTGAATATAGTACCACAACGAACGGTTTTGTCGTTTAAACGGATGGGGCGAATACTTCGCCCATAACTTTGCCCGTTCTGAATACGGTAATGCCTTTAATACATCAATGGTTTTGGGTAATTCCCTTTTTCTCATTTTTGTTCCTCTATTTCAACATTAAACCAAGCCTGCACAGCCGGCACTAAACCCATCTGTGCGATATCGTTTATAAAGTCTTCGGCCTCGGCCTGAATTTCGTATTTCCAGAACATATCAAGACACTGTAAAACCAAGCGGGTATTGTCAGTCGGTTGAGTGATTTTAATAGTAATTTCAGGATGTTTTGGCATGTTTAACTCCTTTGCTTAACATCACGCAATTACTGCTTACAAAGTGGCATAAGTCAAGAGGAATCCTTGGGTTGAAAAAAGAAAGGAAAAACCTATATTAGGATTAAAATAAAAGGATAATATAATGAACAGTAATTTTGAACTATTAAACAATAAGATAAATGAATTTAAAAGTAATTTTGAAGAGATTGTAGCATTATTCCCTGCAGATAACAGCGGGTATAAAGAAAAAATTATGGCAGTTTTAGAGCTGGGTGATAATAAACTGCAAAGTGATTATAAATGTTTGCTAAGTCAAAATGAAATAGACAGTATCACCAATTACTTTAACACAATGAATTCAAACCTGTTAAACTATAAGCAAACCAAAAACACAGGCTATCTTAACAATATGCTTAATCAAATCGTGTCATTAAAATCGGCGCTTAATGCGATACCGATGGATACTTTTAATCAGATGGAATTAAAGCGATTGATAGCAGATTGCAAAAAAGCAAGAGATATAAATATTCAGGCTTTGGAGGATTTGGAGCAAAAACAAAAAGGAATACTTGATAAAGCAGACGCTGTCAATGACAAGAGTATGCAGTTATTATCTGATGCAACAACAGGTTTGTTATCACAAGAATTCGAAAGAAAAAGAAAAGAAGAAATGGGGGGTGTTGATAAGAAATGTTTTTTTGGACTTTGTTCTCGAAAAACATGGGGAACATACAAAAAAGACACCGTGGCTTTTATCGTGGTTCTAGTTTTACTAGCTATGACTCTAGCATTTGGGGATCGTGTAGCAGCTCATATACTGAATATAGATTTTAAAACGGGCGATTTAGTTGTGCAGAATATCGCAAAAGTGTTAGCAAAACTATCGCTTTCTGGTCCGCTGGTTTGGCTTGCTATTGTTTTAAACAAGAAAATGAATTTATCAAAAAAACTTGCTGAAGAGTACTGGCACAAAGAAATAGTAACAAAAACCTTCGTAGGATTGTCGGATCAGATTGATAAGAATACAGAAGGAGAAACTGCGAAAGATTTAAGAATAATGTTGCTAAAAATGACTCTTGATACCATTGCACGAAATCCGGCTGATTGTATCGGTGGTCATAATGACGCGGATAATCCTGTAAGAAGTATGCTAAAAATGTCAAAGAAGGGCTTGGATCGAGCAGATAGAGCACTTGATTTAGTTGGCAAAGCAAAAGGGGTAATCGATTAATTCTCGGTGTGCTTATTTGTGGCGGCCATTTGATTTAACTTTTGGCGGATTTTAAGCAGTTCCTTCAAAATCGGGAACGGGATGTGTGTACCAAAAGTCTTGTGTAAACGACGTTCTAAACGCAATAATGCACGTCGAGCCGCATTGTAAGCCATCGCAGCATTTGCTTTGTTGTTTGGTTGTATTTCGTCATAGAACCATATATTCATAATAGCCTCCTTTTAAAGCTGTGCAATTACTGCTTACAAAGCGGCGTAAGTCAAGAAAATAAAGGATTTACAATTAAAACTTTTGATATTAGAATAGATTCATGATCAATAGGAGAAATGTATGGCAAAACAGATAGTTTATATTTTGACAAATCCGAGTCTGCAGGGATGGTTAAAGATTGGCTTTACCGCTAAAGATGACATCCATCAACGACTGATGGATTTGAATAATTCAGAAGCAATCCCCCTAGATTTTAGAGTGTATGCGTTATTGTATTGTGAAGATGCACACAAAGCGGAGCAGAACATTCACAAGCTGTTTGATGCTATTAACCCTGAAATACACGCTATAGAAGCACGTAGCAATGGGAAGTTTAGAAAAAAAGAGTTTTTCCAAATTGCCCCGGACAAGGCTTATGAAGTAATGGAGTCAATTGTTAACCTGGCACCAGAAAAGTACGAATTGGTTCGTCCGGAAACAACCGCAGAACAACAGGAAATAGAAAATATTGTGGAAGAAGTGTCGCAACGTGAAAAACGAACTCGCTCGACATTTAAAATGTTAGGAATTCCTGTCGGTACAGAACTGGTGTTTGCGCGGGATAAAAGCATAACCTGTCGTGTAGTAAATGATGTAAATGTTGTAGAGTATCAGGGAAAAGAATATTCAATTAGTAATCTGGCTACCTCATTATTAAACGTGTCTGATAATACAGGCGTGAACGGGTGGTTCGAATTTTTATATGAAGGCGAACGTTTATGGAATCGGCGTATGCGTCTAGAACAAAATATGTGTAATTGTTCAATCGAGTAAAGATTGATAAAAAGTGGCAGTTTGCCACTTTTTATTTTGTTGATTGAAATAACTGGATTGTTGGGGGAATGTAATCCATGTATCAGGACAAACAAAGGGGTATTTAATGGTATATGGATATATAAGGGTCAGTACAGACCATCAAGACTGCAAAAATCAAAAACTTGGGATAGAAACCAAAGCCGCAATTTTGGGGTTAAAAATCGATAAATATATAGAGGATGCAGGTGTGTCCGGCACCAAGGAACCGGACGAGCGTGCCTTGGGCGGTTGTTTACGACAATTGCGTTCAGGGGATGTTATAATCTGCAGCGAACTTTCCCGCCTGGGTCGTAAACTGTTTATGATTATGCGTATTCTGGAACAATGTATGCAGATTGGCGCAAAATTGTACACGGTTAAGGACGGATATGAATTAGGTGATAATATTCAGTCCAAAGTTTTGGCCTTTGCGTTTGGTTTGTCGGCGGAAATCGAACGAGAGTTAATAAGTCAGCGCACACGTGAAGCGTTAGCGAACTTGCGTGCCCGTGGTATAAAATTAGGGCGAGCGCCAGGGAAAAAGAACCCAACACACATAATAGATGGTCGTGAACAGCAAATAATCGACATGTATGCAGCCGGAATTCCAAAGCGACAAATTGCCAGAAAGTTAAAGGTCAGTCCGCCTACAATTACGCGTTTTCTCGCATCTAGATAACCAACCTCTTGTTGTTTGATCATATGTTCCAAATCCTAGCAAAAGAAAGGCCGGTTTTGCAACAGGTTTAATTGGGAAATATCTTACAAAAATCTCTTGGTATCTATGTTCCAAGGGAAAGGCAAAAATGCGGGCAAGGCATTAAACGAACACACAAAAGAAGAGTTGATTCAGATGGTGTGCCATCTGAAAGAGTGCAAAAAATTTGGACTTGTTTGGGAGGATAAGCCAGAGCAGGTCGCCAAAGATTGTCAAGAGAAATTGCCCATTTTAAGAGAAGATAAGACCAAGGCATTGACCTTGGACAATGAACAACCAACAAATATCATTATAGAGGGCGATAATTATCATGCTTTATCTGTGCTAAATTACACTCACGCAGGCAAAATAGATGTCATTTACATAGACCCTCCATACAATACGGGAAAAAAAGACGAATGGAAATATAACGATAGGTGGGTGGATGAAAATGATGAGTACAGGCACTCAAAGTGGCTGTCATTTATGGAAAAACGTCTAAAACTAGCCAAAGGGTTATTGTCGGAAAACGGGGTTGTTTTTATAAGTATAGACGACAAAGAGCATGCCAGACTAAAAGTCTTATGTGATGAGATTTTTGATGAAAATAAGTTTCATGGGACATTGACCTGGATAAAGAGAACCAAACCAACAAATATGGGTGGAGCAAAATATTCTCTTCAGTCAAATGTAGAGTATGTGCTAGTTTATGGACATAAAAGCCAAGATAGACACAACTACCTTTTACCTAAATTGGAACAAAAAACGTACCCCAATCAAGACGAATGTGGGAATTTTTATAGAGTAGAAAGTGTGGATCAGAGAAAAAATATAGGCTCTATGATTAGACCTAGTATGGTATATAGTGTGCTTGGTGTTGCACCGAAAGAAAATTATAGATGGCAAATGTCCCCAAAGGAAAGAGATGAACTATTAGAACGTAATCGTTTGTTTGTGAAAAATGGCAAATTATATAAAAAGGTTTACAAAGAAGATGAAGAAACAGCAGAGTCTTTAGAGCCTTTTTGGAGTCATCGACAAGATACAGGCACTGCCGAAGCGGCAAAAGAAGATTTAGAGAAACTACTAGGAAGAGATGAAGCGTTTACAACAGTTAAACCAGTTGAATTATTGCGCCAGATTTTATTATTTTCTTCTTCCACAAACTCCACAGTTCTTGACTTCTTCGCAGGTTCTGGAACGACAGGGCAGGCGGTGTTGGAATTAAATAAGGCAGATGGCGGAAGGCGTCAATTTATATTGTGTACAAACAATGAAAATCAGATTGCCGAAGACGTTACGTATCCTCGTATAAAAACTGTCATTACCGGTACTCGGCCAGATGGCACAAAGTATAGTGATGGCATACCATCGAATGTGCGTTATTTTAAGACTGATTTTGTGTCTAAGAATAAAACAAGCGACCGTTTGCGTCGCGAAATTGCCCCACTGTGTACAGATATGATAAAAATTCGTGAAAATTGCTTTGAATCTGTCATTGATACAGAACAATTAAAGGTTTTGCGAAATAACCGTGGCTTGGTTGCGCTGGTATTCGATGATGGGGACTTGGGGAATTATATTTGCCAAATAGATGCCATCCCAACAGATGCACCGGTATATTTATACGTGTTTAGCTATAACAGCGACAATCGGCATTATGAAATTCCTGATGATGCGTCACATGAATATATCAGTCAGCCAATTCCAGAGGGTGTTTTGTCTGTTTATCGTCGTATCTTTCAACCAAAGGACAAGTAAAATGAAAATTAGTATGCGTGGTGATTACCAATATGATGCAGTTGAAAAACTGGTCAAGTCGTTCAAGGAATTAAATGCCTTTGGTCACAAAGGTGCGACTATTATTTTCAAATCCCCAACAGGCAGCGGAAAAACAGTTATGATGTCAGCAGTGTTGGATGAATTATCAAAAAGTGCAGACCTGACGGATGAGTTTGTATATGTCTGGGCTTCATTAAATGAATTACACATACAAAGTTATGAAAAACTGAGCACACAATATTTACCTGATTCAGCATTAAATATGATGTTGTTGGAAAACATGGGCAGTGATGATTTGCCTGCAAATACAGTCCTGTTTTGCAATTGGCAAAGTATGTTCCGTATCAAGAAAGTTATTGATGATAGCGGGAATGAGGTAGAGGTTTACGATAACAAATACGTTCGTATCGGTGAAACTGGTCGTAATTTACAGGAAGTGCTTGCAAAAACACGTGATGCAGGTCGAAAGATTGTATTGATAGTTGATGAGGCACACACGACTTATATGGGGAAAAACTCTCAAAAATTGGTAGCCGATGTCATTCAGCCGGACATGTTAATTGAAGTATCTGCAACTCCCATAATGTCTCTGGGGGCAGAAGATATCATAGAACATCGTGGCGCAATGGTTTCTGTGAAGCTAGATGATGTTATAGCGGCCGGTATGATAAAAAATAGAACGGTTATTAACAATAATATATCAGGTGAGATAACATCGGCCAGTGCAGACGAATTGGTGCTGGATTATTCATTAAAACAACGAGAATTGCTGGAACAAAAATATAAGGTAGTTGGTTCTAATATAAAACCATTAGTACTGATTCAACTGCCTGATTCCAAAAAAGATGACGATATTGCCGATAGCATGCAGGCACGCGTAGAAGCGTTTATGACAGCCCATGGCATAACATATCAGAATCAAAAATTAGCAATTTGGCTTTCGGATGATAAGCGTAACAAAGATCTGGTTAACGATTTTAATTCGCCAGTCGAGGTTCTAATATTTAAACAAGCGATTGCAACCGGCTGGGATTGTCCACGTGCCCAGATATTGGTAATGTTGCGAGATATAAAAAGCGTTACATTCGAAATTCAAACGGTTGGACGTATTTTACGTATGCCAGAATTGAAACATTATGAAGATGATGATTTAAATGCTGCGTATGTTTTCACGAATATTGCTCGTCCCGAATATTCAGATGATAATGATACCCAGGCATTCTTTAAAACTTATATAGCCCGATTAAAACCAGATTTTGCAAATATAGCATTGCCAGACAATTCGCACCTGCTGCGCCAAAATCGTCAGCGTTTAGGCGGTGAGTTCAGGCATATTCTAGTAGAAGAGTTGGATAAAGAATTTGGAATTAAACCATTGGACACACCAAAACAACGGTTAGAGAAATTGGACGTTAAATTACAACTGGACCCATCTGAATTGGTTGTTCCGATACTATCACAGGTTGTTATTCAGGGCTTGGATGACAAAGATGCTGTTCTAGCGCAAATAGAACAGAACAAAAATGCGGCCATCAAGGCAGATGCGGTATATATTCAACGACATTTTGATTTGTTGTTGCGTGGGTTAGTTGCACCATATGCTCCACATGACTCTATGAATGTACTAAAATCTGCATTATATTATTGGTTCAGATTAAATGGTTTTAATGATGAATTAGAAGTACAGCGAATTTTAACCTGTTCTAATAACGAGCAGTTTGATGGCAGCCAAGTAGTTTTTGCTCGTGTTATGGAACGTGCTAAACAACGATACGGCAAAACAGACGGGGAAACGCGTCTGGAACAAAAAAATACATTCCGTATTCCTTCGGAACAAGAATTTGGCCAGGCATACGAACCAATAGCAATGGATAAACATGCTTTGCAAGCATATTATCGGCAGAAAAAAGGTTTCAACACAGAAAATGCCTTTGAACCAATAATGAATTCTAGTCCCAACGTAGAATGGTGGTACAGAAATGGGGTTGGTGAACCAAAATACTTTGGTGTTACATATGAATTCCCAAATCCTGCAAAGAACAATATGATAGAAAAACGTGGCTTTTATCCAGACTATATTGTGAAATTCACAGATGGTCGAATTGGTATATTTGATACAAAATCAGGTTTTACCATAAATCAACCTGAAACCAAAGAAAAGTTGCGTGCATTACATCGTTATATAAATGAACATAATGGTGGTACCGGATTACATGGTACAACATTAAAGTTGTTTGGTGGCATAATAGATGTTCGTGGACCTGATGGTGGCCCAAAAACATTTTATATCAAATCAGAACCGGACGGAGAATTCAGTCAGTTTAATGAATTCTGATATACTATGCCCCAAAAAATTGTGACAGTTTTGGGGCTTTATTTTATATACATAAGTTTCTGCTTATGTAATTCTGCGCGTATGGTTGGGTTGTTTGACCATGTAATCAGTGCATCCCAATCTGCTGAATCAAAGGATTGCTTGATGGTGCGTAATTGGTCGTGAATTTTACTGCGCTCGACCTCGGTTAAACTGGTGCTTGACAATCGAACCGCCACTGATAAGTATTCTTGTGCTTTTGATGTCATTTTGTACCCCTTTATTCGTCATAAAAATATGTCCAGTATGGGCGCAACATCATGCGTGCCGTACCGTAATCATCGCCCCAGATGTCTTTGTCCAGGTAATCGCATGCATCCATGCCGTGAATGTCGCATATCGCACCATTTATTCCTGCGATAAACAGTTCGTTCACTAAATCCAAACTGACATAATTCAATACGCAGTGATGCAGGGCTGTTTGCCCATTTGCATCACACCCATTTATGTTGTCGCATTTTGATATCAGGTATTTCAGGATGTTTATATCCACCCCCGCATCAATTGCCGCAATCAGATCTATGTATGCGACCTGCCCACCGTCCCCAATACATTGCCCAATGCGTCGCAAAGTAGCTTGATTGGCCATCCGCCATTGTTGTTCATGTTTATCATGCACTGGCTTTATGTGTTTGTGCATGTCTTTAATCAGTATTTCACGTACTAATGCGCCTGCTTTGTTTCGTATCAGGTATTCCCAGTCAACCTTGCTCAGTTTTTCTGGGTGCGCCGTATACAAATCCCACAGCACATCAACCGCACTTGACACTTGTGTCATGTTCGCCTCCTTTGGCTGTTGTTTGATAAAGTTTGGAAATTTTAAATTCTGTCCCCAACGGACACTATAGATATAGGTCGATATCCATACAATTCAAGTCAATTTCATTGAAATATATGCAGAATTTGTTTAATCTTATGCTGTTATGAAAGTAACTGCTGCGATTTTTAGAAATGGGGATAAAGTTCTGCTGATGCGACGGGCGGCCGACCAGCCTTTGGCGGGTGAATGGGAATACCCCGGTGGTAAGTTTGAAGATGGTGAAGACGGCCCAACATGCCTGCGCCGGGAACTGGCCGAAGAATTGGGGATAGATGCGCAAATTGGTGACCTGATTACTATCGCAAAACACACAACGGATTCTGGCAAGGTTATCGAACTTCATACATACGAAATCACATCCTATACAGGCGAAATCCAATTGCGCGTCCATGACGATATGCACTGGGTGCCAATCCCGGACCTGCCAGCGCATCCACAATTACCAGCAGACTTAATCGTGTCGAACGAACTTATGCAACTTAGTCTTGAATAATTTCTTTTATTTTTACCATCGTATTCACAAATGATTTGCGATTTGTAGTCATAATGTTGGTGTTCAATTTATAGAATTTTCTCATTTCGACATATGGGGTTTGGCCTGAAGTTAAGAATGGTTTCATGGATTCCAAGAAATATGACAGTTTGGCAGATTTGTTCGTGCCTTTTAGTCGTTTGCTGATTGCGGATGGGACGAACCATATGTTGTCGTCCGAAATTTCAAATAACGAAATAACTTTTGGGATGCCAATGCCAACATGCTTTGTTGCTGTCGTAACTGACATACCTATATTACGCAGGTCGTTAAAGAAATCGTAGACAGATGCCTCGGGTATATTAGAGTTTTTTGCAACAAATTTATTTACAAACTCTTCCTCGGAAATGTAATCGTTTGTACGTTTTGCACTTGGTTCGGTATCAGCATCAGGGGCTGAGCAAACTATATTGTCATTTTTGATAGTAATAACAGCTCGTTCAATATGCTTGGTGTTCATGGTAAGCTGTGGAATAACCAAGAATTTGTCACCTAGTGCATATGTTTTTATTTCGCACAGTGCCAATTTATACTTCATGTCTATGGGGCTGTTTACAAACGCGGCTATGTTTTCAACTGTTGGGCGGATAGTGTCGCCAACAATCAGCATCAAAAATTCTGCATGACGAATGTGGCGATGTACGGCATCTATGAAGGTTTCTTTGTCTGGCAAATCTTTGAATTTCTTTTTCATGTCTGTGTATAAATCAGATTTGCCATATAAGTCATTTAATGTTGAATAATCCCAGCCAGATGCACGGATATTGGCTGCATAGTCTAATATTTGTCCCAAAACCTCATGACAAGACTCAGGATTGCGATGCAGTTTTGTTTCTACTAACACCAATCGACCCGATTTGCTGATAAATATTATATCAACATGTCCAGTTCCTTTTTTGCTGGTTTTCGTGGATGCTTCGCTACATACGTACATTAAATCCGCATAATTTGGGTCAATGTCAGATACAGGTAGTATATCAGGACAGGTTGGCAAAAATTTTTGTAACCATTTTTCTGATTCAATTCGTTTAATTTCTGGGCTGGTTGTCTTACCATGCTTATCTACAAAGACGGGTGATTTTACAGCACGTTCTGACATGACTCTCTCCATAGTTTTTATTACTTGTATTGTACATTAAAATTGGCATGTTTTCAAGATGCTTTAAACTACGCGCCAGCAATGTTTTTCGTGTGTATGACTAAAAATATCCACGGCGGGCGCTGAGGTACAGGCCATCAATATGGCCGATGCCTTGGGAAAATGCATAGCATTGATCTTTGAATGTAGATGCCGGGAATGTCAGCAATTCGTCCAGAAAATCTGGCCACCATGCGCCGGCGGTATTAGGAAACACAATCGTCCCGTTTTGGATATAGGCCGTGGTTGCATTTAGTCGGGATTCTTTGTCTGATATTGGTTTGATTGGTTCAACACTCATTCTGTGTTGGGCACGTAACTGTTGTATCAATGCGGTGCCAGATGACGCGTCTTCAATCAGTGTTGTTGTCGGGCAGTTGCCATGCACTTGTTGTGTTTGGGTGTGTAATTCCGCCACACGCTTTAACAGGGCAGGGTATTCCATCCGTCCACGTTCCACGGCCAGCAGGTACACACGATTATCAATTCCGACCCCGAATACTGCGCATGCCGAATATGCGTTTGTAATACCGGTCTTAGACGCTGTATCCCATGACAGAAAGATGTGTTTGAAACGTTGGGGCAATTCGTTATAAAAGTGCAACCAAGACCGTTTAACCAATCCACCATCTTTTGGAACAGGGCGTTGTTGATATTGTCCCGCAAATGCATATTCACCCAGCGTCTGACGCAAATGTGCGACAGAGTTCATGTCTTCACGTTCTGGATGCAACAGTTCGCCCACGCGTCGTACTATATCGTGTCTGTATCCAAACTTGTCGGTATACGACCAATCTTCATCTGTCTCCGCAATCATTGGTATCGTGATATAACGAAAGCCAGATTGTTTCTCCAGTAAATACCCTGTCAAATCACTTTGATGCAGACGTTGCATAATAACCAGTATATTGCCCGTATTTTTGTTGTTCAGACGCGAATAGAGTGTCGTCGCATACCAATCGTTCACTTTGTTTCGTAAAACATCTGACAGACCGTCAGATGCCTTTAATGGATCGTCAATGATAATCCAGTCGCCACCACGTCCGGTCAAAGTCCCGTTTATGGTTGTTGAAAATCGTCCACCACCACGTGTGGTTTGAAAGTCCATAGTTGCGCTGCGCCTGTGGTCAATTTTAGTGCATGGAAACAGATCCGCATACCAGGCGGTTTCCATCACAGTGCGACAGTCGTTGGCAAACTTCTTGGTCAGTTCGTCCGCATAGCTGACACATATAATTTGTGTTTGCGGATTCAACCCCAGTAAATATGCCGGCAATGCCACCGAACAGATAATAGATTTCATATTTCGTGGCGGTATATTCACAATCAGGCGATTGTTATCGCCACTTATCATTTGTTCGATTTCGTTACATACAACATCTATATGCCAATTATCCATATATTGTGCGCCTGCGGACACCTCGTTAAACATCTTAATCGCAAAGGATTTAAAGTCTGACCGCAACAACGCGCGCAAGAATTCTAAATTATTTATTCTTTCGTCCATTTATAAATCCTCGAATAATTGCCTGATCATCACTGGAAATGGCATTGTGCTGCTTGTCCAGTGATTCATTACGCGAATCCAGCTGTTGCATCAATGGTAATATTTGGGCGGTTGCTTTCAGGTCGCCTTTGGCCGATTGATTAACCAGTTGCAACATAATTGCCTGTTTTTTAGTAATTTGTCGTGTGCCTGCAACTGAATCCACATTTACTTGTTCGTTCAACGCCATTTCTAACAATGTCAGCGTGTTAATGCTGCCTTTCTTGCGCCCGTGCGGATTACCAGATTGGCCTGGGCGAAACCTAGAATGTTTCGGTGGATTCATATATCCAACCTTGTCTTTCTTGTCTGTCATTTAATGCCCCTTTTGTCTGCCAATTTTTGATTGTATGTTTGGCCGGATTGCACATGTATTGCATCAATTCCAAATAACTCTTGGAACCGCCGGATGGTCGTGTCTATGTATATCGATTCTAATTCAATGCCGCGGCAAACGCGTCCTGCTTGTTGTGCGGCAATCAGTGTGCTGCCCGAACCCAAGAACGAATCCAGAACAATTCCGCCACGCGGCGTGCAATCCAGTATTGCATCACGCAACATCTCAACAGGTTTGACGGTTGGGTGCAGTTTCAGGTCGCCTTTGTGTTGCCCAAATGAATTTGCGCCCGCATATTGCCATACATTGGTGCGATATCGGCCATGTTTGCCCAATTGCACGTTATTCATATGGCTTTTCTTGCCGTTGCGGAATATAAAGCATAATTCGTGCTGACTGCGATACAGCGAACCCATGCCACCAGTCTTTTTTACCCATACGCACATATTGATAAATTCATCAAATACGGCATTTCCTGCGGTCATGATTTCCGATATGTGGCGCCAGTCCATAAAATTATAGTGCAGGGCGCCATCCTTAGAGTGTGCCTTGCACAGAAAAAAGTTTTGTTTCAGGAAATTGATAAATTCTTCCACTGACATCTCGCCAGACGCCATGGCAAACTCTTTATGGTGTATTGCGCCCGAACCGCAGACATGCCCATTGATTTTTACATTGTATGGCGGATCTTGCAAAACAGTATCTGCCACCGCCCCGTCCATTAGTTGATTAAAAGTAGATTCTTCTAAACTGTTGCCACAAATAATTCTGTGCGGGCCAATTTGCCAAATGTCGCCAAGCACAGACACTATTTCATCTTCGGGTATAAACGGTATGTGGTTGGCTTTTGGGTCTGCAGGAACAGTGTCGCCCAGATTGATTATTTGATCTAATTCTGCATCGTTAAAGCCGGTAATACGTATGTCCAGATCGCCCGCGCATATCTGTTCTAAATCTTTGATTTCCAATTGCAACAGTTCCAGATTCCAACCACCATTTTCTGCAATTTTATTATCAGCCAGCCGATATGCGCGCTTTTGCCTTTCATTCAGGTGTGATAGTGTGATGGTGGGAACGGTTGGCAGGCCCATTTGTTTTGCGGCGATATATCTGCCGTGGCCGGCAATAATCTCGCCATGTTCATCAATCAGGATTGGATTATTAAAACCAAATTCGGTAATAGATTTTCTTATTTGTTTAATTTGTGATTCAGGATGATTCCGCGCATTGCGTTCATATCCATGTATTTGACCAATATTTGTATTTTTTATTTCTAAATTGTTCATATATTTCTCCCATTATTAAAAAGTTGCGGTTTTTCTTCATGTTGGACTCCTTATAATTAATTAATAACGGGAAAGGAATTTTTTTCAAATGTGATCTTTGTAAAAATCGCCAAAATTGAAAATATTTTACTTGAAAACTCGTATGGTAAGGAAACCTGGGGTGTTGGGGCAAATGTGTATTTTTAATGCTAAAATAAGGAAATTGTTATTATGCAATATATCTTTTAAATCGTTTCAACCATTTTAACAACATATAAAACCCCCAAATTGTTGTGTAGTCATGATATTGTTTTTCTTGTTCGTGTGCTAAATTCAGTAGATTACCACAATTTATCCCTAGGTTACGGGTTAGTTTTTTAGTAGAAAAAGTTTTGATTATATCTTTGTGCAGGTAGGTATCTATCCATGTAATAAAGGGAGCTGGAAACGGCTGTTTTTGTCTGGTAATAACATCCATAGGCAAAGCGTTAGCAAATGGTTGGCTAAGGTGTTTTTTGGGGGGAGTTGTATACAATATTTTATTTGTAAAAGCAGACACATAATTCATCATTTTGTCGGACAAAAAAGGTGTACACGCAATGATATTATTGGCAGCCATTATCTTTTCCAATCTAAACAAGTGATAATTTGGCAGGCGATAATTTTGTTCAAAGTTCATTATTGTGTCCAGTGCAGTATTTGTTTTCTTAATCAAATCAATCTGCTGAATATTTTTCACAAAAAGGGTTTGGTATATCTTTTCGTCACACCATGAAATTTGCTTTTTATACTCTTCTATCTCGTTATTTTTACTGTTTAGGGCTGTTCTTATATAGTTGTATCCTATGAACAGCTCATCCGCACCATCGCCGGTAATCATTGTGCTTACTGATTTTTTTGCTTTATTTGCTAAAAAGTTGCTACTGGCAGAAATAGTGGAATATATTGGTTCTTCAAGTTGACAGATAGAACTATTCAAAGCAGACAAAATATCACGACATTTCATTTTAACAACGTTATGTTTATGGTTAAATTTTGCTGCAACCAGTTTTGCACAAGATAAATCGGTATCTGAATGCTGCGTTTCGTATGAGATAGTAAAAGCTTTTACTGGTTCTATTAACGATGCCAATATACTTGAATCCAATCCACCACTTAACAACAATCCAGTTTTATCAGAATGACAGTCTGCTACAATCTGTGCCCAATCTTTCAAAGATTTTGATGACACAACATCCTTTGTGTATTGCTTTTTTATTATTTTGTCGCCAATTTGGATTATTTGTTTTGGCGATATCTTATATATATTTTCAAATATTGTTAGAGGATGAGCAACAAAACGGTATTGTAAATAACTGGCCAAAGCACGTTCTGAAATCTTGGCTTTTTTTACATAGCGTAATATTGATTGTAACGAAGAAGAAAAAACGAAGTAATCATTGGGTGTTTCGGAATAATATAGGGTTTTAGTGCCAAAATAATCTGAAATTAGCGATAACTTGCCTTTTGTGCCAAAAACAATAACAAAACTACCGTCAAGATATTTTATAAATTTAGCCCCTATTTTTTTGTACAATTTCATAATAAGTTCGGCATCATCTGATATTGCGCTTGTTCCCAACAGCTTATAAATTGTACTTTTATCGTATAATATACCGTAAAACAGGCAAAAATCCCCAGAACACTCATCTATAAAGAAATGAACAGGTCGTGGGTTTTTGTTCGTTTTGGTAAAGGATAAAGCTATATATTTATCTGCTGATAAATTCTGAACAACATAAGCGCGCCCCCGCCCGGAAATTTTCTTTATAGATTTTATTAAATATTTTTTATCGTTTCCGACAATTCCTGTTATTCCATACATGTTTTATCCAATACTTGTTTGAAAACACTTTCTAATTTGCCTGCAATGTTTTTAGCAGAATATTTCTTTGCTATATCAAAGCATTGTCTAGACATTGATTGTCTGAAAGAGCTGTCTTCGATTATGTTTTTAACAATATTTTCTAATTCAGATTGATTTTTATACAGCAGTTTTTGTGGTATAAATTCAGGAAATGCGGCCAGATTTGGTGCAATTACAGGAATTCCCAGTCCCATACAATCCATTGCAGCCATAGACCAAACGCAGGCCGGTCTTAATGGAGCAAAACCTGCAAGAGATTTTGATAAAATTCGCTTGTATTCATTTCTGTTCCTATTTTTTCTCTCAACAATGAATCCCTGCGTTTGAGCCATTTGTTGTAAATATTCAGCCGGGGTGTTGTTGTGTGCGGAACGTTGTTTAGAACGTTTTTGCATAGGGTCTAGAACAGAGCAATTAACACCATATTTCTTGTTCAGCTTTTTGAATGTAGTTATAAATTTTTCTGTTCCGTATGTCTTATACAATCTGTGGTTGTATACAAAATTTCTATCAGGATCATTTGTATATATATATTCCAAGAACTTTTCGTCTGCCGGTGGTGCTATGACAAAAAATCTACTTCTACTATATTTTATATTGTGAAATTTTGCTGCCTTTTCTAATAATTCTTTGGCAAATTTGCTTTGTATTATAAAAGCATCAGATATTTGTAGGGCGCTTAGTATGTTCATTAAAATAGGCGTACACAAATTTTCGGAATTTAAACTTTGGTCCAACTCCGGGATTGATGAATTCGGTTTATTGGCCCATAATGCGGGATAATGACAATAGGTTACCACAGGTATATTTAATTTATTCCATGCCAGTACAGATTTTATAGCGGGTGTCAATTCTGCTTGGGTATTAAAAATAATATCCGGTTTTATTTTGTATAGCAGTTTATAAAAATACCTAGAATCAAAATCAAATCTGGCGCTATATTTATTTGTCCCCAATGGTAAATAGACCTTTTTGGTGTGTGGAATTTTTGCATTTCTAAATTGCTTACAATTAGAGCCTGCAACAATATATTCGTGCCCATTTTTGTTAAACTCTTCTGCAAGTATAGCTTGAAAAATATAACCAGAATCACAGGTTATATTTTCTTTATTAGAAATATTTAGAACAGACAGTATTTTCATTGTGATATATTTACCCCAATTTGTTG